>CBDUVB010000005.1:0-78839 GCA_965370555.1 uncultured bacterium
ACCGCCACGCTGAGTCTGGATGAAGACGGCGATGGGACTTATGAGACAACTCCGTTGGGCGAGGACATCGTCTTTAGTATCAGTGGGGTCGGGACCTTCTCCGACGGCACGATCGTCGACATGACGGTGAGTACCGACGGTAATGGTCAAGCCCAGGTAATTATTACCTCTTCAGCTGCTGGCACCACCACGGTAACCGCAACCTGGAACGGCGGCACGGTAGGCAGTTATACCTACACGTCAGAATCCGACTCGGGTGAGAAGACCTGGGAGGAACCTGCTGGTGGAGGTGGTGCGACAGAGGATACGTGCGAAGGAAGAGTAATCATCAATGAGGTTGCCTGGGCCGGAACGTCCGCCGATTCTCGTGACGAGTGGATTGAACTGCGCAACCTTGGAACGATTCCGGTTGATTTGACCGGCTGGACCCTGAGCTGGCGGCAGAAGCAGCCCACCACCGAGGAGGAGTACCGTTGGAAGGTGGTGGACCTATCCGGTATCTTGCTACCGGCATTGACCTCTGCGTGTGAACTCGCCGACAATGACTCCACGCCGTTCGTCGAGTTCATCAAGCGTGACACAGATGATCTCTCGTGGTGGATCCTCGGAAAGCACGAAGATAAGGACGAGAGTTACTATACTATAGAGCGTCGTCATGACGAAACAATCAGCAATGAAGAGGCTAATCTGCTCTACGATACAACGGAACCTTACGAGATGGACCTCACCGACCTCGGAGATGTGATCCAGCTAATAAACGACCGCGGCGAGGTGGTCGACACGGCAAATGCCAGCCACCCAGAACGGACAGGCTGGCCGGCCGGGGATGTGAGGACATTCGCCACAATGGAACGAACGGATCCACTAGGCCCTGACACATGGGAGAACTGGCACACCAACCTGGGGATCATCACCCGCGGTCTCGATGCGCAAGAACAACCTCTGATAGCGACGGCCGATGCGCTGAACTCGAAGGAACTAGAAGAACTCGCTCTTAACGCTGAACTTCCGCCGGCGAAGACCCGTGCCGGAGCGCGTCTTGAGGTCGGGCTCGACCTTCCGCGAGAGGATCGTATAGCGCTCGGTTGGCCTTGGATCCGCGTGACACAGCCTGATCTTGCAGAAGCTGCTGGAGGTGGAGGCGCGGTCGAAGCTGGTGCTGGGTTCTCGTTCTCCGGTCGGTACTCTGGTGACCTCTATTGGTTGGGAATCGATACCGGCGGCCTTTCGCCCGGTCAGTACAACATATGGGTCGTCTACGGAGAGGGAAAGGCAATCCTCGTCCCGATCGTCGTCCTTCCCTGAATAGGGCACCTTAGCGGTATTCATGAGCTCCGGTCTCTCAAAAAGAGGCCGGAGCTTCCCCGGCTTCTCTCGACCACAATGGAGTAGTCCTCGCCCAAGTCTCAATCAATGCGAAAACCTGTACGTAATATACGTTACAGACAAGTTTCCTCTCCTTCTCTGAACAACGCGACAGGATTCCCCGCCACAGGAGCACCAGGAAGATTATCCTCCGTTCTATCCTGGGTCTATGATGAACAAGAACTGGAATCGCTGGTGGGTCGTGTTTGGATTTATCCTGTTTGGAGTTGCTCTGTCTGGGGTTGGAGCTCCAATAGCAGTTGATGACACTGCAATCACTGCTGAAGACATAGCGGTCACCATCGACGTATTGGCAAACGACACCGGTCTGGGAGCCACACCGACGGTGAGCCTCTCCTCGGCCCCGTCCGAGGGCACGATTTCGGTAAACGTGGATAAAACGATTACCTACACTCCGAACGCCGATTTTAACGGGACCGATTCGTTCTCCTACATCGTCACGGACAGCGGAGATACCTCGGAGGCACGGGTGACAGTGACAGTCGAACCGGTGAACGACGCGCCGGTAGCAGAGGACGATTTTGTCATCACCCCGGAGGATACGCCCGTGTCTCTCACCCTCAAAGCCTCCGATTTGGATGTGGATCCCTACTACCCTGAGGACCATCCGCTCCAATTTGTGATCGTCAGCGGACCAACTCACGGGGCGCTGAGCGGCGATCTAACTGATATTATCTGCGAGACCCCGCACACCGCTTTTGTGAGTTTGACCTACACGCCAGCCGCTGGATACGTCGGCAGTGATTTAATCACTTTTTCCGTCACCGATCTGTTCGGTGCGTCCACTACGGCGGTGATTCAGATCGTAGTAGGGGGGGAACGTGAGGTTGGATACTTATCTGGAAGATGGATCGGTTCCCTAACGATGGAGGGACAGACCTTCTCATTCACTGCGCTTAGCTCTACATTGACAACTGTCTATGTGATCGGATCGCTCCGCGTTCAGGGAGATGCCACGTGGGCGGACAACTCCTTCTCCTCGCTGAGATTCAGCGCCAATTTCCCGCTGGGAGAGCTCTCGATCAGATCGAATCTGGCGTTTGATCCTATGGGGCCTGACTACTTCCAGTCCTGGCAGACGACCACGCGGTTTGACCTCTTCGATATTGGATTCACACACACGTTCTACCTTACTTATACTCAAACAACCTCGTATAACCAGTTCGTCGCCACTGGTCAGATCGAAGACGTCTCGCTTACCAGCACCACCAAGTTCACGGGCCTTAATTTTTCTTTCGATAGCGCAACCCTCTCGGCTCGTTGGAACTGGGCTGCGTGTGATCTCGATCTCGACGCAAGGTTGAGTATCACGTGTGAGGGGTTCGACGAGATCTCATTTACCGCACGCGACATTTCCATACTTTCTCCGGAACTCATAGGATTCGGTATCTACCTGCGACTAGAGATCACCTTCACCACCACAGGCAAGGAGTTGACGACAGCCCTCACCTGTAAATCGGATTGGCTCGACTGCTTCCGAATCCTCTGTGAAGTGGTCGGTGAAGAGATGAGCATAGAGGGCATTTCACTCTACGGCGTGCAATTCGAGGCAAGTTTCCCCGGGGGGATAGGTTTCCGTTCTGATACCTCTCTTTCGGAGGCGAAGAACTCCTCACTCACCGGGTATTCCGAGTACTTCGAACGCGTGAGGCTTTGGGGTCCGGCGGAGTCCTGCTGCGGCACACCGGGTAGGTGGGAGATTCGCACCTACTTCCAATCGACCCACACCACGCTCTTCGACTGGGGGATGACAACGGTTTCCCTGGATTTGGTGCTCAGCGACTCGATCCGGTTCTACACTAAACTATCGTTCCGCTCCTCAGATCCCACTTGGGAATGGACTGGTGGGTGGGACATCCGCTGGTAGCTTGCTCTTTGGTATGGATGGTCTTGTCCCAGGGCTCATCCTCCAAATAGAGGATCGGCACAAAATGGAGCGCGACTCCAGCCCGTCCTCTGAGCCGGAGTCGCGCCTCCCTATACTCGAAGCTTAAATCGCGCCGATCAGCCCGGGGACCTTGGGGAAGAGGCGTGCTTCTGCAATAGAATTGAGTCCGCAGATGTAGCGGGTCAATCGCTCGATCCCAATTCCGAATCCGGCTGACGCCGGGATCCCTTCCTCCACTACGGACAGGTACTGCGTGAACCGTTGCGGGTTGATCTTATCCTGCTTTAACCGCTTCAGGATCGGCTCTAGTTCGTGCTCCCGCTCCCCACCAGAGAGTGCCTCGGCGTAGCCTTTCGGGTAGATGAGGTCCATGTCGAGGAGCACTCCTGGTCGAGCGGGGTCCTGTCGATCGTAGAACTCCCGCACCTCGCGTGGAAAATCGATCACCCAAATCGGTTCCTGTAACGACAGCGAGAGGGAATCATCGAACTTCTTGCCAAATTGCTCCATTGCTTCATGGTAGGTGATCTGCGCAAATGGAGCTGCAGGAATCGGAAGCTGACGTTCGAGATGGTCGAGTTCCTCTGCGCAATGTTCCTTAACTCCATTTAAGATCGTAAGGAATAGCCCCTCTCCGATTCTCATTATGTCGTCCCTTGTCGCATCCCTCGCCTCGAGGTCGAGCTGGACAAATTCGGCAAGATAACGTCCGTATCTCGCTCGTTCCGCCGGTTCCATACGCACGTTCGGTGAGAAACAGAAGATCCTGGGAACGGTCCTAAGGGCAATTTGTTTGTGTAGGATCATGCTCTTGGTTAATTTGTACGGGGAACCGTAGTAGTCGATCGCTCCGTCGTAAGTCTCGTGGTGAAGGGGGTCGGTGACCGGAGAGAGGATCACCGGAAGGATCTCGATGAATCCTTGTTCCCGCAGGTATGCTCCTGCTGCACGCATAATCTCGCTCTTCACCTTCAACACGCAAATTAGTTCACTGTCTGTATGAATACGCATCAGGTCCTCCTCTTAGAAGGCAGACTGGGTTTAATAGTTAAATCAATGTAAAAACAGGAATTCTCGGATGTGCGCCCGCTAAAGGGCGTTGGTATTACGAACGAACAGAGAATTGCAGCGGGCGTTCAGGTTTGCTGAATAACGAGGGTGATTCACCGCGGGAACGGCGAAAGTGAACGGTTGGATTTCATAGCTCCTTTGCATCATAGCTACCCCTCTATTCGAGATAGCCTACCGTACCACAACTCGACACCTCTGTCAACGGACAGAGAGCACTCAAGAAGGCCCGATCGGTTGGCGAGGTCCCGTTGGAGTGATATGATACGCGTGTGATGAAAAAGGAAATCTATGATAAGATTCCATATCTGAACGCGGAGTACCTTCGCCGTGCAGTTCTTGCTGGTGCACGCCGGGTAATTGCCGACAAGGATCTCCTCAATCGGATCAATGTCTTTCCTGTTCCTGACGCCGATACCGGATCTAACCTGGCAGCAACGATGCGAGCGGTGATCCGCGGGCTTGTGCCACCTCACACCTCACTCGCAGATGTCAGCACAACGGTCGCTACTTGTGCTCTCAGCGGCGCACGTGGGAACTCCGGTGTAATCATGGCTCAATTCTTTCAAGGCCTACGAGAAGGGGTCGCGGGAGCTGTACAGGTTTCCGTTACGCATTTCGTAAGAGCTGCAAAGCACGCTGCCCTGCGAGCACGCGAAGCATTGGCAAATCCACAGGAGGGGACGATCCTCACCGTGATGGCCGACTTTGCCGATCATATCATGCAGCAAGCTGAGCGAATCAGTGATTTTTGCTCCTTGATGGAGGGAGGATTGCAAGCCGCACGGCGGTCACTCGATGAGACAACGAACCGGCTCGCCGTTCTACGCAAGGCGGGCGTGGTCGATGCCGGAGCGCTCGGGTTCGTCCGCTTCCTCGAGGGGTTCGTCGATTCCTTCACCAGAGGGGAGGATGAAGAGATAACAAAGATCGAGGGGCAAGGAAGCGAGCAGAATGTTGCGCCGGACTACGTGCCGGAAGGGATCGACTTTCGTTACTGTACGGAGGCGACCCTCACAGGGGGGGCTATCGACCAGGGAGCACTGAAGGAACGGCTCGTTCAATACGGTGACTCGATCGTTGTCGCAGGAACTGATCAAGAGATGCACGTCCATATCCATACCAATGCCCCGGCAGAAGTTCTGGAGATCCTCACCGAGGCCGGGGAGATACGTTTCCAGAAGGTCGAGGACATGCTGATACAACTCGATAGCACCCTCGTAGAGGTGGAGCGATCCGGGATTGCCCTCGTCACTGATTCAGTTTGTGACTTACCACAAGCGTTTCTCACTGAGAAACGAATCTGGGTAATCCCACTGCGGATGGCGTTCGGGGAGGAAGAGTTCCTCGATCGGGTCGAAATCACCCCAAATCAGTTCTACAGACGACTTGCGAGATCAAAAGACCTTCCCAAGACCTCGCAGCCGGCCCCAGCGGAGTTTCTTCTCCTCTACCGCTATCTGGCACGGCATTATGCTGGGATCCTGTCAATCCACCTCTCAGCCGAGGTTTCCGGAACTTATCAGCTGGCCCTCAATGCCGCGCGCACGGTGAACGAGGAAACCGGTGTTCCGATAGAGGTGGTGGATACCCGTACCGCCTCGGCAGGAGAAGGCCTTTCGGTGTGGGCGGCCGCACGCGCGATCGAGGCGGAACTTCCGCTTTCTACTTGTCGTGCCGTGGCCGAGGAGACCGCTGCCAGGACAAGCGTCTTTGTGTACGTCCCCAGCGTCGAATACTTCGTGCGCGGGGGACGACTCTCCCCAGTTCAAGGGAGACTCGCCGAGTGGCTTCACCTGACACCGATCCTCACTGTCAAAGAGGGAAAGGTGGCTCCTGCTGGAAGGACGATCGGCCGTTGCCGCGCGATGCAAAAGACCCTTTTCTTTGTCAGGGAACACGCGCAAGCATCGGAAAGACCGATGTTTGTCATCGCCCACTCTGCAGCACCTGCACTTGCGGAATACTATGCTGGAGCACTCGCGCGACTATTCCCCTCCTCGACAGTGATGAGAACAGATGCCGCGCCTGCACTTGGCTCACACGCGGGACCAGGTGGGGGGGCAATTGCTGTCCTCAACACCGCCCCGATCGAACGGATGATCGAAGAGGCTAAGAACGGGAGGGCGGACTAATGGCACTTGCAGGGCTCCTTTTGATCGCTTACCTCATCGGCGCCATCCCCACCTCGGTGATCGCGGGGAAGCTCCTGCGGGGGATCGACATCCGCAAGGAGGGGAGTGGGAACGCTGGCGCGACCAACGTGTGGCGGGTCCTCGGGTGGAAAGCTGGGGTAACAGTCCTCACGATCGATCTAGGAAAGGGAGTTCTTGCCGCCTCCGTGATTCCTCTCATCCCATTTGGCTCCATTTCGATTGACCCGTTGCTGATTCCCATCCTGTGCGGCCTTGCCGCGGTGATCGGACATGTCTTCCCTATCTACACGGGCTTTCGTGGAGGCAAGGGAGTAGCAACCGCTGCGGGAATGCTCCTCGCTGTCGCTCCAATTCCGGTTGGGATCGGCGTGGGGATCTTCGGGCTCACCCTCCTCCTCTTTGGGCGTGTCTCCCTGGGATCGCTCGTCGGTGCCCTATCGGTGCCACTGACGATCGCCCTTCTCAATCGCTACACTGCCCTTCATTACCACTCATTGCTGCTCGCATTGACCTCCGCGTTGGTTCTGTTCATTTTTATTACCCACCGGGGCAACATCACCCGCCTCCTTCGTGGGACCGAGCGTTCCCTTCCTCGCTTCCAACTCTGGAGGAAGACCACCCGTCGCTAGCCGCGTGGGTCCTGTTGCAATAGTGGAACCCATGCTGGCAGGAGTCAAAATCGGAGACATCCCGCTAGCAAACGATGTTTGACGTGTAGAATCGGTGATGTTACAATTTACGGCGAGTTTAAGGAGTGGACCGTGGAGAAGGACCCATTGAAAGACTTGCGTAATCGAAACTTGAGGAATATTGCCTTCATCACCGTGATCGTCATCTTAGGACTTGTTCTTGTTCAGTCCTGGCTCGGCGGAGGGAATGCAAAGAACGAAGTTACATATTCGCTCTTCCGGACCATGGTAGAGAGCGATCAGATAACAGCCGTATCGATCAAGGATAACCGTGCGACCGGAACCACGCTAGATGGGGAAACCGTAATCACCCAGCTTCCCGATGATAAAACCCTGTATGAGCCCTTGCTCTTGGAGCACAATGTGCAGTTGACCTATGATCCCCCATCTAGCAGTGGCTGGCTGGTATCCATTCTCCTCTCGATTCTCCCCATCGCCCTGTTGCTCGCTGTTTGGATTTACATCATGCGCAAGACCCAGGCCGGCGGAGGGGCGTTATCCTTCGGCCAGTCGAAAGCAAAGCTGGTCCACCCGGAGTCGACCAACGTGACGTTCGCCGACGTCGCGGGGATCGATGAGGTGAAGGAAGAAGTCGAGGAGATCATCGACTACCTGAAGGATCAGAAGCGTTTCTCCCTCCTGGGAGCAGAGATTCCCAAGGGGATCCTCCTCGTCGGTGCACCGGGGACGGGGAAGACTCTTCTCGCTAAGGCGATCGCCGGTGAGGCAAAGGTTCCCTTCTTCTTCATCAGCGGGTCGGACTTCGTGGAGATGTTCGTCGGTGTGGGGGCAGCACGGGTGCGTGACATGTTCGAGAAGGCGAAGGCGAGTGCGCCCTGCATAATCTTCATCGATGAGCTCGATGCCGTAGGACGTAAGCGCGGGGCCGGCCTCGGCGGAGGACACGACGAGCGCGAGCAGACCCTGAATCAACTACTGGCCGAGATGGATGGGTTCCAACCTAACAAGGGGATCATCATGCTCGCTGCGACCAACCGTCCCGATGTCCTTGATCCGGCGCTCTTACGACCCGGACGGTTCGACCGCCGGATCACCGTCCCTCGCCCGGACATCAAAGGGCGTGAGGAGATCCTGAGAGTTCACTTACAGAACAAGAACCTTGCCGATGATGTCGATCCTGTAATACTGGCCCGACGAACACCGGGGTTTGTCGGCGCCGACCTGCGGAACCTGTGCAACGAGGCCGCCCTCCTCGCCGCACGAGAGAACAAGGCCACGGTGGAGATGGTCAACTTTGAGGAGGCAACCGATCGCATCATCGCCGGGGTACGGCGAAAGGGAATCATCATCTCCGAAGAGGTGCGCGAGCGGATCGCCTACCATGAGTCCGGGCACGCCCTCCTCGGAAGAATTCTTCCCAAGGCCGATCCGGTGCACAAGATCTCGATCATCCCCCGCGGGGATGGCTCGCTCGGGTTTACCCTTCAGCTTCCGCTTGAGGATAAGTACATCGTCTCCGAGGAAGAGCTCAAGGATAAACTCACCACCCTGTTCGGGGGGCGGGCCGCCGAGGAGCTCGTCTTCAACGACCTTACCACCGGTGCCTACGATGACCTGAAGCAGGCGACCAAACTCGCGAAAAGGATGGTGGTCGAGTACGGGATGAGTGAGAAGCTTGGCCCGATCAGCCTGGCGCGCGAGCACGTCGATGTCTTCCTCGGGGAGGAGATTGTGAAGAGCAACGAGCACTCTGAAGAGCTCTCCTCGCTTGTCGATAGCGAGATCCGATCCCTGATCTCCAAATCCTACGAGAAGGCGAAGAGCCTCCTTGCACAGAACCGCTCCATCCTCGATCGACTGGCGAGCGCGGTGCTCGAACGGGAGATAATCGGCGGAGATGACCTGGAGAAACTCTTCGATTCGCTGATCCCCGTACCTGCTGCCTGATGCCCCGCGAGGAACGTCGCCTGGTTATCCTAGGGGCGACTGGGTCGATCGGCACGCAGACCCTGGATGTGATTGGACGACTCAACCGAGAAGGGCATCCATTCTCTGTGGTCGGCCTCTCTGCAGGGAAGAACGTCTCCCTCCTCACCAAGCAGATAGAGCGGTTCAATCCTCGCATCGTGTGTATTGGAGATGAGGAAGGAGCCGAGCAACTACGGACAAGCTTCCCCAATCTCGATGTCCTCGTTGGCGAGGAAGGATTGGAGAACCTGGCCATGCTCACTGAGGTCGACTTGGTCGTGAACGCCCTTGTTGGATCGATCGGCCTTCCACCGACGCTCGCCGCGCTCTCCCTTGGGCGGACTGTCGCGCTGGCGAACAAGGAGAGCCTGGTTATCGGGGGCGAACTTGTGAATGCCCTCTTGCAGAAGCATAGAGGGACGCTCCTCCCGATCGACAGTGAGCACAACGCCCTCTTTCAGTGCCTGCGCGGTGGGAAGCTCTCCGAGGTGAAACGCGTCCTCATCACTGCCTCCGGTGGGCCGTTCCTCCGCACTCCCCTTGCCAAGCTTCCGCGCGTGCACCCCGAGGAGGCCCTCTCGCACCCCAACTGGGCGATGGGCTCCCGCATCACCATCGATTCGGCGACGATGGTGAACAAGGGATTCGAGATAATCGAAGCGCACTACCTTTTCTCCCTGCCCTATGAACGAATTGAGGCGATCATCCACCCGGAATCGATGATCCACTCGCTGGTCGAGTATCAGGATGGGTCTATCCTCGCGGAACTCGCTGCTTCGGATATGCGTATCCCGATTCAGTACGTGCTCACCTACCCTGAACGTATCGAGACCGGGCTCCCCCGTCTCGACCTCAGAGCCGTCGCAACGATGATGTTTGAACCGCTCGACCCCGACCGCTATCCTGCCTTCGTTACGGTCCTCGCTGCGGCGAGAGAGAGAAAGACGGCCCTTGCTGCGATCAACGCGGCCGACGAAATCCTGGTGAAACGCTTCTTGGCGGGGGAGATCCCCTTTACTGGGATCGCTTCAGGCCTTCGTGAGATCCTTGTGCGCTGGCGCACAGTCGAGGCCCAGCGCGAAGCAGGAGAGGTGACGCTTCGCTCGCTCCTCGCGGTCGATTCATGGGCACGTGCGGAAGCAGCAGATCTCCCTTTCTGATCGCTCAGTACTTCGCGTATAATCACGAAAACGTTCGAGGAGGATGCAATGGATATAACTAGTGATGCCGTGCGTTCGTGTCTGGAGAATGTGATCGATCCTGAGTTAGGGATCAACGTAGTAGCTTTGGGATTGATTTATAACATCGATATTAAAGAGAACAAGATCAGTGTCGATATGACCCTTACCACACCCGGATGCCCACTAGCAGGGATGCTCGCCGGGAGCGTCGAACAGGAGGTCCGCCAAACGTTCGAAGGAGTCGATGTAGAGGTGAGCCTCATCTGGGATCCCCCGTGGACCCCGGAGATGCTTTCAAGTGATGCCAAGGAACAGCTCGGCTACACCCGGTAAGCGGAAAAGGTGTCAGATCTGACACCAAAATGCAGGACGCGTGAGGCGGTTTGATTCTTACTCCAGACGACCTCCGCCGGTTTCAATAAGGGTGAGCAACCCGCTCTTCCAACTATAAAAAAGGTAAGAGGCTCCCCCGGCCAGGGCTGGAAGAAAGACAGGCATCCATATTCCCCCGACTGCTTGCCGCGTTGCCCATGCCACGACGAAGACGATTCCGGTCCCGATGATGATCTTCCCCCACTGTACGAGCAGCGATACCGTCAGGGGGATCTGACGCCACAGGAAGAGGGCGAGGATCATCGCGTTCACCCCGCCGGCGATCGAGGTCGAGAGTGCCAGGCCCCCTTCGCGCATCGGGCCGACCAACAGGAGGTCGAAGGCGACGTTCGCGGCGACCGCACAGGAGGATGCAACGAGTGGAACGCGGGTCCGCCCCATGGCATAGAACGCGCGGGTGAGGATGTAGACCAGCCCATAGGGGAGGATCCCCGCGAGGTAGAAGGCGAGCGCGTTCGCCGTGCGCAGGCTATCGGCCATGGTGAAACTCCCGTGTTCGAAGAGCAATCTGATCAAGTCGGGACCGATCGCGTACAGGCCGACCATCGCTGGGAGGAGGATGAAGGCGCTCGTGCTGATCCCATCGACCAGGTGAGCGGAGAAGCGGTCGTGTTCACCCTTTGCCCACGCCGTGGAGAAACGGGGCAGGAGCGCCGTCGCGATGCTTACGCCGAAGACACCCAGAGGAAGCTGAAACAGACGCATCGCATACTGTAACGAAGAGATCCCTCCGTCCCCTAAATAGGAGGCGATCTTATTGTCGACGAGGAGGTTGATCTGGGTGACCGCCAACCCGAATAGGGCAGGGATCATCAGTTGCCCCATCGCACGGATTCCCGGGTGGAGCGGCCGCAGCGTGAAACGGAAGCGGAACCCGGTTCGCAGCAGGGCGGGGACCTGAAAGAGGAGCTGCCCCGCCCCTCCGAGGAGCGCTCCTAAGGCCAATCCATAGATCGGGCGAACCGAGAAGAAAGGCGCGAGGAGGAGGGCGCCGACGATCATCCCCAGGTTGAAACAGACGGGAGCGAGCGCCGCGGAGAAGAAACGATGGTGGGCATTCAGGATTCCCATGAAGATAGCGGCGAACCCGACGAGAGCGATGAATGGAAAGAGGATGCGCGCAAGGTGAATGGCGAGGTCGATCTTCTCCGGGGAGAAACCGCTCGCCAAGAACGGGAGGTAGTACGGTGCGAGGAGTATCCCAAGCGCGACAACGATCGGGAAGAGGATCAGAAGGAGAGAGAGTACATTGTTCGCGAACCGTTCGGCCTCCTCATCGACGACGAGGGCCTCGGTATAGACCGGGATGAACGCGGTAGAGAGAGCTCCCTCGGCGAGGAGTTGGCGCAGGAAGACGGGAAGGAAAAACGCGATCAAGAAAGCATCGTACATCCCGCCCGCTCCGAAGCGATCGGCAATCGTCACGTCACGGAGCAGACCGAAGACGCGCGAAATCCCTGTCGCTAAGGCCATCAACAGGGTATCGCGAGCCAGGCGTCTCATCGATCGGTCGGCACGAGGAGGAGGCCGACCGCGACCTTCCCCCCACTCCCGATCTCCCGATAGGTTGCCCCATCCTTGAAGACCAGAGAACTCGAATGCCCCCCGTCGAACGCAATCGCGTCTTTAACCTTTATCGGAAGGCGGTGGAGGATCGAGAGGAGATCCTCAAAGTTGGCCCCCACACTCCCGCTGTTCTTCGTCACCGTGAGGAGGATCAACCCTCCATGCCAGTCCGTGGCAAGCACGCTCCGTGCCGCGAGGCCGCTTACCAGGTAGGATCCGATCTGGAAACTCTCCGTCTCGGGATCGAGGGCGTCCCGGCCAGATGCGACGAGGAGCGGTCCAGCGCTGACCACGTCCGTGATCAGGAGATCCCCTTCGTCGAGGGTGTACTCGATGCTTACCTCATCGCCGATCCTCAGTGTAGCAAGCTGATCGCGCGCCGCCCCGCACGCTACCAACAGGATGGCGGAGCGATCCTCGACCACGTACGGCCCGTCTTGGATCGCGGTGACTCGTCTATCACGCACCTTCACCGTGCGGAAGGTCTGTGACGAACCACGGGTGATTGGGCCAGGGTATCCGACCGTGTAGGCGACGAGCTCGTCTGGTTTGATCGATCGATTTACGTCGTCGAGAGGGATCTTCTCCTCGCCGGTGCGGAGATAGAGGTGAACAGCCGGGTTGAAGAACGTCAATCGCCCGAATAGGTCGATCCCTACCGCCGCGCGCCGCGCGTAGTTTGAGCCAAGAGCCTGCCCGTTTATGATGAGGAGCCCGATTGGAATCCCCGTTGCCGGGTCGAAGAAATTGGCGTTGATCGCCGCACGCGCGCCATGAGAGAGTGCCATCTCCTTCAAGGAAGAGAGGGTCCCGAGCCCTCTCTGGGAGATTGTGGGGACCAAGCGGTAGTGCTCGCGCCAGTCCTCCACGTACAGGTAGTTGATCTTCACCGGACCTTCTCCGAGATCCGTCTCGATTTCGTGGTAGGTCACATGCGGAAGGATCTCCACCTCTGCCTCGACGAGCGGTTGATGATCGAAGGTGAGCGATACAGAGTAGAAGCCAGGTGTCTCGAAGCGCTTGGTCTGCGGGAGGGAAGTGCCCGATATCTCGATGATGAGATCGATGCTCTGGTCGGTGGAGAGCCCCAACGTGGCAGAGGTGATCGCACCCCCGGTAAGGGCGACCTGGCGTAGCACGGTGGCAAGAGCACAGTGGTAGAACCGCAGGTGAATCGTCCCCGATCTTGTCTCAATCGTCTCGTACGGGACAAAACCATCGAATCGGGCGATTACCCGGTCCGCGGTCGCTTCGAGCGAGATTAGATGCTGTAGATCGGTCTCGATGTAGATTTCGTCGCCGATCGTGTGTAACTCAGCTCCGACGATATCGATCAGTTCATCGAGTGGGATGTAGTAAATCCCTCCGTAGAGGGGAAAATAATCGGTAGAAAAGAAGACCTTTCCATCGTCCCAGCGGACGCAAATCGAGTTCTCCTCCTCAATGTAGGCCGCTTCAACTCCCAATCGTAGGCCAAATTCGCGTAATGGAACCAGCCATTGACCTGCCTCTTGCAGCAGGGGATGAATAAGGGCGACCACATCGCCATTGACCCTCAAAGGACCCTCGTCGCCGCTCATTCCGAACGCGACGACGAGGATACAGATTGCAGCAATCGCTAACAGCCACCCGCTTCTCATGCGGGTTATTCCTCCTTGAGGTGTTCCTCCGGTAGCGGTGTCTCCTTGAGACTCGTCTCCTTGGGGCTAGCCTCTCCATCCACACGGACCCGGACCTCTACCGTGATATCCTTGTACAGGCCGATCGTCACCGCGTGCGGGCCCAAGGTTTCGATCGAGTGCTCCATCTGCAAACGTGAGACCTCGATGTGCTCGCCAATCTCCTCCTCGATTTTGGAGACAATATCCTCCGCGCGCACCGAACCGTACAGCCGGTCATCATCGTGCGCCTTGCGAACGAAGACGAGAGTACGATTGGCGAGCACGTCGCGCAGCCTCCTTGCCTTCTCCTCGCGTTCTTCGATCGCTGCTGCGTGAGCAGCCCTTTCCTTGGCGTAGCGTGCGATATTATGTTCGGTCGGTGCCGCGGCAAGCCGCTTTGGGAAGAGGTAGTTCCGGGCGTACCCATCCGCCACATCGACCACCTCACCAACAGAACCTAAAGACTCGATCGTTTTCGTAAGCAGTACCTTAGCGATAATCATCACTCCTTTGTAGAACTCGTTAATGAATTTTAGTTCCCCGCGGCGACTACGTCAAACGACGCCATCAAACACGGGGCACTTCCCCACTCTCCTGTGTGGTATACTCATGCACGAGATGAAGCGGCTAAACGAGTGGATGAAAGACCGAAAGAGGGTCCTGGTGATGGGGACGTTAAACCTCACCCCGGACTCCTTCTACGATGGGGGGCGTTATCCCACGGAAGCCGCCGCAATCGAGCAGGCTCTGCAGATGGTGGAAGAGGGTGCGGATATCATCGATATCGGTGCCGAATCGAGTCGTCCGGGGGCGAGACCGGTCTCAGCGGCAGAGGAGCTGGAGCGGGTGATCCCGGTGATCGAGGGGATCCATCACCGAACTGATCTCCTCCTCTCGGTCGATACAACCAAGGCGGTGGTCGCAACGGAGGCGGTTGAGGCTGGAGCATCGATCGTGAACGACATCAGTGCCCTGCGGTTCGATCCAAAGATGGCGGGCGTTGTAGCGAAGAGCAACGCGTTCGTGATCTTGATGCACATGAAGGGGACGCCGGAAACTATGCAGAAGGGCCCTTCCTACAACGACCCGGTGGAGGAGATAAAGGCGTTCCTTGCCGAACGGATCGAGATGGCAATCTCTGCGGGGATAGCGACTGAGAAGATCATCATCGATCCGGGGATCGGGTTTGGGAAACGGCTATCGGATAACCTCGCCATCATACGAAGTCTCTCGCGGTTCAGTGTCCTTGATGCTCCGATCCTCGTTGGCCTATCGCGCAAGTCGTTCCTCGGGGATATCCTCAACCTCCCAGCAGAGGAACGGTTGGAGGGGACGATCGCGGCGAACGCGATCGCGATACTGAATGGTGCCGACATTATCCGTGTACACGATGTTAAGGAGGGGAAAAGGGCGGCCGACGTAGCTTGGGCGTTATGCAATGTTAAAACTTAATCTCGATCTCTTTCTAAAGAACCCGGGGAAGCACTTCCCCATCGATCTCTGCTTGAAAATCGAGGAGACCTCCTCCTTGTCCGAGGATTTCTCCCTCCTTGAACCACTAAAAGTGAGTGGAGAAGCGTTCTTCCAGATGAGCACCCTCTATCTTGCTATCCAGATTTGCACGGTGGTTGAGCAACCTTGTTGCCGCTGCCTTGCCCCGGTGCACACGACGGTCGATTGCTATGAGCACTTCGCGATTTCTCTCCCCGAGGGGGAAGATAGCATTGACCTTACCTCAGAAGTCATCGGGTTGATCAGCGCCTCAATCGACCCTCGTGCACTCTGCCGCCCGGACTGCCGCGGTCTCTGTCCACACTGCGGCGTCGACCTGAACGAGCATCCCGAACACGTCTGTCAGGCAGAGAAGGACGATCATCCAAAACTGGTGGATTTCCTGTGATTAGTGAAGATCTGGTCGCGCTCGGGTTCGATCCTGGTCTTGCCACCACCGGATACGGGGTCGTGCGCGAGACAGAGGACGGCCCTAAGGTGGTTGACGGCGGCGTCATCCGAACGGAGAAAGGACTTCCGCGTATGCAACGGCTGCACGAGATCTACGACGGTGCAAGAGAACTGATCGCGACCTATCGTCCCATAGGAATTGCGATCGAGGAGATCTACTTCGCGAAGAATAGTCGTACTGCAATGCTCACCGCAGAGACCAGGGGTGTTCTCCTCCTTGCGGCGGACGGGCTCCCGGTGTGCGGGTATACCCCGCTCCAGGTGAAGAAACGGATTACTGGCTACGGGAGGGCGAGCAAGGCGCAGGTTCAGGCGATGGTGAAGCGGCTCCTCTCTCTTACAGAGACCCCTCGCCCGGACGATATGGCCGATGGTCTTGCCCTTGCCCTCTGCTATCTGTTCGACCTCAAGGGGGTGAATAACAAAGATCGTGTCTACCTGTAAGCGACCGCTCGAAGAACTCTTTGGTTGGCAGGAACCCCCCGATGGAAAGAGGCTTCTCCTATTTGATGGGCACTCTATTGCCTACCGCGCGTTCTATGGCATTCGTGAGCTTACGACCAGAGACGGCCGCCCGGTGAACGCGGTCTACGGGTTCTGGCGGATTCTCACGCGGGTCATGCGTTCCTTCCCTTCCTCCTACGCCGTGGTCACGTTCGATGCAGGGGGAGAGACCTTCCGCCACAGGCTCTACCCGGAGTATAAGGCAACCCGCAAGGAGATGCCCGATGAGCTCGCCATGCAGTTTCCCTTGATTCAAGGACTCCTCGAACAGTTGGGAATTCGCATTGTCTCTATCGAAGGGGTCGAGGCCGATGACATCATGGCGAGCCTCGCCCGACGTGCAGCGAAGGAGGGGTTGTCGGTCTTGATCGCTACCTCGGACAAGGACCTGGCGCAACTCGTCGATGAGAGGGTCAGCCTCATTCGATCGACCGGTCGCCGTTCCGGTGGCGGACAGTCGTCCGATGGGATCGAACTGATCGACCCCGTTAAGGTAAAGGAGAAATACGGCGTTCCACCGGAGGGGATCATCGACTTTCTCTCACTTGTGGGCGATACGTCGGACAACATCCCTGGAATCCCTTCCATAGGCCCGAAGACCGCCTCTCGCCTCCTCGCGCAGTTCGGCTCGCTCGATGCAGTCCTTGAAAATGCCGATCAGGTAAGGAACGCGCGCATACAAGAGAACCTGAAAACTCACGCGGAGGAGGCCCGTCTCGCCCGCAAACTCGTCACCCTGGACGAGGAAATCGCAGTAGGGAAGGTGCCGGAGGACTGCCGACTGCACGGGGTGGACATCGAAGGCTTGCAGAAACTCTTAAGTGATCTTGATTTTCGCTCTATCCTTGACGAACTCGACCTTGAGGGAACCTCCCCTTTGACCGAGAAAACGAAGGACAAGCGCCGCGCGGACTACCGCACGATCCTTACAAGGGAGGAGCTCGACCGGCTGATCGAGGAGATCTCAAAAGAGGAAGAGATTTCACTCGACCTTGAGACGACGAGCCGCGATCCGATGCGGGCGAAGATCGTGGGGATAGCCCTTTCATCTCATCCTTATGTTGGCTATTACATACCGGTCGCTCACAACTACCTCGGTGTACCCGCCCAGCTCACAACCGACGAGGTTCTAACGGCGTTGCGCCCGCTCGTCGAAGAAGAGAGACCGAAGCTGATCGGACAGAACCTGAAGTACGACCTGATCATACTGCGACGGTACGGGCTCTCTCCGCGAGGGGTGAGCTTCGATGCGATGATCGCCTCTCACCTTGCCCGTCCTGAGGAACGCCACCACAATCTAGAAACGATCGCCCGCACGTACCTCAACTACGAGATGCTCTCCTATGGCGATCTTGTGGGCAAAGGAGGCGAGATCGCGGCCGTCCCAGTGGAGAAGGCAACTTTCTACGCCGCCGAGGACGCGGAGATCGTCTGTCGCGCCAAACCTCACTTGGAGGAAGCGCTGAAAGAGGCGGGCGCAATGCAGCTCTTTCACGAGGTGGAGGTCCCGCTGTTATCGGTATTGGCACGGATGGAGGAGAACGGGATCCTCGTCGATCGGAAGGTCCTTGCCTCGCAAGGGCGTGACCTGCGCGAGCGGCTCTCCGTGATCGAAGAGGACCTCTACGAGATAGCTGGGGAACAGTTCAATCCGAATTCGCCCAAACAGGTGGCGCAGATCCTGTTCGACCACCTCGGCCTTCCCGTGATCGACCGTACGAAGACGGGTCCATCGACGAGCGCCCGTGTCCTTTCAGAACTTGCGGTGACACACCCACTGCCCGGCAAGTTGATCGAGTACCGCGAGCTGGAAAAGCTCTTGAATACGTACATTGAGCGACTTCCCGAAGCGATCAACCCAGAGACGGGAAGGATCCATACCTCGTTCCACCAGACCTCGACTGCGACAGGTCGCCTCTCCTCCTCCGATCCGAACCTGCAGAATATACCGATTCGCACCGAGATAGGAGAGCGAATCCGGCGCGCGTTCGTCGCGCCGGAAGGATCGCTCCTGATCGGGGCTGACTACTCACAGATCGAGATCCGCCTGCTTGCTCACCTTGCGGAGGACGTGGCACTGATCGAGGCGTTCAAAGAGGGAAAGGACCTGCATCGCATGACCGCGAGCCGTATCTTCGCTATCCCTGAGGAAGCGGTGACCGGGAAGCTTCGCAGCGCGGCCAAGAGGATAAACTTTGGGATCATCTACGGGATCAGCCCGTTCGGGCTCGCTCGCGAGCTTGGAATTCCCCGCACAGAGGCCAAGGCCTACATCGACCGTTTCTTCGAGGCCTACCCTCAAACAAAGGAGTACATGGATCGGATGATCGAGCAGGCGACGGAGCTAGGCTACGCGGAGACGGTCCTCGGTCGCCGCCGTCCCCTTCTGCAGCTTCGTTCAAAGAGCGTGCAAAGCAAGAATTTCGCCAAGCGAAACGCGATCAACACCCCGATCCAGGGGAGCGCGGCCGACCTGATCAAGCTCGCTATGCTCAAGATCGATCGGATCATCGAGGAGAAAACCCTCAAGGCAAAGATGCTCCTCCAGATCCACGACGAACTGATCTTCGAGGTGAAGGAAGAGGAGCGCGAGAAGGCGATGGAGCGGATCAAGGAGGAGATGGAAGGGGTGATGGAGCTTCGCCTCCCTCTGGAGGTGTCGGTCGAATGGGGGAAGGATTGGAGCAAGATCTAACCCAAGGGACGAAGGAGGGATCATGTTGAAACTCGGTTACTGGCTGATGATCGTCGCGGGGAGCCTCATTGGCGGATATGCAGCCTACTTTCTGATCCACCTGATTGTAACCGCACCCGGAATCGGAACCTTCTTTAAAGTGGTGATCCTGATTGGGGCGGCTGGGTTGATCATAACGATCATCGGGCTGATACTGGAACGGAAGAAGGAGGGAAAGAATGTTTCTAGTGACGACTGAGGCAGTGGAAGGACGCGAGGTTGAGGAAGTTCTAGGTCTTGTGCGGGGGAACACCATCCGGGCCCGCCACATCGGACGGGATGTGATGGCCGGGCTGCGGAACATCGTCGGTGGTGAGATCAAGGAGTACACCCGTATGCTCTCCCAGGCACGCGATGAGGCGATATCCCGCATGGTCAAAGAAGCAGAAGCTCTCGGTGCAAACGCTGTTTTGGGAGTACGCTTCACCACCTCTCAGACGATGTCTGGCGCTGCCGAGATCCTCGCCTACGGAACGGCCGTGCGGTTGAAGGAGTAGCCCCGGACTGTCGCATGAACCTCTTCTCCTTCCAGGTTGCGGAGCAAGGCCGGAGACCGAACAGAAGCTTTCACCGCCGAGAACGCGGAGCACGCAGAGAGGGGCAGCAGGATTGAATGATTGAGCGAGTGAGTGATTGAGGAATTGAACTTCCCAATCTTCCGCTCATTCAATCTTTCGGTCTCTCAATTCCTCAGAGCCCTCTGCGGTAGAAAAGGCTTGTGTCTCTCGCAAAGACGCCAAGGCGTCAAGCCGCAGAGGATTTATAGCCCTTCTCCCTCTTTTTGCGGCTCTTCTTGCATTCCCGGTTTCCTCAGCATTAATAGTGGGCAAGTAATTGCCTGTCGCACTTGATTTCTGCTCGTCTAACTGTACACTTAGAAGGTCAATTTAAGGAGGGATCAAGGTGTTTAAGAGAGCTATTCCCATTACTCAGGCGCGTCACGAGCTCGGCCGTCTTCCAGAGGAATTTGCCGCCGACGATGCATCTGATGCGGTCGCAATTACCCGCCGCGGAAAGCCGGTGCTGGCTGTCTTGCCGTGGGATCTGTACGACAGCCTCGTGGAAACCCTGGAGATCCTCGGCGATGAGGATCTCATGGCGGCTCTACGACAGAGCATCAAGGAGATGGAGAGCGGAGAGCTTATCCCGTGGGACGAGGTAAAAAGCGTTTCTTAGCCGACAATGCCTTCCTATCAAGTATTCCTCACGCCTCAAGCGCAGCTCATGCTTCACGCGATCACCGATAGACGAATCCGTAACATGATCGCCCGCCGTATCGATGAACTAACAAAGGAACCGGCAAAGAAAGGCAAGGCACTAGTCGCCGAGTTGATCGGATTCCGCAGCCTGCGTGTCGCAAGATACCGTGTGCTCTACAAGGTAAAGAAGGAAAGGGTAATCATTGTCGCAGTAGGAATTCGGAGAGAGGGCGATACAAAAGATATCTACGCCCGTGCGAAGAAACTACTGAGGCTGAAATTGATTGAGCTTCCTATTGATAGCGATAAAGAGAAGTAGAAGGCCGAAGTCCATGGTAATCCCGATAATCCTTACGTAGGGCATAGTCTCTGGCAGGGCGTATTCGCCTTTAGTACTCGGACAAACACCAAGAATGAAGGTGTGACCCCCATCCTCCCTCTTGAGAACCGGACCCGCCCGTCGATCGCCACGCTGGTCGACGACGCCGAGGCGTTGAAGGCCGGGTTCGAGCGGGTGAAGAAGCTGGACATCCGAATCGTCTATCCGGGCCACGGAAAGCCGTTCACCATGGACGAAATCGGATAGCGAAGTGAAAGACACGCCTCGTTGCTGAAAGGTCCCGAGATACGTCGAGATTGTTGATGAGTTCCCGATGACCCCATCGGGCAGAATCCAGAGGTTCCGCCTGCGGGAGATGCTGAGGAAAGCGATCGAGGATGGAACGCCCGTCAAACTAAAGCCTAGCGTGAAGTGAACAGCTTTGTGCGAGTCTGATGACCACGTTGCTAACCCGAGGCATTCCGATATCATTCGGGACGCGGCGCAAGTTAGCTCTCTCATGGTTAGTGTTGCAGAGCGGCGATCAGGAATCCAGTTCACACGGTTGACGATTAGTTGACGATTATAGGCTTAGCTCGTAGTAAGTTGCTCGGCCCTTACCCTGCCTGGCGATTAAGCCATTCTCTAGCAGAGGCCGGATGAGGCGATTGGCCATCTCTCGGCTGATGCCGAACATCGATTGCACCTCGCTGATCGTGATGCGAGCGTTAGTCTGAAGGTGCTTGAGGATCGCCATTTGTCTATCATCCAGGTAAATTTGGCCTTTGGCCTCTTTCAACCTTCGATCCAAGCTGAAGTCGAGGATTGCTTTCTTCACCCTTCCCATGCTGACGTCCACACCTTCGGTGAAGTATTCCAGCCATTTTGTGATATCGATCCTCTCGGGATCAACAGCCTGAAGGGCAGCGTAGTAGCGGCTCCGGTCCTCGTTGTAGTAGTCGTCCAGGGCGAAGAACCTCTTCGTATCGAAGCCCCGCCGGTAGAGGATCAGAGTGGCAAGAGCCCTCGCTGTCCGCCCGTTCCCATCGACAAAAGGATGAACACGGACCAATTCATAGTGAGCGATCCCGCTCGCCAGGACAGGATACAACTCCTTCGCCTTCTCACTGTTGAGCCAGGCGACAAACTCTTCCATCAACCTGGGCACCTTCTCTACCGGCGGAGGTTGAAAGACCGTCCTGCCAAAGCTGTCCACAACCGCCACCGGAACCCTGCGGCAATGTCCAGATTCAGTCTCATCCAAAAGCCCCCTGGTCGTCAGCCGATGGATCTCTAGGAGAGTCTCCTCAGTGATTCCTTGCTCCCCTTTGCTCCCAAGCCGATCGATGTATTCCAATACCTTTACATAGTTTTCGACCTCTATTTTGTCCTTCTCCCATGCCGGGACCTCTTCA
The DNA here is from genome assembly GCA_965370555.1 of uncultured bacterium. Classification (GTDB taxonomy): domain Bacteria; phylum Bipolaricaulota; class Bipolaricaulia; order UBA7950; family UBA9294; genus JAJOKK01. The sequence goes on from CBDUVB010000005.1 coordinate 22,051, forward strand.
CCAGCCAGGAGATCCTCGCCTACGGAATGGCCGTGCGGTTGAAGGAATAGACCTGGGAGCCCCTTCGGTCTATGCAGGACACTACGCAAGCCGTGAACGAGCACGAAAGCGACTGGCCAAGGAGCTTGTGAAAGCGAGTGGTTGAGGTAAGTCCAAGTAGTCAGTTGACCAGACGTTCGGAGCAGGTTGCCAGTTTCCCTCTGTCGGGACGCATGGTGTAGGGTATGAATCTCAAGACGTACGCGAAGTGATTAAGGGTTCATACCGCATCATCTACCGGATAAGGCCAGGTAAAATAGATGTTGTCGCCGTAGTGCATAGCGCACGCGTGTTGCCGCCAGAGTTGTAAGTAGATGGATATGGCTAGATAGCCTGAACCCCACATCTCCTACGCGTAGATGCAGCTTTCCAGCACTTCTCTGCCTTGCAGGATCAGCCCTTGACTTAGCAGGAACTAGCGTCTAGACTGATGCAGGTTATTCCCCCCAGGTTCCTCTGAAGCCCTCTTGTGCAGCGACGGCGGTAGCGGCATAGCGCGGCGTTACATCACGACTGCAGCGGATAGATCGAGAACGCAAAAAACTATGCTAATTTGTCAAGTGGGGGTAAGACGGTTCCAGGTTAGGGCATAGACTTATGAAGAACATCGGTATCTTGGATTTGTTCGGGTACATCGAGAACAGCCTCTTGAACCGTCCAGTGTTGGCAGAGTTAGAGAAGATAATAGCAGACAAACGATCGCATGCTGGAACAAGGCGAGAAGAGGTATTCACGAGAGAGTTCCTTTGCCCTAGTTTAGCTCAATATTTCTACGTTGATCACCGCTCCTTCCTCAACCTTACCGACTCCGAGATTGCCAGTGGGCTAGGTACAGAGGGCTACAAGAACGCTGAAGGTTTTGGGTTTACGCCCGCGCGAAAAGGACGGCACTTATTCACAAAGACAGATATTGTTAAGCCGCAGATTCCACGATCCTGGATTGCCGACGATGCAAAACTTTACAGAAATCAAGCATGTCCGGACTTTGCGATTCGTGATCCTTTGCCGCTGTCTATTCTAGGTGAGGTTAAGTTCTTTCGGTCCGGGAACTCAGAAACCGCGGTAAGAGAGCTCTACAACGCTGCACGGCAGGCTGTGTTCTATTTAGGAGCATTTCGTGGAGAATATGAGCAGGCCGTCGTGGTGGTAGCGGATGCATCGGTGGGGCATGTGTTTGTCAAGGGAATTCGCCGTATGAACCCAGGTATTTTAGAGCGTTTCGGAGAAGAAACAAGCATCTTCCTCTTTATAATACCCTTGTCTTGATAGTACGTTTTGCAGATCCTGCTTCATAGGGTGGATTCAACTAGTAAATGCAACTTCGGTAAGTGATCTAAGAGGGGAGCGGTGGTAGTAGCAACAGTGTCACAGAGACCGGTAAAGCAAGGAACACTGATGAGCACGTACACTTGAGAGACAGTTGCACTTGGAAGCTGAATCCAGGTTATTCTACGATGACCTCACGCGCCGTCGGTTTGCTGGGTGGGGGATATCTCCGTGGGAAGACTTGAAAGGGCAGATCTTCCTTGGGACGGATGCCTTTGTGGGAAGCCTCCCCACAGCGTCGGAGTTGAAGGAAGTGCCTCGACGTCAACGTCTCGTCAGTCGTCCGCGGCTAGGCGATGTCCTCCGAACGCGGAGGACATCGTAGGGATTGCACAGGCATACCACGAGCACGGCTACACAATGAAAGAGATTGCCGATCATCTTGGCGTTCACTACGCCACTGTCAGCCGCCGATTGAGGAAATATGAGCAGGGAGAATCTATGATTTCCTAGTGCTGGATTGCAAGACTTGACCCCCATTGCTCACAATCCAAGCAGGAAGTGAGAATGTTCGAGTAGGGGGATGGTATTCGTCCAGCCTCCGACAGGTGTAGCCCTGTGGTGGGCAGCGCTTGATTGGGAGGGGTACAGTGAATGTCTCTAATTTCTGAAGATTGCGGAGTCTACCATTGCGTTTTGTACGGAGACGGAAACGAAGAGAAGCACCAAGAATAGGAACTCAAGCCCGCGCGCGCCCGAGGTAGCTGTACCCCAACGTGGCATCCCCGTATCCCCGATCCGACACCGTGGTCAGCGTTGCCTATCCTATTCCAACAGAGCGTTGAGAGGCAGGGCGTGGCTGCCGGCCCATCGAACAAGAGGCCGGGTGGTAGTTGCAAGACCAGACCACGTCAGCCGCGCTCCATCATTCTTTACCCTGTTCGCGCTCGAATGCGTCCAGTCCCCTTGGCGGGCGACCAATGCGTCGCCCATTTACCAACCAGAAGGCCGGGGCTATCCCTACCAGGACCAAACCAAGTATAAAGGGAACTATGGCGACTAATCGGAGAACTGGGTGGAGGCTCTGAACCAGTGCTCCAAGCTGAGAAACACCAGGCAGAGCGAGCAACATTATCGTCATCGTCAACATCGACAGGGAAAGAACCGTAAATCTGATCCACTCAAAGCTCCTCACTTGCTTAATTACCTTAACTCCCTTCAAAGCACCTGTAATATGTACGTTACTTGCTGAAGAACCTGTATGTATAACCCTAATCACAGCTCCATCATCATTGTTCAAGTACTCAAAAAGAAGCGTCAGGCTTTTACCTTCAGCATCCAGTTGAATACTGAAGTCGCTTGAAGGGTTGTTCATCTCTACAACTGCACCCTCAAGTATCATTACACCTTCTTTGGCTACAATCCTGGGCGGATTCGCAGTCGCGATGTCTGTCTTATCTAACGTGCTTCTGCCAGCATTCCAGAAAAGGATCGTGCTCACAGTAAGCGTGGAAACCTGCTGGCCGCGATACCATATCTTGAGGCCTTCGACGCTCCTATGGCTAGAGGTGATAACAGGAGTACTTCGAATTGCCCAACGAGGGGCTTTTGCTGAGAAGCCGCGCCGGTAGAATAACCACGCGAAGAACCATGCCCCAAGAAGGCTAATTGCAACAGTTAGTCCAAACTCCATGATACCTCCTTTACTATTATACCGTGTTCGTACCCTAAGAACTCAGCCGTTAAGTAAGCACGTTCCTCGGTAGTTAGTACGTGGAAATCCTTGCCGCTTTTGCACATTGCGGGGGCGATTAACTGCAGCTTTCTCGCAGCGCCAATCCGCGTTACCTTTTGCGGGACACTAGCATACCATTTCCCTGGCAAAATGGTTAGCAGATAGAAATCAAGTGACGTTCCCAAGAGTGAGTATGCCCCTGAGAATTACGAAGCGTCGCTGATTGCAAACTAGAGCGATGATTCCAGCGTACTTGTGTCTATCGCGCGTGGACGAAGAACTCGACGTTCCCTTTATCTCCCTTTATGGGGGACTTCATCTCGCTTGCCACGATCCACGGCGTTTCGGACTCGATGAACTTGCGAATGTCCGTGAGCACTGCATCGCGATCTGCTGTGTCCTTCACCACCCCATCTGAAGGAAGACGCTCCTTTCCGACCTCAAACTGAGGTTTAACGAGAGCCACGATCTCGCCGTCGGGCGCGATGATGTCGACAAGCGGTGGAAGCACGAGCTTCAACGAGATGAACGAGACGTCCACAACTACGAGGTCGATCGGTTCGCCGATATCCTGCGGCTCGAGGTAACGGGCGTTGATCCCTTCACGGGCGATGACGCGCGGATCGCGACGGATCTTGGCGTGCATCTGATCGTGGCCGACGTCGATCGCGTAGACTTTTTTCGCGCCGTGCTGGAGGAGACAGTCGGTAAATCCGCCGGTTGACGCGCCGATATCGAGACAGACCTGCCCCTTGGGGTCAACCTGGAATTGTTCCAGGGCCGCTTCGAGCTTCTCGCCGCCGCGGCTGACGTAGCGCTCAAACCCGAGGACCTCGATCCTGAGGATCTCGATCTCGGCTTCGGAGTCTATCGGATGACCGGGCCGGGTTATGACGCGACCGTCGACCTTCACCCGGCCGGCTTCGATCATTCGTTGGGCGCGCGAGCGGCTACGGACCAGCCGTCGCTGCTTGATCACCTTGTCGAGCCTCTCTTTCATCCCATCGATCCGACGGCCTGACGCTGTTCAACATAGGCTTCCAATCCGGCTTTCAGGACTTCCACCGCGCGGACAAGCTTGTGTTCCTCCAGGACGTAGGCGATGCGAACCTCGTCGTTTCCCATACCTTGGGTGGCGTAAAAACCGGCCCCCGGAGCGACCATTGTGGTTTCGCCGTCGAGGTTGAAGTCGTTCATCATGAACTTGACGAACTCCTCAGAGTCGTCGAGCTGTGGGAACTTGACAAACACGTAGAACGCCCCCTCTGGCTTCCGACTGATCCCTCCGGGGATTGTCTGCAGGGCCTCGTACAGCGTGTCGCGACGCGAGTGGAACTTGGTTTGCATTGCGTCGATAGCTCGCTTGTAGTTGGGATCGTTAAGGAACGCGGCCAGACCCAGTTGCTCGAACGTCGGGGCCGACAGGCGGATCATGCACAGTTTGTTGATCGAGGTCATGATCTCGCGGTTGCGTGTAACAAGGCATCCGATCCGTGCCCCACACGCCGAGAGGCGCTTGGAGATCGAGTCAACCAAGATCGCGTGCTCGCGGAGCTCGGGAAATTCGAGGATGCCGACCGCTTCCCCGTCGTACATCAGTTCGCGATACGGCTCGTCGGAGATGACAAACAGATCGTGCTTGAGCGCAAAATCGGCCACGCCCTGCAATTCGTCGCGAGTATACGCAACGCCCGTCGGGTTGGCGGGGTTCGAGAAGAGGATCGCCTTGGTCCTCGGGGTCACGAGCGCTTCGATCTCGTCGATCGGAGGGAGGTGGAAGCCGTCTTCGATCCTCGTCGTAATGGGAACGACCTTGATCCCGTTCATGAGCGCGTGCCCATAGTAGTTAGGATAGAACGGCTCGGGGATCAGAACCTCGTCACCGGGGTTGCACGTCGCCTGCAGCGCGAAGACGAACGCCTCGCTCCCCCCGATGGTGACGCGCAGTTCCTCCTCTGTGAGCTCGACGCCCATGTTGGCGTAAAACCGCAGGAGGACCTCGATTGTCGCGGGAATACCGTACGCCGGGGCGTAGGATAGCACATCGATGTTGGCACTGCGGATGCCTTCCATGAACGAGCGCGGCGTGGGGATGTCCGGTTGTCCGATGTTCAGATGATAGACGTGGATGCCCCGCTTCTTGGCTGCTACAGCAAGAGGGACAAGCCTGCGAATGGGCGAGCCTTTTAGTTCCAGGGTCCGTTTCGATACGTTAGGCATAGTCGAGAATCCACACCTCCAGGTGCTTGGGGAGGGTCTCATTGGTTAAGGAGATCTCCGAGCCTCCGATTTTCCTGACATTTTGTACTTTGCGCGCGAAGTTATCCACCGGGGCAATGGGGAAGTGGTCCCCCAATCGGTCCGTCTTGTAGTGCATCGGGAAGACGACCGCGAGGTTGGGCATAGATTGGATTAAATCCTTCGCCTCGTCCGGTCCGATCGTGAAGTACCCGCCGACGGGGATGAACAGAACCTCCACTGCGGAAAGAGCTTCTACCTGCATGTCGGATAATGGGTGTCCGAGGTCGCCGAGGTGGGCAAGGTGAATCCCATCGATGGTGAAGGTGAAGATCGTGTTCTCACCTCGTTTTTTCCCGGCCTCAGAATCGTGGAAACAGGCGATCCCTGTGAACGTCATCCCGCGAGCGCGGTGTTCTCCTGCCCCACGAATTACGACGGGGTCCCCCGGAACCCGATCGACAGCATTATGATCGGAGTGTTCGTGGCTCACTGTGACGACATCGACCGGGAAGTCGGGAGCCCGATAGGGGATGGATTCGTCGTAGGGATCTGTGAGAACCTTCCCTTCTTCTCCCTCGATCAGAAAACAGGCGTGGCCGATCCATTTCACCTTCATCATGACCTCCTTTGCAACGCGGTTTCGAGCATGTTTTCCACCAGTTCCGGAAACGTGATCCTTGCAGCGGCAGCGGCACGTGGGAGATCGCTCATCGGGGTCATCCCGGGTAGGGTGTTCACCTCGAGGACGAAGGGTCTCCCTCCTTTATCGAGGCGGAGATCGACACGGGAGAACCCACTGCAACCGAGAGCTTGATGTGCCGCGAGGCTAACCTCTTGTACCAAATGGGTCGTCTCCCGGTCGAGCGGGGCGGGGACGAGGAACTCGCTCATCCCTTCGCTATACTTTGCTGTGTAATCGAAGAAGCCACTCTTCGGCTCAACCTCTACCAACGGTAGGATCCTCTCCTTGCCATGCAGGAGGAGGATTCCCGCGGTCAGCTCGCGACCGGGGATGTATTCCTCGATGAGGAGCGATCCGAACTTCGAGAGGATCTCGGAACCGGCCTTCACCAGATCCGGCTCGCGCTCGACGATCCTGACCCCCAGGCTCGAGCCCTGGTTGCACGGCTTGCAGACAAGCGGAAGCCCATAGTCGACTACGGTCGCCGCGCATAACGCTTCGATATCCTCTCCCTTATGTATGGTTCCCCGCGGGATGGGGATTCCCTGGCGGGATAGGGTCTCCTTGGCGCGGGGCTTATCCATGCACAGGGCGCTCGCCTGTGGTCCGGAACCTGGATAGGGTAGGTCGAGAACCTCGAGGAGGAGTTGCACCGTTCCATTTTCACCGCTGCCTCCGTGCAGGCAATTGAAGGCGACATCGACCCCTGCGAGCGAGGGGACGAGATCATCGAGGTTGTCAATCTCGATCAACACAGTGTCGTAGCCACGCTGATTCAGCGCCGCTGATACATGCTCCCCTGAGATGAACGAGATCTCCCGTTCTGGGGAGTCTCCTCCTGCCAGCACTCCTATTCTTTCGTGAGACACTCCTTGTAGTCGACCTCCTCTTAAGGACGAGTATACTTTTCTTGTTGCGGTTCAGCAATGCACGAAGTCCAGCTGCAATAGGGCTTTCCTTTATACTTGCCCTCTCTCTAGCTTGACAGGGTCTCAGCAAAGGGGTATACTGCGTTTTGTAATAAGCTGGTCCTTGAAAAGTGGATAGCGTGGTATTGCGTTTTTCCCTTGGAAATGAGGGAGGAACGCCCTGTCATTTGAGTTTGAATAACAAACGGATCAAAAACTAAAACTAAGAGAGTTTGATCCCGGCTCAGGATGAACGCTAGCGGTGCGCCTAACACATGCAAGTCGAGCGATCGAGCCAGCCCAATCACCCTTCGGGGTGTGCGGATTGGTCACGGAGCGGCGAACTGGTGAGTAACACGTGATTAACCTACCCCCTTGACAAGGATAGCCACTCGAAAGGGTGGATAATACTCGATATTGTTGGAGGTCGATGGATCTCCAGCCAAAGGCGGTTCTGCCGTCACAAGGGGAGGGGGTTGCGGCCTATTAGCTTGTTGGTAGGGTAATGGCCTACCAAGGCGATGATGGGTAGCTGGTCTGAGAGGACGATCAGCCACATTGGGACTGAGATACGGCCCAGACTCCTACGGGAGGCAGCAGTGGGGAATCTTTCGCAATGGACGAAAGTCTGACGGAGCGACACCGCGTGGGGGATGAATGCTTTCGGGTTGTAAACCCCTTTTCTGGGGGAAGAATAAGGGCGGAAGGAAATGTCCGCCCGATGACGGTACCCCAGGAATAAGCATCGGCTAACTTCGTGCCAGCAGCCGCGGTAAGACGAAGGATGCAAGCGTTATCCGGAATTACTGGGCGTAAAGGGTGTCTAGGCGGTTGAGTAAGTCACCTGTGAAAGCCCTCAGCTTAACTGAGGAACGTCAGGTGAAACTGCTTGGCTTGGGTGTAGGAGAGGAGAGTGGAACTCACAGAGTAGCGGTGGAATGCGTAGATACTGTGAGGTACCCCGATGGCGAAGGCAACTCTCTGGCCTACTACCGACGCTGAAGCACGAAAGCGTGGGGAGCAAAGGGGATTAGATACCCCCGTAGTCCACGCCCTAAACGATGTTCACTTGGTGTCGGTCGCACATACAGATCGGTGCCGGAGCTAACGCGTTAAGTGAACCGCCTGGGGAGTACGGTCGCAAGGCTAAAACTCAAGAGAATTGACGGGTCCCCGCACAAGCGGTGGAGCACGTGGTTTAATTCGATGATAAGCGAAGAACCTCACCTGGGCTTGACATGCTAGTGGTAGGAACCGGAAACGGGGACGACCCTGCCTTCGGGTAGGGAGCTTGCACAGGTGATGCATGGCTGTCGTCAGCTCGTGTCGTGGGACGTAGGGTTAAGTCCCGAAACGAGCGCAACCCCTGTCGTCAGTTGCCAGCGGATAATGCCGGGGACTCTGACGAGACTGCTGGTGAATAGCCGGAGGAAGGAGGGGATGACGTCAAGTCATCATGTCCCTTATGCCCAGGGCGACACACATGCTACAATGGAAGGTACAAAGAGTTGCAATACCGTAAGGTGGAGCTAATCCCAAAAAGCCTTCCCCAGTTCGGATTGAGGTCTGCAACTCGACCTCATGAAGCCGGAATCGCTAGTAATCGCGGGTCAGCCATACCGCGGTGAATATGTACTCGGGGATTGTACACACCGCCCGTCACACCAACCGAGTGGGGGGTACCTGAAGTCGCTCTATCAAAGGGCGCCGAAGGTAACTTCCGCAAGAGGGGTGAAGTCGTAACAAGGTAGCCGTAGGAGAACCTGCGGCTGGATCACCTCCTTTCTAGGGAGAATAAAGACCAGTTTAAGCATGACATGGACCACGCTGTCCCTTTTCTTCCCACTGTCCCTTTTCTTCCCACTGTCCCTCTTTCCATTCCTTAGGTGACGTGTGTTACCTTTTTCTATCTGGAAACTGACCTATGGACACCCCTCCTTTCCTCTCATTCCCCCTGTGGCATGAGTATATTGAAGCCATGAAGAGGGAAGGGGATAGATAAGGATGACACAATCGATTCGTGAGAAGACGAGCTTCAGCAGCCTGTTGAGCAGTATGGGGGAGGAAATCTCCATCGCACGGGGGGAAGCGATTTACTACCCGGATTCTCCCAGTAGCTCTGTCTACCTTGTGGAGAGTGGGCGGGTGAAGCTCGCCTATCTCGACGAGAGCGGGAAGAAACTGACCCTGACCATCCTCGATCCTGGCCAGATCTTCGGCGAGATGTGCCTTGTCGGCGAGAAGTATCGCCGTTACCTGGCGACAGCGATCGAGGCAACGATCGTGCGTCGGGTGAGCAAAGACGCGTTTGTCGAGGTGATAAATGAGGACTCAATCCATCTCCAGTTGTTGTTGAAACACTTCGGGCGACGGGTGCGCGAGTTTGAGGAGACGCTCGAGGGGTTCGCATTCAAGGATATTCAAGCCCGTCTGTCGCGGCAGCTGTTGAAACTCTCTGATGAATACGGTGTCAAGACGGAGGAGGGAATCCTGATCGGATTCCAATTGACCCATAAGGACCTGGCCGATATGATCGGTTCGGCGCGTGAGAACACGACCCTCGCCTTGAACCGCTTTGCGCGGGAAGGGATCCTCGACAAGAGCCGCTACCGGATCGTGATCAAGAACGAGAAGGGACTCCGCCAGAAGTGTGGCATGAGGAACTGAGCCCGCAATACCTCGCTCGTCTCGGTGAGCGATTCATAACCTGAATATCGAGCCGAGCAGGGAAGGGTCTATTACTGTAGGATACCACGCATCCATTCAACGTCGGAGACAAGCTCCGACGCTACGAAAAGATTGATGTAGCGTCGTACCTTGTGTGCGACGTTACTTTCGATGCAACAAAGCTCTACATGAAATTGCAGCATGAAGACCAACTCCGGTTAGATCTTTGGCTTCTGCCTTTCAATGCTCCCCATCTCGCTGCGGGGTTCTTTACTCATAATTCTGTGAGAAACGACTATATTAGTGTTGAATTACAAGACCTGAGCCTATATATACCTGCAAAACCCGATATCACATCCCTATTTATGTAGTGAATACTCAGAAAAAGGCCCGACCGTTTCTGGCCGGGCCCGTTATTGTTGCGTATTCTAGCTAAGGAGCGTTTTCGCTTAGAGCTCAGCGAGCTTCTTATACTCCTCGTACCGCTCCATGTACTCCTCTTCGAGTCGCTTGTGCAGGCGTTCGGCCTCACCCGGGAACGATGTCACCAGGCTCGAGTAGCGCACCTCGCCCATCAGGAACTCGTGGAAGTCGCCGGTCGGTTCCTTGGAGTCGAGTACGAACGGGTTCTTCCCCTCACCCTTCAACAGTGGGTTGTAGCGGTAGAGCGGCCAGTAGCCGGCCTCGACGGCGAGCTTCTCCTCTTCTTGGGTCTTCCCCATCCCCTTCTTCAACCCGTGGTTGATGCACGGGGCGTAGGCGATGATGATGCTCGGCCCGGGGTAGCTCTCCGCTTCGAGGAATGCCTTCAGCGACTGGTTCTTGTTCGCGCCCATGGCGATGGAGGCGACGTACACGTACCCGTAGCTCATGAACATTCGACCGAGAAGAAGGGCAGCAAGGCTGCGGCACCTCCGGGCGACGACAAGAAGTAGGAGGCGTGGGACCTGGTCGTCGAGACCTACGAGGCGTTGGTGGAAGAGCGGGGTGAGGGCGAGAACATCTGGGGGTCGATGATCAAGCAGACCCTGAAGCGGCGGAAGCCGGGTTTCAGCGAATCCTACTACGGCTTCCGCTCGTTCGGACAGCTGCTCGAGGAGGCCGGTGCGAACGGCATCCTCCGTCTGGAGCGAGACGAGGAGTCCGGCGGCTTCATCATCAAGAGAGCTCAGCCGTTGTAGTCGCTGCCATCGCCATTGGGGAATCGGGGCACATACGACAGGAATCGGAGGGCATACTCGTGAATCCGCTCTTGTCGCAAGCAGAATGAGTATTGCGTCCCCGGAATTCAGGCGTAGCGATCATCGTCTGAGAAGAAGACGTCCATCCTCCGAACTCCACGCTGCGCAATGTGATGGGGCATTCAGGGAACGACAACGCGCGCGATTCAAGCCATGTGCCGAGTTTACCATAGATGGTCAGATAAACAGAGAGGCGAGGACGTGTGCTGATGCTGTTTCGTACTGTGTCCCCGGAATTTCCAAGCGGCTTGTGCTATGGATTCCGTTCTTTGGAATCTGCGCCGTCAAGTGCGATAATTACGATTACTGTGTTGCACCTTACTCAATGCGAACCACCGCGAAACAGCCCCTGCCTCTGCGGTTCAGGCAAGAATTTCAAGAATTGCTGCAGGGATTCGTATTCATCAGGGGGACTCGATCGAGCGATTCGTTGCTTCAATGAAGGTGACTATACCCGCGCTCTGGCGGAATGTCGCTCTCACGTCACATGGTATGTAATCGCTCATCGTGCGCATACTGTCCCTCTGCTCCAGAGGGGCGAACCTGCGGGAATCGCGTTTCTCGAGATTGATATCAAGGCACTATCGGAGATCGTTGATGTGCTGCACCGATGCCTATATCGAGCAGGGGAGGGCAACACATTCCCTCTTGCCTTAGATCAGTTGCGTAGCGCAATTGACTCACCTAGATGGCATGAAAGAATTCAGTACTTCCGTGCTCTGTGGCACCTTGTGGACCAGGGTGATCCTGGCGCAGCGATGCGTGAGTTGGCTGGAATTGACATCGAGTCATGTTTCGATGTCGATGTCCTGGAGCTCTATATCGATGCTGCTCCCGTCTCACTCCCATTCAGCCAACGGATTGAGGTGATCGATCGCATTATCGAGAACGCTCAGAAGGAGCCTGAACGGCTCCAGTATTCCTTGCTGAAGGGCGTCTTCCACTGCCTGATTTGCCAATTCGAAGACGGTTTGCGTTACATCCGATCTGCCATCGAGAGGTACCGCAGTTTCAGTGCCGAGAAGCGAACACGATATGGGGATCTTTTCCTTGCACGCGCTCTTGCGACACTTGGCCGGCTTGAGGATGATCCAAGCTCACTCTGCCAGGCAATCGTTGTATACGAAAGGCTAGTTGAGGCCTGCCAAGAGCGGGGAGGTTCCGAGGAGTACCTCGCGGAACTTGAGAAGTCCCTAGGCGACTGCCATCTGGATCTAGGCGAGAGTCTTGAAGCGATTGGCTGGTACCGAAGAAGCCTAGATCACGCACCAACTGGACTTGCGCGTGTATTCCTTGCCAGAGCCTTGATTGACACCGCCAATCTCAGATCAGCAAGGGCTACCCTGGCGGAAGTTGACATATCAGGATTCGACGACAGCTGCATGCTCGACCTCGCGTTGGTTTCGTCCAAGTTGGCGATTCAATCAACGCGGGATGATGACTGGCAGCAGGCGGTCGCCTTGTTGAAGAGGACAAACCCACCCCACCCCCTGTTCCGGCAATACAAGGACTCAGCGTTGCTGGGATTGCTCGAGATTCAGCGTGGCGGTTCACCGAATAGGTTGAGTGGCGTCCTCTCCTCGTTCAGTCGATATTTCCTCTTGAGTCCGAACTTCTTTGGACTCGGACTCAACCTGAACAATGTGCTTGACGACGTAAGGGATGCCATGGCAAGGCGAAGGCACCAACAACAGGATTTATCGGATGGCTCAGCCTAGGGCTGGAGGAGAGGCGATTCCGGGGAAGCAATACTCATTTCGGAGACAGCGCGAAGCAAATTCGCACTATGTGCCCGGAATTCCGCAGCGCTGAGGATTCCGGCACACTGGCGGTTCCGAACAACCGAAGACCAACACTACGCATGCAAGCTTACTGGGATGCAGTACAGGAGGCGAAGAGCCGGGGCCTTTCGCTCCGTGCCATCGCCAGAGAGCTGGGCATCTCTCGCATTACAGTGACGAAGTACGCCAAGGCCACCAGTCCACCTGTGTATGGTGGGATCCATGCTCAAAGCGACAGAGACCGAAGACTGACAAAATCGCTTGTCAGTTCACCCTGACATTCTTCCTTGACAACAACACAACTTCTCCATCGCACCGCACGCTCCTTTCTAGAAGCGAAGCGCGATGCCGAAAGACAGGCAAAGGCCGGAGAAGTCGAGGTCGATCTTGTCGGTTGGGTCATTGAAGTTGACCGCGACCTGTTTGAACATGAGGCTCCGCCACGCCGCGGAGAACTCGAGGGCCAGGACGTCCGCGAATCGGTGGCCGACGATCGTGCACAGCTTCGACCCCCACGCCGACGCGCCGTCGGTGACGTTCGCTTCGTCTCTCAGGGTGGACTGGTCACTCCCTTTCTCTTAATCTGCGGTTGCCCTAGCTCTCCGCCATCTCCTTATACTCCTCGTACCGCTCCATGTACTCCTCTTCGAGTCGCTTGTGCAGGCGTTCGGCCTCACCCGGGAACGATGTCACCAGGCTCGAGTAGCGCACCTCGCCCATCAGGAACTCGTGGAAGTCGCCGGTCGGTTCCTTGGAGTCGAGTACGAACGGGTTCTTCCCCTCACCCTTCAACAGTGGGTTGTAGCGGTAGAGCGGCCAGTAGCCGGCCTCGACGGCGAGCTTCTCCTCTTCTTGGGTCTTCCCCATCCCCTTCTTCAACCCGTGGTTGATGCACGGGGCGTAGGCGATGATGATGCTCGGCCCGGGGTAGCTCTCCGCTTCGAGGAATGCCTTCAGCGACTGGTTCTTGTTCGCGCCCATGGCGATGGAGGCGACGTACACGTACCCGTAGTTCATGAGCATCCGACCGAGGTCCTTCTTCTTCGTCTTCTTTCCCGAGGCGGCGAACTTGGCGACCGATCCGGTCGGGGTCGCCTTCGAGGATTGTCCGCCGGTGTTCGAGTAGACCTCGGTATCCATGACGAGGACGTTCACGTCCTGATTCATCGCCATCACGTGGTCGAGGCCGCCGTAACCGATGTCGTAGGCCCAGCCGTCCCCGCCGAAGACCCAGATCGACTTCTTGGTGAAGATGTCTTTCATGGAGAGGATCGCCTTCAGTCGCTCGTCCGCTCCGGCCCTCTGTGCGAGGAGTGCGGCCATCCGGTCGCCGGCTTCGCGTGACGCTTTTGCATCGTCCTTCCCAGCGAGCCAGGCGGCCATCGCCTCTTTTAGATCGGTCGCGAGGTCCGTTTCCAGGGCCTCTTCGACCAAACGAGCGAGGCGTGCCCGTCGTGCAGTCAGCGCCAGTTTCATCCCGAACCCGTACTCGGCGTTGTCTTCGAACAGGGAGTTCGCCCAGGTCGGGCCGTGTCCGTCCTTGTTGACGCAGTAAGGGACGGCCGGGGCCGACCCCCCGTAGATCGAGGAACAGCCGGTCGCGTTGGCGATGAGCATCCGATCGCCGAAGAGTTGCGTCGCCAGTTTGACATACGGGGTCTCCCCGCAGCCGGGGCACGCACCGGAGAACTCGAAGAGCGGCTGACGGAATTGGCTTCCCTTCACTGTCTCCGCGCTCATTACATCATCGCGCACAGGAAGGGTCACCGAGAACTCGTGGTTCTCGACCTCGCGCTCGGTCTGAGAGACGAGCGGCTTCAATACGAGCGCCTTTTCACCCTTCTTTCCTGGGCAGACGTCGACGCAGTTACCGCAACCAGTGCAGTCGAGCGTGCTCACCTGGATGCGGAACTTCAGCCTCTCCATTCCCTTTCCCATCGCCGGTATCGTATTGAACGCGGCTGGGGCCCCTGCGAGGTCTTCCTCGGAAACGAGGATCGGGCGGATCGCAGCGTGCGGGCAGACGAAGGCGCACTGATTACACTGGATACAGGTTTCTGCGTTCCACTCGGGAACGTTGATCGCGACCCCACGCTTCTCGTACTTTGTCGTTGCCACTGGGAACGAGCCGTCCGGTCCAGTCCAGGCGTATTCTCCGTCGAGTTCGGAGGCAAACGCGCTCACCGGAAGGGAGTCTCCCTCCTGCAGGATCATCGGGCGCATCACTTCGCGGACCCACTTGGGTTGATCCAGTTTCTCCGGGCTTCCGCTCGCATTTGCCCAGCTCGTTGGGATCTCGATCTCGACCAGGTTGTCGAGGGCGGCGTCGACCCCGGCGTAGTTCATCTGGACGACCTTCTCCCCCTTCTTTCCGTAGGCTTTGACGATCGCTTCCTTCAGGTGGGTGATCGCCTCATCGACCGGGAGGACTCCGGCGAGCTTGAAGAAGACGGTTTGCATGATCATGTTGATCCGCCCGCCCAACCCGACTTTGCCGGCGAGCTTCACTGCGTCGATCGTGTAGAACTTGAGGTGCTTTTCGGCGATCGTTTGCTTCAGCACGGTCGGGAGTTCCTTCTCCAGTTCCTCGGTACTCCACGGGCAGTTAAGGACGAATATCCCTCCATCCTTGATCCCGGAGAGAAGGTCGTACTTGTGCACGAACGCTGGGTTGTGGCAGGCAATGTAGTTGGCGGTCTTGATGAGGTATGGAGATTGGATCGGTGACTTGCCGAACCGCAGGTGCGACATGGTGATTCCGCCCGATTTCTTGGCGTCGTAGGCAAAGTAGGCTTGTGCGTAGAGATCCGTGTTGTTACCAACGATCTTGATCGCGCTCTTGTTTGCTCCAACGGTCCCGTCGGCCCCCAACCCCCAGAACTTGCATTGGATCGTCCCTTCCGGGGCAACATCGATCTCCTTCTCTACTGGAAGCGAGGTGTGCGTTACATCATCGATGATCCCGACGGTGAAGTAGTTCCGCGGCGATTCGGAGGCGAGGTTGGTGAAGATGGCCTGCACCATCGCTGGGGTGAAATCCTTCGACCCGAGGCCGTAGCGTCCGCCGACGATGAGCGGTCTCTCTCCCTGCTCCTGGTAGAGGGTGGAGATGTCCTTGTAGAGCGGCTCTCCCTGGCTTCCCGACTCCTTGGTGCGATCGAGGACGGCGATCCGTTTCGCCGTTGTGGGGAGGGCCTTCAAGAAGTGTTCGCTCGACCACGGGCGGTAGAGCCGAACCTTCAACAGTCCGACCTTCTCTCCCTGCCCCACCAGGTAGTTTACTGTCTCCTCGGTGACATCACAGGCCGATCCCATGAGGACGATGACTCGCTCTGCATCCGGAGCTCCCACGTAGTCAAAAAGGTGATACTCGCGCCCGACGAGTGCACTCACCTCTTTCATTACCTCGGCTACAATCGCCGGGACGGCTTCGTAATAGCGATTACCGGCCTCTCGTCCCTGAAAGTAGATGTCGGGGTTCTGAGCTGTCCCCCGCAGGTGGGGGTGCTCCGGGTTCATCGCGCGCACCCGGAAATTCTCCACATCCCCCCAAGGCACCAGTTTCGCCATCTCTTCGTAGGGGATTACATCGACCTTCTGTATCTCATGCGAGGTGCGGAATCCATCGAAGAAGTGGATGAACGGGACCTTTGACTTCAGGGTCGCGAGGTGTGCGACCAGGCCGAGATCGAGCACCTCCTGTACCGAGGCGGACGCAAGGAGGGCGAACCCGGTCTGGCGCGTCGCCATGACGTCGGAGTGGTCTCCGAAGATGGAGAGAGCGTGTCCGGCGAGGGCTCGCGCCGACACGTGGAAGACCGTTGGCAGGAGTTCGCCAGCGATCTTGTACATGTTCGGGATCATCAACAGGAGCCCTTGCGAGGCGGTGAACGTAGTCGTGAACGCCCCCGCTGCGAGCGACCCGTGCACCGCGCCGGCGGCGCCCGATTCCGCTTGCATCTCGGTGACCTGGAGCGGCTGGCCGAAGATGTTCTTCCTCCCATGAGCGGCCCAGCTGTCCGCCACCTCGCCCATCGGCGAGCTTGGGGTGATCGGGTAAATTGCGGCGACATCGCTGAATGCGTAAGCGACATGCGCCGCGGCCGTGTTCCCATCGATCGTCATCATCTGCTTCTTTGCCATATTGTTTTCTCCTCCTGATAAGAGTGTAAACAGTGCTGATGGAACGCTCGCACCGGCATTGTACTGCGCTGCCTTGACTGCTACAATGCGAAGTTGTCTCCGATTGGGTCTGGCCCTGCCGCACACGGTGAAAACGAGTGGCCTTCGTTCGTTAGGTATCCGTCTCCTCGATCTGACCCTCATTGTTACCGCCGGGAACGAACCGGCACAGCACCTGTACGGGTCCTTTGAATCCCTCCCAGGAGATAACGAATTCTCCGTAGCGACACGTCCTTGTCTGTGGTACCATTTCATCGACTAAACGACCACGAAGGGGATGCACGCTCTTGAAGAAGAAACATGATGTCTATAACTTTCTAAAATTCTATAGTTTAGGCGAGGAAATCGCCAACGCTGTGACCCATGGGATTGGGACCGGACTCAGTGTGGCTGGTCTGATCTTGCTCGTCGTCCTATCCTATCAACGCGGCGCTGTTGCCTGGCAGATCGCGAGCCTCAGTGTCTACGGGGCGAGTCTTGTCCTGTTGCACCTCTCCTCCACCCTCTATCACAGCCTGCGCCCCCCGAAGGCGAAACTCGTCTTCCGCGTGTTCGACCACGGCTCGATCTACCTCTTGATCGCCGGGACCTATACCCCGTTTCTCGTAGTGGGGATGCCGGGGACGCTGGCCTGGTTTCTTCTCGGAACTATCTGGGCGTTGGCAATCACGGGGATCGTGCTCAGTGCCGTCTTCATCGGTCGCTTTCCCAAGCTCTCCACCACTGCCTACATCCTGATGGGGTGGCTCGTTGTCGCTGCCGGGAAACAGCTTGTCGCTAACATCCCTCGTGGCGGACTCGTCCTCCTTATAGCCGGAGGGCTTGCCTACACTATGGGGATAATCTTCTACGCGTGGAAGAAGCTCCCCTACAACCACGCGATCTGGCACCTGTTTGTGCTCGGGGGAAGCATCAGCCACTACCTTGCAATCCTGCTTTACCTGTTGCCCAACGTGACAGTAGAGTGAGAGCAGGAAGAGGTAAGTGCGAGAGGCACGGCGTTCCTGTGCCGGTTTCCTGAAGCAGGGGTTATTGGGCCTGCTGCCGCGGATCGATGAACCAGTCGCGTTTCCCCGTTCGCTTGATCGGCTTTTTTCGCATGGAGAGGGAGATTCGCTTGCGGCTCTTATCCACCTCTAGAACAGTGACCATCACCTGCTGCTGAACCTTCACTACCTCGGAGGGATCCTTCACGAACCGGTCGGCGAGTTGGCTCACGTGGACGAGACCATCCTGATGGACTCCAATGTCGACGAACGCCCCGAAGTTAGTCACGTTGGTCACGATCCCGGGAAGAGTCATTCCCGGGAGGAGATCATCCAATGTATGCACGCCGTCGGCGAATGCGAAAACCTCGAAGCGATCGCGCGGATCGCGACCGGGCTTGGCCAGTTCCACCAGAATGTCGGTTAGGGTAGGAAGTCCGATGGTGTCAGTGGTGTAGCGGTCAAGATCGATCTGCTTGCGGAGATCCTCGTGCTGCATCAGATCGTGAATGGAACAATCGAGGTCGTTCGCCATTCGCTCGACAACCTGGTAACTCTCCGGGTGGACAGCGCTGGCATCGAGTGGATTCTTGTCATTGCGGATGCGGAGGAATCCGGCCGCCTGTTCGAACGCCTTCGGCCCAAGACGGGGGACCTTCTTCAGATCATTCCGACTGAGGAACGGGCCGTTCTGATTGCGGAATTCAACGATGTTCCTTGCCAAGGTTGATCCCAGGCCGGAGACGGTTGTAAGAAGTGGAACGCTCGCGGTGTTCACCTCGACCCCGACGCGATTGACGCAGCTTTCCACCACGTCATGTAGGCTCTGTTTCAATCGTCCCTGATCGACATCGTGCTGATACTGCCCCACGCCGATAGATTTAGGGTCGATCTTCACGAGTTCGGCGAGGGGATCCATCAACCTTCGCCCGATCGAGACCGCCCCGCGTACGGTAATGTCGTAATCGGGAAACTCGTCACGTGCGATCTGAGAGGCGGAGTAGATCGACGCGCCGCTCTCGTTCACCAGAACGATCGGGATTCGCTTCTTGAGATCTAGCTTGCGTACGAACTCCTCTGTCTCCCGGCTGGCCGTCCCGTTTCCGATTGCGATCGCCTCGATGGAGAAACGTTCTACGCGGTCGAGGATGCTTTTCTTTGCTTCTTCTGCCTTCTTTTCTGACTGGGTGGGGTAGATGACCGTGTTGTGGAGGAGCTTCCCCTGTCGATCTAGGCAGACAACCTTGCACCCGGTGCGGTACCCTGGATCGATCGCGAGGACCGCCTTCTGTCCCAGTGGGGATGCCATGAGGAGTTCGCGCAGGTTCTGCGCAAAGACGCGGATTGCTTCGATGTCGGCGTGCTCTTTAGCAAGGTTACGGATTTCTGTCTCCAGAGATGGAGCGAGGAGTCGTTTGTAGCTGTCATCAATTGCCAGAGTCATCTCCTCCGAAGCCGGGCTGCGTCCATCGATGAATCGCCGGTGGAGACGCGCCAGGGCTTCTTCCTCCCGGGGGCGAAGCGTGAGCTTAAGGATCCCTTCCTGCTCGCCGCGGAACATAGCGAGGATGCGGTGGCTCGGTGCCTTTGTTACTGACTCCTGCGAGTCGAAGTAGTCGCGGTACTTTGCTCCTTCGACCTCCTTTGCCTTGATGGCTTTGGAAGTGATCGTCCCTTTCTTGACGAACAGTACGCGCATGTCTCCCCGCGCTGCTGCGTCCTCGTTCACCCACTCAGCGATGATATCCCGCGCGCCGGCAAGGGCAGCCTCGCTCGATTCGACCCCCTTCCCCGCATCGATGGACGCACGCGCCTCATCGCGCGGATCGATTGCAGGATCTTGCGAGAAGATCAACTTAGCGAGCGGTTCGAGCCCCTTCTCGCGGGCGATCATGGCCCGTGTCCGCCGCTTTGGCCTATAAGGGCGGTAGATGTCTTCAAGCGCGGTCAGAGCCAGCGCTTCTTCCACGGAGATGCGAAGCTTATCGGTCAAGAGATCTCGTTCTTCGAGGGAGCTTAGGATAGCCTCGCGACGCTTGTCGAGCTCGGCGAGCTGGGTCAAGCGGTCGCGGATCGCGGTGATCGCTACCTCGTCGAGCGACCCAGTCCGCTCCTTACGGTAGCGGGCGATGAACGGAACCGTGCCCCCCTCAGAGAGGAGCGTAGCTGTAGCGCGCACCTGTGATGCGCTGATCTTCAGTTCTGTTGCAATACGCGTGTTGTGCGATTCTGGCATAGTAATCTTCCTACTCAGTTCACGGTCCGTTACGAAGGCAGCATCCCTTTAGCCGCCCTACTAACGGAACTGATGTTAGGGAGCGTCTTCCGTGGGCGTAATCCCGATACCAAACCTCTGAGACAAGATCCTGCTCCCGGAGTTCCGCAGGCTCACCTTATTATTTACGTCCAAGAGAGGATAGAATGAGGCGCGAGGTGGATCAAGGTGCAAATTGCGATTACAGGGCGGCCGGGAGTGGGAAAGACGACGCTGATCGAGCGGGTGCTCAACCAGTTATCAATCAGTGCAGGGGGAATGTTGACCAAGGAGATCCGCAAGTGTGGCCATCGCGTCGGGTTTTCCGTTATCGCCATCGACACCGAAGAAGAGGGAATCCTCGCTCACCTGCATCAGACAAAGGGGCCGAGGATGGGACAGTACACCGTTAACCTGGATGATCTCGAAGGAGTGGGAATATCCGCCATCCGTCGGGCCGTGCAGGAGAAGGATCTAGTGGTGATCGACGAACTCGCGCCGATGGAACTCTCCTCTCCCGCCTTTATTCCCGCGGTGGAGGAGGCGCTGGCGAGCGGTAGAGACCTTATAATCTCCACCCACGCTCACCTGGACCACCCCCTCATCCACCGAATCCGCCGTGAATTCACCCTCTACCGTGTGAAGATAGGAAACCGCGATCGACTGGTGGAGACGATCGTCGATGCTTTCGGTTCCTCAGAATAGGTAACTGCAAGTTGAGCTTGCCTGCGGTTTTGCTCTGTGGAAACCAGGAGAAGAAAAGACCCCGGAGGCTTGTGCTGGGAACAAAGAGGTTCTTTGTCGGTTTCAGTGGGTAGCTGAAGATACGGTACGTAATAGGATACCTCTCGCGGAATCGCGAAACAGTGATGCGTAATGAGTGAAGGGTAATGAGAAAGAGCAAAAGCATTTTCTCGCAAAGACGCAGAGAACAGCAGGAAAAGGGGAAAAGAATAAGGATCAAAGGCATGTCTTAGTGGTCTTTGCGGCTTGAGTGAGCGCAACGAACGGGCGAGAGAAAAAGCTTGTGCCTCTCGCAAAGACGCAAAGAAAAGCGTTACATAGGGAACTCCTTTAGAAGATCGAAAGAGCCGCATCCTCACCCTTCCTCGGACACCAGCCAGGGAGGAGGGCACTGTTCTTTGCATACAGCGACGCAGTGTTATAATAGTGGATAACAGGAGATTCCATCCTGATGAAAAAAGGGGGTACGTATGAAACGAATGATGGTGGTGGGTTTGTTAGGTTGTCTGTTTACGGGCCTATTGGCGGTTGCTGTTCCACTCTCTCTCTGCGACTACCATACTCCCGAAACGAGTCTCTCGGACATGAATTTGTCCTTCAGCTACCGCTACTTTGACGATCCGGCGACAGAAGGGGTCGATGTAAGCTCCGGGCGGTTCTCGCTCGGCTACAACCAGCTTTATGACTCGCCAGATATGGGGTTCACCCTGACAGGTAACGGCGAGGTCGCCCTTACGGGCTTCAGTGTCACTGGCGGGCTCGGCCAGGGTGCCGGAACGTTGCGCTACTATCTCACAGAGGATATGCCGTTCTTCGGGTTTGGCGGGGTGGAGGGATCGCTTGCAACGGGGCAGCCTCAGCCGGGCTTAGCTCTTAGTGCCGGCCTTGGTTATGGCCGGTTCAACGATGTAACACCGTTGGCCAAGGCGTTCAGGATCCAAACGGACCTATTGACTCTTGAAGCGATCACGGATCGCTTGCCCGATGAAGTGCTGATGGCGATTGCAACGGAGATCGGCCGGCAGATCGAGTACGCAGAGCTGAAGGATCTCGTCGCGGCGATCGAAACGCTGATCGAGGATGCATCCGGTGCCACACTGAATGCCCGCGCGCTCCTCTCTATCGAGGACGAGATCCTCGCTACCGGGAATGAGAGGTACTGCGGCTGGTCGGTTCAAGGTGGAATCGGATACGAGATTATCGATCCCTTCGAGGGTGAGAAGGATATCCTCCTCACCCTATCAGCCGATGCTGCTTTCGCCCCAGAGCCGGGTTCACAGCTTCTCTTCCACGCGAGCTTCTTCGGTCCGTTCAACATCACCGAAGAGAACACCTTAACCGTGGCAGCCTCCTACGATTACGCCCTCAGCGAGGACACGACGGTCATTGCCAAATACAACCTGCAGCGGGTACAGCCCCTGGGACAGGATCCAGCGGACAGCCAATCGGCCTCGCTCGCGATCGCCTTCAACCTCGGCGGAGCGAACGTCTCCTTGCAGCTCGCACTGACAAAGGGAGTAGGTGCGATCGATTGGTCGAAGGAGATCACGATCTCCGCAACGATGAACCTGCTCTGAGAAAGAGATTGCCCTGGGAGGGAGCACCGCAGAATCGATGTTCCCTCCCTTATATTGTGTAGGCGACCCCACAGCAAGAGGTGAAAACTACTTCAAAGGTGCAAGGAAGGGAGAACGATGGATGTGCCTAACGATATCAAGAAGGAAGCCTGGTCACACTTCAAGGACTGCCAAACTGTGATGTTGGCGACAGCGGAGGGAGGACACCCGCGGGTTCGCCCCGTTACCCTGATCAATTACGACCATAAGCTCTGGGTCGCAACAGGGACGAACAGTGCAAAGGTAAGAGAGATTAAAGGAAACCCGAATGTAGAATTCTGCCTACAGCTTCAGGAAGAGGCAGGCGGTGGCTACGTGCGCGTCGCCGGGTTGGGAGAAATCATCACCGATCAGGGCCCCAAGGAGAAACTGTTTACGCATACCGCCTTCCTCGCTGATTACTGGGAGGGGGCCGATGATCCCAGCTACGCATTGATTCAGATCATTCCGGTAGAGGTGGAGTACATGCGTCCGGGCGATATGGACGCACAGAGGTTCGGGGTGTGAGAAGGCCTCATTGTTCAGTGTGGGCTTGCTCGCCGTACCGCGAGCAAGAAAGGGGCTGCTAACTTGAGCCAGGGCAGACCGGCCAAGAAGGATTAAAAACCGCTGTTGACGAGAGATAAGAAGAAGATAATGTCCTTCCCCGAAGACAAATGATACGTATTACCAAGATATCGCCATCAATAACCTTGACATTTTTACCGCCTTATGTATAATATGGCTCAGGCCGATAAAATGATCAATGTTGAAGAGATATTAGGAAAAGAGGAGGGTCAGGCCCTAGAGTTCAAGGGCAAGATGCCTCGGCCAATACAATTGGCGTCTGCTATCTGCGCCTTTGCTAATGCCGACGGTGGCATCATAATCATCGGTATTAACGACAAAGGAGAAGCCCTGGGGGTAGGAGAGGAGAGTCAGGATTTTGAGCGGGTGATAGAAAAGGTTCGTGGTCTTTGTCTTCCCCCAATCCCGATAGAGGCTCAACAGTTCTCTTACAAAAGTAAAGAAATTGTCGTTATCGTGGTTCCGCGATCTTCTTTCGTGCACTCCACGCGCGATGGCCGATACCTGATACGAGTAGGAAGTAGCAACCGTTCCTTGACGCCAAATGAGATTCTTCCTCTGCTCCAGAGCCGCTACAGGATTCCTTTTGATAATGAGCCAGTGAGGGCAGCCTGCTTGGAGAACCTGCAACTGGATAAAATTCAAACTCTAGCGCGTGATAAACGCGGGACAGGCCCTCAGGAGATTGAGTCTCTTTTGCTGTCAGCCAAAATTGCGGTCGAAACTCAGGGGGGACTTAAGCCTACGCTGGCGGGTATCCTGGTCTTTGGTAAAGACCCACAGCGATATGTCCCTCAGAGCAGGCTTCAAGTCATCAAATTTGTTGCCTCAGGTGAGACTATTCAAACGACTGAATTCTTGGGGACCCTCCCTGAGCAAGCGGATCAGGCGCTTAATTCTATTGAGGCATCAACTGATGTTATAGTTAGGGTCAGGGGATTCAAACGGGAGGATCTCCCCCGGTTTCCTTTGCTTGCTATGCGTGAGTTTGTGGTAAACGCCTTGATCCATCGTGATTACAATTATACCGGTTCAGGCATTAGAGTTCTTCTCTATCCCGACTGCTTTGAAGTGCAAAGCCCTGGTGGATTGCCCACTTACTTAGAGCGTGACAAACTCCTAACTTACAGCTATTCTCGTAATCCTGTCGTTATGGACTTGATGCACCGTTTGGGATACGCGGAGAGATTTGGAATTGGTTTAGCTAAAACGCTGAAGTTGGTAAGAGAACAGGGTTATCCTGAACCGACTTTCAGTTCTGTAGCAGCCTGGTTTACCGCTACTTGCTTCCCGCTACCTGCTTTTGAGCCGGATGAGCAACTTCTCTCTAGATTAAATGAGCGGCAACGCCTCGCCTTGGAGTATGCAAGGAATCACGATAGGATCACCAATCGCGTCTACCAAGGTCTTGCCAATGTGTCCCGACTGACGGCAGCCAGAGAACTCAAGGATTTGGTAGAAAAAGGGGTCCTGGTGATGAGAGGGAAGGGAAAGGGGACTTATTATACCTTGAAGGGTTGACGATGACTGAGTTATTAACAGCAGAAGAGCTTAAGGAACTTTCCAAAGGGAAAGTGGAACCACA
This sequence comes from uncultured bacterium, assembly GCA_965370555.1. Taxonomy (GTDB): domain Bacteria; phylum Bipolaricaulota; class Bipolaricaulia; order UBA7950; family UBA9294; genus JAJOKK01. The sequence continues at coordinate 46,545 of CBDUVB010000005.1, forward strand.
TCTGATGAGTTTCAAGCAGGAGCTTTCGCTCCGGACGGAGGGGCAGAAGAAGGATCTTGCTTGGCACTTGGCAGGATTGGCCAATGCTGCAAACTACTTCAACACACCAGCCTATCTCATCGTCGGAATCTTGGATCCTGAGGCCGAGGGCGCTGAGCGCATCGTAGGTGTGACTAACCCTAACCCCCTGCTTGAGACGATTAGCCGCATCGACCAATTTCGCATCCTCGATCCAGTTCCCTTTGTTTATGATACACCGCTCGTCGATGGAGAGACTGTCTTGGTCTTGATGATTGAGCCGACTTTCAATGGGGCCTATCGGGTCACCCATAGCAAGAAAGTCCCCATCTGGAGAGGGAACGTTGTCGCTGAAGCTACCTCTGATGAAGTCGCTCGATTAAGAGAAACCAGCGAACGCATTCCTGAAGTGGCCAAGCTCTCTCGTCACGCCTCCATCCAAGACTTTGATCAGGATCAGGTTATCTCATATCTCAAGCGAACGGGGCGCGGTGATTTGCCCTTTTCCGAAGAGACATTACTGAGGATTGGACTGATGCGGGAGGATCGAGCAACAAGGAAATCTTATCCGACTCTGGCCGGGCTGTTGATGTTTGGGAAATCCCCACAGGAGATACTCGGCTTGGAGTTCACCACGGTGAGCTTAACCTGTTGTAAGAACGAACGAGGAGCGCGCCTGATAAACCCGAAAGTTCTTAACGGTAGCATTGTCAAAATCCTGGATCAGGTGGAAGCTTACGCCCGGGAGAACCACGCCCACTTCCTCCCTCTTTATACCAGCCAGCGGATGATGGGGAGTTTTCTGGAGGCTTTAAGGGAAGCGGTTACCAATGCCCTGATCCATCGCAGCTATCAGATGAGAAACCGAGAGGTTATTGTGCGATTCTATCCAGATGAAGTTCTCATAGAAAGCCCTGGTAACCTTCCCCCGCCATTGACCGAAGCGACTGTAGAAACTACACCTAATCCACCTCGAAGGAACCTACCCCTGGTGAATTTCATGTTCGAATTAAAGCTGATGGAGCGACTTGCCACAGGAATCCACCGGATGAGGAAGGCGATGGCTCGCTATAGCAGCCTGAAAGGAGTCGAGCTCCAAGATGACGAGCAGGACTTGAGTTTCAAGGTTGTCCTCTTTACAAAACATGCGCTCAGCGAACAGTTCAACGAGCGTCAAGCTGAGGCCCTGGGGTATATGAGGCTTCACGGCCCATTGACTGTAAACGAGTATCTTGAAAAGTTCGGGTGCGGGGAGAAGCTGGCCAGGAGAGAGCTTAGGGAGTTAGTTCAGCTAAAGTTAATAATTGCTAAACAGGCGGGAAGGGCTAGGATTTATGAGATCGGTGCTTTTTGAGCGGGAGACCACTGGAATGAGAAAGTCAAGGAGAAGCTTCGCCTCACCGACGCGCTCGTCGATCAGATCGTCTATCGCCTCTACGGCCTCACTGAGGAAGAGATTCAAACCGTCGAGAAGCAACCCATCAAATAGGGGGACGCAATGAAGAACTTCCGCAAGGAACTGTGGTTCGAGATCCCGACCAGGCGGGCCTTCATCAATATCACCCGCAAGGTGGAGGAGGCTCTCGCCGAGAGCGGAATCAGGGAGGGTCTATGCCTGGTGAACGCGATGCACATCACCGCGAGCGTGTACATCAATGACGATGAGAGAGGGCTGCTCGCAGACTACGAGCGCTGGCTCGAAGAACTCGCCCCACACGAGCCGATCTCCCGCTATCGGCACAACAACACCGGCGAGGACAACGGTGATGCTCACCTGAAACGTCAGGTGATGGGACGCGAAGTGGTTATCGCGATAACCGAGGGGAAACTCGACTTCGGGCCATGGGAGCAGATCTTCTACGGTGAGTTCGACGGCCGCCGCAAGAAACGCGTCCTCGTCAAGATCATCGGGGAATAGCCCGGTTTGCTCAAGGCCCGACCGTGATCGGGACGAGTATTGTCTCTCCTTCCTCCCCAGTGATCCAGACAAAATACGTCCCTATAGGGAGCGTCGCTGTCTCGATCACTAGGTGGCATCCTTCGTCCGTGTAGTGCCGGGAAAAGGCGAGGCCGGGGCTTACAGCGCCGCCGCCACCGACTGCGACCGGTCCGAGTGCTGCTACCCGCACCCAGGGTGGATCCTCACGGTTCGTTTGCCTCAACGCCAGATCGGTTCGTTCCTTCGCCTGCTGCGGTACGGTCTGTGCGTCGGCAAAGAGGGTTAGATCTTCAAGATCGGGGGAGTTCGGTTTTCCAGCGGTGGCGGCCATCCGATGACCGTCAGCATCCAGGCCGTAGACGATGACACCGGGATTGGTGTGCCAGTTGGAATTCATATCCCCGAACAGCGGATCGCTTCGCTCCATCGTCGCCCCTGCGCGCGCATCCCCTGCCAGCCACCCTCCAACCTCAGGGTTCTCGGCGTTCGCCGTATCGACCAGATTTCCCTCTGAGTCGAAAAGGAGGATCACCGCTCCCTCATCTGGGAGGTCGAGTAGGTGGGGTGTTTGCACGTCGTAGAGGAGATCGGCAACGACATTGTTCACCGTATCCTCGTGTCGCCGCTCCAGGGTGTAATAGCCGCGACCCTCCTCGCCTTCCTTCCCAGCGACCCACCACGAAATATCAAAGACACGCCACGAGAGATCATCCTCGTGCTGTTTGATAAAGACGATCTCCGCTCCCGCCTCGCGCGTGAGGGAGAGGTCGATCGGTGATGGACTGATCGTCCCCGAAAGCTCAACACGCTTCCACAGACTCTCGTCGGGGACGGCCTTTCCTTTGGGATACCAGCATAGGGTCCACCCTGATAGGTCAACCGGGATGGAGCCGAGGTTCCGTAGCTCGACCCACTCGTCGGCCGGATCGGCTTTCGTTCCAGCCCAGGCGATCTCGTTGATGATTACTCTCCCGTCGAGTTCCATGCTAGTCGCTCCGCCTCCGCCGGCGATTCCGCTTAACGCGACGCTGACGGTCGTCTCAGTCACTGTCGTTCCTCCCACCGGACCGCGACCTGTGACCGATGCTGCGTTAGTCAACGGGCCGGGAAGATCGGCTTCGGTGACGGTGTAGATCGCCGTTACGGTGAGCGATTCGCCTGGGATGAGAATGGTCGTTGGCAGCGGGATTTCGCCGATGTGGTCATCGATCAAGACGAGGTCGGTGAGCATGACATCGCCCGTGTTGGTGATGGTGTACGTGTAGGTGATCGTATCGCCGACCGCAGTCTCGGTCGTGTCGCTCGTCTTCAGCAAGGTGAGCGAACCATCAGAGGAGAGGTCGAAGAGGACGAGCGTATCGGAATCCGTCACCGTCTTTCCACTCGGGTCGATCGCCGTGACAACGACCGTGTTGACAAACGGCCCGGGAAGGTCCGCTTCGGTGATCGTCACGGAGAAACTTCCGGTCACGCGTTCCCACGGTGCGAGGGTGGTACGTGAAAGAGGGATCTCTCCCAACCGGTCATCCACCAAAGAAAGATCGGTGAGAAGGGTCTCTCCGGTATTGGTTATCGTGTAGACATAAGTGATCGTCTCCCCGACAGAGAGGGTATCGAGCGGTGAAATCGGGAAACCGCGCGAATCCTGCGCTTCTAGAATCACCTCGATCGAAGAGCGGCCTGAGCTTAATTGCACGCTTGCTTCATCACTCGCACTCCCCCCACAGTTATCGAGTACGGTCAACCGAAACCGTAGTTCCGTCTGCGAGGAGACCTCGGACGCTATGAAAGTCGCTTGATCGGTGCTCTCGCCGGAGAGCGAGACGTTTGGGCCAGCCGTCTGTTCCCAAAGAGTACCGACTATTGCGCCATCACTGTCGCTCGCGCTCCCGATCAACATCACCGAATCCCCTCCGTGCACGCTCTGATCAGGTCCAGCATCGACATCCGGAAGGGCGTTCACGTTCTTTACGTGTAGGGTGAGCGCATCGCTCGTCTGAGCGCCCCAGTCGTCCGTCACTGTGAGGCTAAGCGTGATATCCTCGCCTAAGCAGTTATCGATCATAGGCGCGGTGTAGGTGGGGTGGAGCGTACCCGGGTCATCGAAGCTTCCACCGCTGCCATGATCGCTCCAGAAGTAGGAAGCGATCCACCCGTCGGGGTCGCTTGCGGAGGCCTCGCTGAGCACTATTGATCCCCCCTCGTTCACCGATCGGTCACTGCCGACATCGACCATGGGGAAGGCGTTCACCCGCAACCAGAACGCGTCGCTAGCCTGACCGCCTTGCTGATCGGTCACGGTGAGAATGATCTTGAGGGGCTCGCTCGCCCCTGGTGCGGTGTAGGTTGGCTGCACGGCTCCCTCATCATCAAAGTGGCCGGTAGCACCGTCATCGTCCCATGAATAGGAAGCAATCCCATCCCCGCCATCACCGGCTGATGCGTCGGAAAAGGTGATCATTCCCCCAAGGCCGACCATCTTGTCCGCGCCGGCGTCGACCGAGGGGAGGACGTTCGTCGTGATGGTCGTGCTCGCCAGTTGCGTTGCCCCATCGGTTACACGAGCCGTATCGATCAGGGTTCCGGGAGCTGAGTACTCGACACTCGCTTGAATATCGACAGAGACGCTCTCCCCACTGTAAATCGTTCCCAACGGGATCAGTCCGGTAGCCGGATAGACGATCCACCCGCCTCCGTTCAACCTGTACTGCGCGTCCCACTGGTCGAGCCCGGTGGGGAGAGAATTCTGGTAGGTGAGGTCCATCGAGGAAGCGCCGGAGTTGATGATTATAGCCGTGCAGGTCAGGGTTCCGCCACGGCTTACCTCTCCCGGTGCGACGGAAAGCGTCAAGCTGACGGTCCCTCCCCACGTTATTGCTGAAATCGCGGAAAAGAGAAGAAGAACACAAATAGAGACCTGAAGACACAACTTCACGCGCGCACGAATCATACTATCCCCCTTCTATAAGAGGAAGTATCACACAAAGGAGTGACTCTGAAGGTAATGCCTGTTACACTGGTGCGGAGAGTTCGTTCCCCCGCGATTAGACAAAGGTATCGTTCATCTAGGTGAATAGGTGTCGAGAACGGTAAAAGTACTCTCCCCCAGAGATGAGAGCAAGGGCGATGGCAAGATAGAGAAATCCGTCCTTCGTCATCGCACCACTGTTCCCTAATTGGAAGGTGCGGGTAGCAAGGACTGCAAGGATGAGCCCGATATGGGAGATCGTCTTGAGCTTTCCAAGAGGGCTCGCCGCAATTACCTTTCCCTCAGCGATCGCCATAATACGCAACCCCGTGACGAGGAACTCACGTGCGATGATCACCATCACCGGGCCAGCTGCCAGCTCCCCCAATTGGACAAATGCAATCAGCGCTCCCGCCACGAGAAGCTTATCGGCGATCGGGTCGGCAAACGCGCCGAAGGTCGTTGTCTGATTGAGGCTGCGCGCCAGGTATCCATCGACCGCGTCGGAGATGGCGGCAAGCGAGAAGATCGCAATGGCAAGGATCGTTCCGACCGTGGTCTCTGAGAGGACCAGGTACATGAACAGCGGAACGCTCGCGATACGGGCGAGCGTGATCTGATTCGGAATGTTCGATCGAATATTCATTCTCTCCGACCTCTGGCACCCCACTTCGACAATATCATCAGTCAGCCTGGGCGATGATCTGGGCGAAGGACTCGGGAGAGAGGGACGCTCCGCCCACAAGTGCCCCGTCGATGTCAGGCTGCGCCATAAGGGCGGCAGTGTTCTCCGGCTTCACGCTCCCCCCGTACAGGATGCGGACTCTCTCTGCAGTCTGTTCATCATAGGCCTGGGCTAGCCACTCGCGGATCATATGGATCGTCTCCTGAGCCTCCTCTGGGGAAGCGGTCTCGCCGGTCCCGATCGCCCAGATCGGTTCGTAGGCGATCACGATGGAAGAGGCAGCGGAGACACCGGTGAGATCGGCGGCAAGTTGAGCGGTGATCTTTTCTTCCACCCGTCCTTGGCGGTGCTCTTCGAGCGTCTCCCCGACACAGAGGATTGGGAGGAGTCCTGCAGAAATGGCTGCCTTAAGCTTGCGATTCAGGAGCTCATCATCCTCCCTAAACAAGGCGCGCCGCTCGGAGTGACCGACGAGAACATGGGTACAGCCGCAGTCTTTAAGCATCGCCAATGAGATCTCCCCGGTGAACGCTCCTTTCGTCTCGAAGTGAAAATTCTGTCCACCCAGCGCGATTCCTGCCTCACTGAGGAGCCGACCGGCAAGTTGCAAACTGGTGAACGGCGGGAAGAGAAGTACCTCCACCGCCTCGTTCTCCTTTACCCCAACCACTAATGAGCGGATGAACTCCTCCGTCTCGGCCGGGGTCTTGTTCATCTTCCAGTTTCCCGCGATCAATAGGCGCCTTATCATAGTCTCCTCCCTTTCGATGGTCATTATATCCCCCGAGCGCGAATCTGCTACCGATTGACATCCATGCGCCACCCGCATATGATCGGGCTGCAATAAAGGAGAAAGAGGAGGTAAGAGAATGTCAATAACCATTGGAGCAATCGTCGCTCTTGTTGTGCTGTTCTTTCTGAACGCGGTCCGTATCGTCCGTGAGTACGAGCGAGGGGTCATCTTCCGTCTCGGGCGCCTCGTCGGCGCAAAGGGGCCGGGGCTCTTCCTCATCATCCCCATCGTTGACAAGATGGTGAAGATAACCCTGCGGCTGGTCACCCTCGACGTTCCCCCGCAGGAGGTGATCACCAAGGACAACGTAACGGCGACCGTTAACGCTGTCCTCTTCTTCCGCGTGGTCGATCCTTCCGCAGCTGTGGTCAATGTACAGAACTACATCGAGGCGACGCGTCAGATTGCGATGACGACGCTGCGAAGCATCCTCGGTGGCGTGGAACTCGACCAGCTCCTAAGCGAACGGGAGAACATCAACCTCAAGCTGCAGGCGATCATCGACGAGCAGACCGATCCGTGGGGAATCAAGGTGAAGACGGTCGAGATCAAGGACGTGAAGATTCCCGGTGATATGCAGCGGGCGATCGCGCGGCAGGCCGAGGCCGAGCGGGAGCGTCGGGCCAAGATCATCAACGCCGAGGGAGAACTCCAAGCAGCGAGCAAGCTCTCCGAGGCAGCAGGGATCATCGCGGAGAACCCGGCGGCGCTCCAGCTTCGTTACCTTCAGAGCCTCGTCGATATCTCTGCGGAGAACGCCTCGACTATTGTCTTCCCGATCCCGATCGACATGTTCAAGTTCTTCCAGAGTAAGGACTCGTAGCGAGAGAACCCGATGAAGACCTACGATGTGGTGGTAGTTGGCGCCGGCCACGCTGGATGCGAGGCGGCGTCGGCTACGGCCCGGCTCGGTGTTGCTACGGCACTGGTGACGATCAACCTCTCCGAGATCGGGAAGATGCCGTGCAACCCGGCGATCGGCGGACCGGGAAAATCGCAGCTCGTGCGCGAAATCGACGCTCTCGGCGGGGAGATGGGCTGCATTACCGACTCCTCCATGTTGAACATCCGCCTTCTCAATACGAGCAAAGGGAAGGCCATGCAGGTTCGTCGCGCCCAAGCGGACCGAACGCGATACAAGCTCCTGTGGAAGACGCTCCTCGAGAAGGCTGATGGCCTCGACCTGATCGAGGGGATGGTTGAGGAGATCCACACCGTAGGCGGGCGCGTCACTGGTGTCGAGCTACGCGAGGGATTGGAACTGAAAGCAAAGGCAGTGATCCTCGCCACGGGGACCTTCCTGAACGGTCGAGTTCTCATCGGGACGCTAGTTTATCCGGCCGGTCGGAGCGGGGAACCACCATCCCTTGGGCTGGCGACGGCACTTCGCACCATGGGCCTTACCATGGGCCGGCTGAAGACCGGGACTCCCCCACGGGTCAACCGCCGTTCGATCGACTTTAGTGGCCTTGAGCGGCAGGATACCCATCCCTCTCCTCTCTCGTTCTCATTCTGGCGTGAGCCGTTCGCCCTTGCAAACGACTACCCGGTCTATGTCACCCACACCAACGAGGAGACCCATCGCATAATCCGTGACAACCTCTCTCTCACCCCGAACTACAACGGCCTCATCCAAAGTGAGGGGCCGCGTAACTGTCCGTCGCTTGAGGCGAAGATCGTCAAGTTTCCACAGCGCAACAGTCACAAGGTCTTTCTCGAACCGGAGGGACGGGAGACGGCCGAGACGTACCTGCAGGGGATCTACACCGCTTTCACCCCCGATATTCAAGAAGAGATCGTCCACTCAATCGTGGGGCTCGAACACGCCCAGATCGAGCGCTACGGGTACGACATCGAGTACGATTACGTCGATCCGACACAGCTTACCCCCGCGATCGAGATCGATGGCATCGCTGGCCTCTTCCTCGCCGGCCAGGTGAATGGGACTACCGGTTACGAAGAGGCGGCGGGACAAGGGATCCTTGCCGGAATCAATGCCGCTCGTTGCGTCAAAGGGGAAGTCCCGCTCGTCCTCTCACGCGGGGAGGCGTTCATCGGGGTGATGATTGATGACCTAGTGACCAAGGGGGTGACCGAACCCTACCGCATGCTCCCCTCCCGTGCCGAGTACCGGATCACCCTGCGTGAGGGGAACGCCGATCTGCGCCTCTCGGAGATCGGCCACCAGATCGGCCTCCTCCCCGACGAGCGTTACGAGAAGGCGCTCACCCGTGCTCAGGCTATCGGGCGACTACTCGATGAGCTGAAAAGCCGTCGCATCGGCCCGCAGGACCCATTAAACCATGTTCTCATCTCTCGAGGAACCACCCCGCTGACGGAGAATGGGTCGAGCCTGTACGACCTCCTTCGCCGACCATCGGTCCGCCTATCCGACCTCCTTCCCCGCGACGGAATCCCGGAGGACGTAAGAAGCGAAGCGGAGATTGAGGCGAAGTATGCCGGGTACCTTGCACAACAAGAACGGGAGATCGGACGGCTGAAGCGTTTGGAGAAGCTCATCATCCCTGTAGAGTTAGACTACAATCTGCTTTCGAACCTGTCTATCGAGGGGAGAGACCTTCTCACGCAGGCGCGGCCGAGCACGTTCGGACAGGCATCGCGTATCCCTGGGATCTCCCACGCCGATCTGTCGATGCTCGCCATCACCCTGCGTCGCTGAGCTTGCTTGTGTAATCCGGCTCTAAGAAATCCAGGAGGCCATGAGAAATACAGCAGATGGTGGGAACTAAACAGTGAAGGGTCAACTTCCAAGCGTTGCCAACACCGTAGCCTCACCTCCTGTTTCGAGTACTTTTCTTAGGTGAGGTAACGATCCCGTTTCATGTACTTTTTTGGCGAGGCAATTCGATGGCTTGACAAAGTGTGAGTGCCGTGCTATAGTTTGTTTATTGTTGCTGTTAACAGTTAACATAAAGCGGCCATACGTGAAGGAAACGTGCATGGGCAAGCGTGCGAAACATTCGAAACGAGGTTGCAGGCCCCTCCGTTTGGCAGTCGTTGACCTCTTCACTTCTCAGATCTGTACAAGGAGGTGATATCCAGCAAAAAAACAGCAATAAAAGTATAGCCGGTTAACAATGAAGTTCTTAAAGGAGGTTGTAAGATGAACGTGAAAATGGTGCGGCGAATGGTTGTAGGTGCAGTCTGTCTGTTCCTGGTTGTGATGATTGGAAGCTTCGCGCTGGCTGTGGAATACGATATATTGGTTGGTGAAGACCTGCCAACTTTTCTTGCAGCCACGTCGTGGGGGGCTCCTCCCTTTGTATGGGTCGATGGACAAGGTCGATACGTCGGATTTGACGCCGACATTCTACGTTCCATGGCAATCATCGAGGGATTTAACCTTGAAAAGCCTTTAGACATGGACTTCGCAGGGCTGGTTCCTGCGCTAATCGCCAAAAAATACGACATCTTCTTCGGTTTCATCACCATCACCGAAGCACGCGCCGAGGTCATTGATTACACCGATCCGTATTGGGAGTCCACCTATCTGGTCCTTGTGCGGTCCGAATCAGATCTCAACGTGGTCACCGCTATGTGTTGCGGAAGCAAAGTGGGCGTTCAAGCGGGTACTACGCAACACATGATCGTCCAAGACCTCGAGGAGAAGGCCACCGGCGTCATGCCGGCAGTCTATGACCGATTCATTCTGTCTGTCATGGACCTGCTCGAAGGCAGAATCGATTCCCTCGTACTGGATACGCCCTTTGGTGAGCAGTACCTGAAGACGTATCCCGACCAACTAAAGAAAGTCGGCATGCTCTACACTGGTGAGCTGACCGGGATGGCCGTCCAACAAGGTGATCCTAACGGGATCCTACCTCTGTTGAACGACGGGTTCAAGAAGCTGCAATCGATGGGCATCTGGCAACCGTTGGTCAATGCCTACATGACAGGCGACCTATCTCGGATCACCGATGCCGTCACCGAAGCCGGCCCTCTCCTGTTCGAAGACAAAGATCCACTCGCCTATGCACTAAAACTAGAAGAGTTGATGACACAATAGAAGAAGGAGAGGACGCTCGAAAGGGGGTGTGTGTGTCTTTCACACCCCCTTTAAGTTGGAGACTATTACCAATATGAATCAACTAAGTGTTCTTATAAACGGGATGCCGCTTCTGTTAAGAGGGCTTGCTGTAACCTTGAAACTTGGCGTTGGTTTCATTGCGTTGGGCCTAGTACTGGGACTTCTTCTGGCATTGGGTCAGATCTACGGAAATCGGCTTGTGCGAGGTCTTTGTTCTGGGTTCGTACAGATCTTCCGAGGAATCCCGGCCATGGTTCTCCTGTTCATTTTCTATTTTGGATTGGCTCATCTCAACATAAACCTGTCGGCTTTTGTTGCTTCCATGATTGCTATGGGATTCCGCTCGGCTGCATACCAGTGCGAAGTGTTCCGCGGAGCCATGCAGTCAATTCAAAGTGGACAGGTCGTGGCGGTGCAAGCCTTGGGCATGAATCTCTTGCAAAGGATTCGGTACGTCGTTCTACCACAATCATTGCGGTATTGTCTCGCCCCTTGGTCAAATGAGTTTGCTGCGGAGATCAAAGACGCCTCGTTGTGTTATGCAATTGGCGTTACGGAGATAATGAGACAGGGTAGATACATCATAACAGCGACATTCGGAAATGCGATGCTTATCTATGTAACAGTAGCACTTATTTTTCTCGGTGTTACTTCTATTGGACTCTGGCTTCTAAGGCGATGGGAGCTTAAATTGCAGGTTCCGGGTTTCTAGGCCGAGCAACACTAGAAGGAGGAGAATCGAACGTGAAACTGCTGAGAGTTGAGGGTATTCGAAAGTCCTTCGGATCTTTGCAAGTCTTGGACGGAGTATCCTGTGAGCTAGAGAAAGGGGAAACAAAGGTCATCATAGGCCCCTCAGGAACGGGAAAGAGCACGCTTCTTCGATGTATTAATCTGCTTACCAAGCCAGATTCTGGAAGGGTATGGCTAGATGGCGTTGAGGTGACTGATCCAAAGACGAACATCAACCATCTTCGCTCCTCAATCGGGATGGTGTTTCAGAACTTCAATCTAGTCACTCATCTAAAGGTCCTAGACAACGTTCGTATTGGTCCAATGAGAGTAAAGAGAATTGACAAGAAGCGTGCGACAGATCTCGCGCTGGAGAAGCTCACAAGGGTTGGATTGTCCGACAAGGTTGGCAGTTATCCTGCTGAGCTCTCCGGTGGCCAACAACAACGCGTTTCAATTGCGCGGGCACTGGCAATGGAGCCCAAACTGATCCTGTTTGACGAACCCACATCTGCCCTAGACCCGGAGTTGATTGGGGAAGTGCTCGCTGTGATGGAAGATCTTGCACAAAGTGGTATGTCACTCGTTGTGGTCACACATGAAATAGGGTTCGCCCACTCCGTTGCTGACGAAGTTATCTTTCTTGAGAACGGAAAAATCCTTGAACAAAGCCCGCCTGAAAAGATGTTCACAGAACCAAAGCATCAACGTACACAAGAATTCCTCCAAAAGATTACCCATCTTTACGGACATGCGAGTAGAGTGGAGGAGGCCTGATGAACTTAGTGTTTGATTGGAGTTGGTTAGGGCCATTGGGAAAAGGATTCTTGGTTACGTTTGAATTGACGCTTATCGCGGTTTCAGCTGGCTTTGTGTTTGGCCTGCTGCTAGCCGTGGGACGTGTCTATGGCAACCGACCAATTCGGCTGCTGTCAACGACCTATTTAACGTTCTTTCGCGGGACGCCGATGCTAGTTCAAATCTTCATCATCTATTTCGGTCTACCGTCCGTTGGCATTATGCTGTCCAGCTTTGCATCGGCAATTCTTGCCTTGACCCTAAACAGTGCTGCATATCAAGCGGAGTACTTTCGTGGTTCAATCCTCGCAGTCAGCAAAGATGAGATCGTAGCGGTACGCACTCTGGGGATGACGCCGTTGCAAGCAATCCGTCATGTTGTCATCCCTCAAACCCTGCGAATGGTCATCCCGTCATGGTGCAATCAGCTAGTCAGTCTGCTTAAGTTTAGCTCTCTCGTCTATATGATTCGAGTGCCAGAGTTGATGTACGAAGGCCGACTCTTGGCTATGTTTACATATCGGACCTTTGAGATTTTTCTGATAGTTGGCGCGATGTATCTAGCAACGGTACTTGTCCTTTCCCGGATTCTTGGGGTTTTGGAGAGAAAGGTCAGAATTCCTGGGCTGGGTGCCAAGGGGGCGTAACAACCGTGCTATTTCAGGATTCTGCTTTTCGAATCGATGCTGTTAGCTTATGGGGCCAGTGATACTCCGGTCTAAATGTTTTCCTCAATGGCAGCTTCCTGAAAAGGCTTTCGATCTGTGAACGCATACTTGCACGTGCAAAGGAGGAACGACTAAAACGCAAGCAAAACAAATCAGAAACTGGAGCTACCGTCACCAATCATCAGGCATTGAGCTCCGGGTGCAAGCTATCTGAGCAGACTGGCCTGAACGATGATTTCTCACTGGAAGGTACAGAGAAGATGAAAAAGGATGGATTGGTTTTTGTAAAGGGGTGTATGGGCGGCAATGAAATTATTTTGTTGGATGGCACACAAGTGCCAGAAGGCAAGGAGATCGACTGGGCACTAGCCGTGCTCAACCCGCCTCACATCCGAGGCCACCAGGTTGGCTTGCTCTATGAAGGCCGGGAACCTGACCATGTCAAAGTTAAGACTGTGAGTGTTTCAAAAAAGAATTTCATAAGCAGTTGTGGAGGGTTAACCCAAGTTCTTGGCAAGACAATCTTTGAAGAAAACCTAGGCGAGTACCTCGGTCTTCAAATTCACTTCCCAGTTGCAGAGCTTATTCTCGAAACTGACGCTGGTCCTGTCCTGGTAGCTGCTGTGGAAGTCGATGAGGGCGTCAAGACTATCACAACGAACATGACGTCTTTTGTCAACGAATGCTACGAACTTGGTACTTGGCCAATGGAAGTTGCAGGCGTCAGAGTCACTAAAGTTGGCAAGGTCTTAGTGGTTGCCGCAGAGGAGATAAGAAGGCGATTTCCCCATGTTGATCTTGAGCGAATAGACGAGCCCGTCCTTGAAGTACTTTGGCAAATACACCAAGAGTTTCTGCGAAAAGCATATCCGGGTTGGAGAAGCGGGGATTTTGCTATATATGACCTGTCCCCAACCCAAGACGCTGATGGACGTGTCATTTTTCCACATCATATTCCTGAGGGACATATCGAGCCCGCCTGTGGAACAGGTACCGTTGCGATTGGTATTGCCATTGCGGAACGGGGAAATGTACTGCCACACAACGGGACCGCTGAACTTACATTTGCATCCGGCGGTAGCAGTTCAGAAATAGGCGGTCCAGATCTTACCAAGCTGTGGCTCACAATTGAAGACAGCAAGGTGATCGACGCGTCCTTTAGCCATAGCCCCGTAGAGATACTCGCAACAGGAAAGATATGGCTTTGATCTACGTTGCTTGTTGCATTGTCTTATGAACAGACAGACTGTACTAAGCAGCTACGGGATCCAAACGTCTTTCTCAAGGAAAAACGGCTTCCGTCAACGTGTGCTACACAAAAAGTGAAACATGAACTTGGTGATTGGAAGCTGGCTCAGTTGGCATCCTCTAGAATGCATGTATGGTGTTTACAGGTGCGCGCTCGTGATAGCAGGGGCAAATGGTGAAAAGGGGGTTGCGCATTATGTAGTTTACTCGAATGTCAATAGAGAAAGGATCGCCGGAGGAATATAGGCATGATACAATAAAGAATAACCCCCGGGGTGCTGCCTCGGCCACTTGTGCTACAGTCATCATAGAGGAAAACTGGGGTTGCGAGTTCAAATCGCCGCTCAATACGAGGGTTTGTGCCTCCTCCGTATTTTTCTAACAATAGGCTATTCCCCTTCGGGAAATGGCACTATCTGAGGGCTTGAATCTATTCTATAGGATTAAGAGGAGGTCAAGATGAAGATCCAACAACTCTCTCATTACCTAAGAAAGCAATTTCCTGCGCTGGAGAACCAGACAGATACGGGATACCCGATAGCATACTTAGACGGGCCCGGCGGCTACCAGGTGCCACTCCGAGCCATAAAGGCAATGGAAGATTATCTTGTCAAAATAAATGCAAATGCTGAAGGAGCTTACTTAACGAGCATCAAAACCGACGAGATGCTTGAAGCAGCCCGTCATGCATTTGCAGACTTCTTTGGCTGCGACTGGGAAGAGGTTGCTTTTGGTGCAAATATGACCACATTCAACTTCATCCTCGCACAAGCACTCGTGCGGGAAATGAAAGTTGGTGATCGAGTCATCATCACCGAGATTGATCACGAAGGGAATCGTGCTCCTTGGCTTGAGCTTCAAGAGAGAGGTATCGTCATTGAGGATGTCTCTGTTGATACAGATAGCTGTACACTCGATATGGATGACTATAAGCGAAAACTAACACCTGCCACAAAAGTAGTCGCCGTCAACTATGCGTCGAACGCCGTTGGCACCATCAATGATGTAGAACAGATCGTGGCAATGGCAAGAGATGTTGGGGCTTATACCGTTGTAGATGCCGTACATTACGCAGCTCACGGTCCCATCGACGTGCGGAAGATCGACTGCGACTTTCTCCTTTGTTCTGTCTACAAATTCTTCGGACCACACGTGGGAGTGATGTATGCAAAGAAGGATGTTCTGAGTAGGCTGAGAACCCTACGAGTCAGGCCAGCGCGACCCTATCCACCCTACAGAATTGAGACTGGCACACTAAACCATGAGGGTATTGCGGGGGCAGCGGAAGCAGTAGATTTTGTCGCTGATGTGGGACGCACCTTTGCCGAAAGTGTACACCAGGGCCTTGAAGGATTAGAAGGGCGACGACGTGATGTGGTAGCTGGACTGCTTGTGTTTCATCGCTACGAAGGGGAGCTTACGAACTTCCTGTTGGAAGAACTGTCGAAGTTACCAGAAGTCACGATCTATGGCCCTCCTCCTGGATACCCGCGGACATCAACGGTTTCCTTCACGTACCAAGGTTACAACTCTCGCGTCGTGACACAATACCTCGACACCAAGGGCATTCTTGTCTGGGACGGTGATTTCTTTGCGACCACGTTAGTGGAAAGATTGGGAGTGATGGATCAGGGAGGGCTTATTCGAATAGGCATCGCCCCTTACAACACGAAGGAAGAATTAATACGCGTTTTAGAAGCATTGGCAGACAGGGATTCTTTGAGGGCATTCGCGGCAAAGAACGGCCGAAAGTAGAGACCAACAAATCAGTTCGGAAGACGATGTTTTAGATATGTGCACGAAGGTCCATGCAGTTGTGGTATAAGGAGGGTAACAGTGGCTTATGGGTACCAGCGCAGGATCCTACACGTTGATCTGACAACAGGGCAATTGAAAGTGGAAGAACCAGATGAGCGGTTCTACCGGACTTATCTGGGCGGGAGCGCCATGGGAACGTACTACTTGCTGCAGCATACCCCACCCCAGGCTGATCCATTGGGCCCGGAGAACACCCTATCATTGATGGTGGGAGTCGTCACCGGCGCACCCATTTCCGGACAATCCCGTGTCTGTGCTACGGCCAAGTCACCCATTACTGGATTAGTCGGCGACTCGCAGGCAGGCGGGTTCTGGCCTGCGGAACTGAAGGCGGCTGGGTTTGATGGCATTGTATTGCATGGCAAAGCTGACCGTCCCGTATACCTGTGGGTTCATGACGGCGAAGCGGAGTTGCGAGATGCCGCTATTCTTTGGGGGCGGTTCACCGCAGATGTGGAGGACGCAATTCGCGCGGAGCTGGGCGATGACCGCATCCAGGTCCTCCAATGCGGCCCGGCAGCCGAAAAAGGTGTCCGCTTCGGCGCGTTGATTAACAACGCCAACCGCGCCAATGGCCGCACCGGCATGGGCACAGTAATGGCTTCCAAGAACCTCAAAGCAGTAGCAGTACAAGGACGCAGTCGTCCAGATCTAGCAGATCCAGAGATGGTAAAAACACTCGCTAAGTGGGGTGCTGAACATTTGAAGGAATCCGACGTAGCGAGGATGGGCGAGTTTGGCACCGCCGGAATCGTCCTTTCACAAAACGAGGTAGGAGGACTGCCGACGCGCAACTGGTCAAGCGGGATCTTCGAAGGCGCAGAAGCCATTTCCGGCGAACGGATGGCAAAGACGGTCCTCAAAGACCGAGACACCTGTTTTGGCTGTGTGGTGCGTTGCAAGCGAGTGGTGGAAATCACGGACGGACCGTTTCGGGCAGATCCTCGCTACGGAGGACCAGAATACGAAACCCTGGCCACGATGGGCTCTTATTGCGGCGTCTCCGATCTGGCGGCAATCTGTCGTGCCAATCAGCTGTGCAACATGTACGGGATGGACACCATCAGCTGCGGGGCGTCTATCGCCTGGGCGATGGACTGCTTGGAGCACGGATTGCTTACTGAAGAGGATACTGATGGTGTTGCCCTGCGGTTTGGAAACGCGGAGGCGTTGGTGCAAATGGTAGAGAAAATCGGCAAAAGAGAAGGTTTCGGTCGTGTGCTCGGTGAAGGCTCGGCTCGTGCTGCCGAGAGCCTCGAGGTGGGCCAGGATCTGGTTGTGGCAGTGAAGAAGCACGAGTTTCCTGCTCACATGCCCCAAGTCAAGCGGAGTCTGGCTTTAATATACGCTGTCAACCCATTCGGCGCAGACCATCAATCCCACGAGCATGATCCCTGTTACGAGGGGTACCCCAAGCGTATGGCCGAGTTGGGTCTTCTGCACCCGCAGCCATCGGAAGTGCTGAATGCAGAGAAGATACGCTACGCTCTGTACACCCAGTACGTGTACAGTCTTCTTGACAGTGTGAGCGTGTGTCAGTTCGTGTTTGGACCGTCGTTCCAATTATATAGTCTAGGGCAGCTGGTCGATATCGTCAAAGCAGTGACTGGCTGGAACGTCAATCTTTGGGAACTGATGAAGGTAGGCGAGCGGCGACTGAACCTCATGCGGTTGTTCAACGCACGTGAGGGAGCTCAGGCAGAGACGGATGCGCTTCCGGCCAAACTGCAGATTCCGCTCACAGGCGGACCGACGGGCGGGGTGATGGTGAGCATAGACGAGGTTGAAGCGGCCAAGTCTTTGTATTACCAAATGGCAGGCTGGGACAAGACCGGTCAACCAACGCAAGCCAAACTGGAGGAACTGGGAGTAGGGCCGCTGATAAGCTATCCGTCAAGGGCATCATAGGTAACACCAAGCCGCCAGTGAACGCGGAGGAGCTCATCGTGCAGATAGCGGACACCGTTACTGAAGGACAGTACGTGGACAATTCCGTTCACAAAAGGAACTTGAAGTCCTCGGGCCGCGGCACTTCGGGCTTATCATACCGTACACCCCGATTGAGACCCTTGTGCGGAAGTGACCACCCTTCAGGTGGACCGAAAAAGGCTCATCGCTTGACATATCCACTAAGACAAGCACAGGCGAGCACCTGGAAGTTCCGGAGCCACTTGACCGAAATTCGCCATGTAGACAGAAGGAGGGGGCGCATATCGTGCCAATTCACAATCAAAAGACGAAGGAAATGGCTCCTTGTTGCGTAGGTAGTCAATGCAAGGACAGGTCGTTGTTGTTAGAGGCATTCACCTGTCAGGAAACCTCACGCTGCTGGATTTCAGCCGCCAACGTAGATCTTACTGAAGCTAATCTTTTTCCTGCAAGCATTGGCGCGAAGACGGGAACAGAGTTGCGGGGAACTGAAGCGTACATCAGTAAGAATCCGGCTAGTCGCCGCGTGAAAAGGGAACTGGTGAAACTGTAATTTGGAGGGTTGGACAGAAGACCAGAACTGGCACGTAGTGAGAAGGAGGCAAGGTGAGAATTATCGATCTTCGGAGTGATACAGTTACCAAACCAACGGAAGAAATGCGTTATGCAATGGCAAGAGCTCAGGTAGGGGACGACGTTTACGGTGAGGATCCGACTGTTAACCGTTTGCAAGAGATGGCCGCGGAAATTCTGGGCAAAGAAGCGGGCTTGTTTGTCGCCAGCGGGACAATGGGAAACGTTGTGGCGATACTCTCATATGGTTCACCGGGCGATGAGATAATCGTGGGTAGCCATTCTCACATTTTTCTCTACGAGGGCGGTGGGGCATCGGCGTTGGCGGGCGTTCAATCCTACAACGTATTAAACGAACCTGATGGGACGATTTCCATCGAGGCTATAGAAGTGGCTATCCGAGCTGATGACGATCACTGTCCCCGTACGCGGCTCATCTGTCTTGAGAACACGCATAACGGTTGCGGGGGGATAGCTCTCCCCCCGACCTACTGCGATGCGGTTGGGGAGCTCGCTCATAGCCGTGATGTCGCAGTTCATCTTGACGGAGCACGGTTGTTCAATGCGGCCGTTGCCTTAGGTATGGAGCCCCGCAAGCTGACCCAGAATGTTGATTCAGTCATGATTTGTCTATCCAAAGGTCTGGGCGCGCCAGTAGGCTCGGTTCTATGTGGTACACGCAAGTTCATATCCCGTGCAAAACGAATGCGCAAAGTAGTGGGGGGAGGTATGCGCCAGGCGGGGATCATTGCAGCTGCTGGAATCTACGCACTGGAACATCATCTCGATCGCCTGGTAGAAGACCATCGAAACGCTGGATTGCTCGCGGAGGGGATTGATGCGATGCCCGGATTTACCTGTGGGGCACAGGGGTGTAATGGCTACTCTGTCCAGACAAATATTGTTTACTTTAAGATAGATAGTGCCGTAATAGGTGATCCCTCGTTGAATGCTATCGAGCTATTGGCTCGTTTGCGATCATACGGAATTCTCGCTGGAAGCCCCCTTGGTGGAGACGGCTATACGATACGGATGGTCACCCACCTTGATGTGACGCAGGAGGACATCGAGCATACGCTCAGCACATTGCAAAATGTTGTTAAGAATCCATAGGGTCTACCGCTCACAGCGAAAAGGCGAGGCTTCGGCCTTGTTTTTTAAGTTAGGGCAGGAAGGTGAGTCATTGCTATATGCCTTGCAACCAGGGACGAATATTAAATCTGCATAAGCGATGAAACGGGAGGCGGTTGCTGAATTACATCAAAGCAGCAAAAATGGACTGAGCAAGGCCAGTGTTTGTTGACCGAGGTACTGCAGAGAGAAGCGTCTAAGTTCTTGATCTTAGAACAGAGGGCCAAATGGTGATGCTCTTTCGCTTGGGTTAGG
This sequence comes from uncultured bacterium, assembly GCA_965370555.1. Classification (GTDB taxonomy): domain Bacteria; phylum Bipolaricaulota; class Bipolaricaulia; order UBA7950; family UBA9294; genus JAJOKK01. The sequence goes on from CBDUVB010000005.1 coordinate 66,148, forward strand.
CAACGGCAGTTCATCAGCTGCGGTAATGATATCCTTCGCACGGGAATCTGTTGAAAAAGCAGCACGGACCCTTGGTGTATATGTCAACTAGTATCATGCTTATAAATAGCGTGGACGAAATGGATACAAGCTTGCATAACAGAACTCAAAAAGACAAAAGAGGAATAGCTAGATGAGAATTCAGCTCGATTACGGGGAGAATGGATTGTGGGTTACCCTTCCAGACAACCTGAATATTGAAGTCATCCACCCTCGTTCGTTTTCAGGCTTGCAGGATGAGCAGGGTGCCATAATAGAAGTCTTGCGGAAGCCGATAGGTCTGCCTCCGCTGAGACAACTGGTGAGGCCTCGCGATAGGGTAGCGATAGTCTTCAGCGACATCACTCGCCCAATGCCTAACAGGAGAGCACTACCACCACTGCTGGAGGAAATATCCCACGTTAATCGCTCCCAGATTGTGCTCATAAATGCTTTGGGGACGCATCAGCCTATGACAGAAGAGGAGTTGGAGAGCATGCTGGGCCGCGAGGTGACTCGTAACTATCGTGTGCTGCAACATGACTGCTGTGATAAGAGCAAGCTCGTGTACTTAGGCAAGTCGAGCTTTGGAGACCCTATCTGGATCAACAGATTCTATATGGAAGCCTCCGTTAGAATTCTAACCGGCCTAATTGAACCTCACGACTTTGCTGGTTTCTCGGGGGGACCCAAAGCGGTATTGCCAGGGATAGCGGGTGAGGAAAGTATCTTAGGTAACCATAAAGCAAGCATGGTAGGCCATCCCAAGGCAACCTGGGGCATCACTGTGGGAAATCCCGTCTGGGAGGAGATGCTAGAGGTTGCTGTGATGACCCAACCGACCTTCCTCCTAAATGTCTGTCTTAATAGGGCGAAGGAGATCATACGGGTTTTTGGAGGCGATATGAAGAAGGCGCACTCTACCGGAGTCGAATTCATGAAGAAAATAGCGATGATGCCAGTAATAGATTTGTATGACATTGTCATCACATCTAATGCAGGCTATCCCCTTGATATTAACCTCTACCAATCCGTCAAAGGCATGTCCGCAGCGGCACAGATCGTGAGAAAAGGAGGGAGCATTATTCTCGCTGCTGAGTGCCGGAATGGAATTCCCGAATCGAGTGAATTTGGAAGAATCTTGAAGAGGGCGCTCTCACCGCAGGCATTACTTCAGGGAATGAATCAGGTCGATACTCAGCAGCGGGATCAGTGGTCTGCTCAGGTCCAAGCATTGGCTCAGCTTAGGGCCGATATCTACGTAAAAAGCACATACCTTACGGATGAACAAATACGAAGCGCCTTACTGAAACCGTGCCATAGGATAGAAGACACCTTGGAACGTTTGCTCGTTGTGTATGGCCAGTCGGCAAGGATTGCTGTCCTGCCGGAGGGGCCGCAGACAATCCCCTATGTTAGTTTCAGCGGGCGGCCACCGATCGCTTAGCGGTGCTTTTACCTCTATACTATGGGGCAAAGCACGAAGCGGGTTGTATTGCAGTACGATCTGGATGGCTGCCGGTCTTGCAAAGACGTGAGAAATGTGGTACAAATATTGTTGACAGTTGACAGTTATAGAGATAAAGCTCGTTCACTTCGGATCAGCAAGCAGGAGAGTGTCATGTTGCAGAAAAAGGGAAAACCAAGTCTTTCTCAGCTGAAGCGGTTTTCTGGTTTGGATGTTGATGTTCTAGAGGTCCTTAGGGAGGCTATTTTTGACGGGGCCTTCCTACCGGGGGATCGGCTGAATGAGAGCCACATCGCAAACCAGCTAAATATCAGTCGGGGGCCTGTTCGCGAGGCTCTTCGCCGACTCGAAGAGATGGGATTAGTAATTCGTAGCCCTGGCAGAGGATGCTTCGTGAAGCAGTACGAGCGAAGAGATATCGAAGAGCTGTGGACTCTCAGAAACGTTCTGGAGCAATTTGCTATTAGCCTTGCCTGTCCAGTCACCACCAAGAAAGACCTGCACCGCCTTTTGGAGATAGTCAACAAAATGCATCACGCTGCTGAGGAAAAGGACCAAAAGAAGTTGCTCGATCTTGATTTGAAGTTTCATGCTTACCTTCTTGATCTGGCGAATCATTCCCTCCTCAAAAAAACGTGGCAAAGCCTGGGGATTCGCATTCAACGGTTTCTCTATTTGCAGCCGTCAATTTATGATAACCTAGATAAGATTGCACAAACACATGAGCCCATCGTGTCCGCGTTAGAAGCGGGTAATGTAGCAAAGGCGCAGGAAGCCATCGAACAACACATTAATGAGGTCGCAGAGTTAAGTTTATCGGACAAGAAAGATCTTGCCAGAAAGGAGGAGTCTTCATGAGTATGGTCTCAATCAAATGCGTCAAGGCCCGGGAAATCATCGATTGTCGAGGTTATCCCACTGTTCAGGTTGACGTGTCTACGGAGCGTGGTGCCATCGGGCGGGCCGATGTGCCATGCGGGCGATCAACAGGGACATATGAAGCCGCTGAACTGCGAGACGGAGGCGAGCGCTATGCCGGATGGGGCGTCCGCCGTGCCGTTGAGAATGTCAATGATATCATCGGACCTGCCATTTTGGGCAAGGATGTGACTAGGCAACGGGAGCTGGACCAATTCATGACCTGCGAGTTGGATGGCTCTGATGACAAGTCGCGGTTAGGTGCCAACGCAATAGTAGGAGTTTCTCTCGCCATTGCACGGGCAGCTGCTGCTACACTAGGGATTCCCCTGTACAAATACATTAATGCCAATGCACACGTTCTCCCTGTGCCGATGATCAATCTGATCGGAGGGGGTAAACTTGGCTCAAGCGATCTCGAGATCCAGGAATACCACATCGTCCCCCTCAAGGCCGAGAGCATCGCACATGCCCTCCAGATGGCAACAGAAGTGAACTTGAAACTGCGCGACCTTCTCCTTGACAAGTACGGAAAACCGGCGCTGAATGTTGGGGATGAGGGTGGCTTCATGCCACCGATGAAGGGATTGCGCGAGCCCCTCGAGTTTCTGGCCAAGGCCGTTAAACTGGCCGGGTACGAGCAGCAGATTTCATACAGTATGGACTGTGCTGCAACTCACTTCTATAACCCAGAAACGGGTCGATACCAGTTAGCAGGAGAGGAACTCACCCAGCAAGACATGATTGCTCAGTACAAGGCTCTCTTGAAAGACTTCCCCATCGTTTCAATGGAAGACCCGCTCCACGAAGAGGATTGGGAAGGCTTTTGCCAGATGACTGCTGAATTAGGGATTCAGATCGTCGGTGACGATCTGTTTGTGACTAACCCCAAGCGTCTTCAAAAAGGGATTAAATCAGGGGCTGGAAACGCCTTGTTATGGAAAGTGAATCAGATAGGGACCTTGACCGAAGCGCTGGATGCAGCCGATTTAGCTTTCCGAAATGGATACGGTGTGCAAGTTTCGGAGCGATCCGGGGAGACTGAGGATTCGATCATTTCAGATATCGTCGTAGGTCTAAACGCAGGCCAGATCAAGACCGGCGCGCCAGTTCGGGGTGAGCGGACGAGCAAGTACAATCGACTGCTAGTGATTGAGGAGGAACTCGGCAATCAAGGACGATATGCCGGAAAAGACTTCCGGCGGCCAGCAGGATAGCCTTCAGTGATAAAAGAACCATCTTCTAGTCTTGTCGATGTATGAAGCAGAAATTAACTGTCGTACGCAGCAATCTCTAGGAAGTTGAAATGAAGTTCATACAGAATTCAGATGTTCTGCTCGGTCATGGCAATTCGGAGCTACGAAATGTAGCCCTAGACATCGTCGAGTATGCACTCTCAGCGGTTGATCCTTATTTTGCTGTCAAGCAACTCGTGCACCTGAACAGTGAGCGGCTGACCGTTGGCAATTTGGTGCTCGATCTTTCTCAAGTAAAGAATGTCTATGTTTTAGGAGCAGGCAAAGCTACTCTACGGATTGCCGAGGCTATTGAAGATATTCTCGGGGATCGCATTGATGGCGGATTGATCGCTATCAAGCGAGGTCAACCCCATAACCTGCGATACGTACGGGTCATCGAAGCCGCCCATCCTATCCCTGACAAAGCAAGTTTCCAAGCAGCGAAGGAAGCACTTACATTGGCCAACAGAGCACAGGCGGGCGACGTAATCTTTACGGCCACAACGGGTGGGAGTTCCGCACTTCTTTGTTATCCCCCTGACAACATCTCGTTTGAGGAGAAGCGACAGGTTCATGAACTGCTCCTTGGGTGTGGTGCTGATATTGTCGAGATCAATGCCGTGCGTAAACATCTGTCGCGAGTCAAAGGCGGGTTGTTAGCTCAGGCAGCCCTTCCGGCGCAATTGATCAATCTTACAGTTTCAGATGTGGTAGGAGATCATCTGGATTACATTGCAGGCCCCGTGGTCCCAGACACCTCCTACTTGACCGACGCAATTGCAGTCCTGAAGAAATACGATTTGTGGAACCGAGTTGCCCCTTCTGTTCGCGAACACTTGGGCAAGGGGCCCTCCGTTGAGACCCCCAAGAAACTTGACGGCAAGCTTGTCCACTCCTTCGTGGTTGTACCTAGTGCTGCAGCTGCGAAGGCCGCTTGCGCTCGCGCCGAAGAACTTGGATTTCGTTCGCTACTTTTGACCACTTATCTAGAAGGAGAGAGTCGAGAAGCAGCGGTTGTTGTTGCTTCTATCGTACGAGAGATTGTGTCGACAGCAAACCCAATTCCTGTTCCCTGTGCTCTCATTGCCAGTGGTGAGAATACCGTCATCGTGGAAAACAAGAATGGGGTTGGTGGGCCAAGCCAGGAATTCGCACTCAGCATCGCCACACGCATTGATAGCTTGTCGCAGGTTGTAGCCGCTTGTCTCGACACAGACGGCACTGATGGCCCAACCAAGTTCGCCGGAGCACTGGTGGATGGCCTCACGGCATCCTCCATTCGCGATTTGGGGCGTGATGCATTCTCGGCTTTGAAGACCCACACTGCCACACCTCTATTAGAAGAGTTGGGGGACCTTGTCTATACAGGCGCTACGGGAACCAATGTATCAGACCTTAGAGTCATCCTTATCGGTCGCAACGCAGACCACTAAAGCGCCGCTTTTCATACACGAAGGGGGAAGGACGGGAGAATGTACGAAGTAGGGTTTCCCAAGCAGGAAATCGATACCCCAACGCTCTTGATCGATCTTCCGAAGCTGGATCACAATATCGAAAAGATGGCCGCATTTGCCGATAACGCCGGCGTAAGCTTGCGTCCCCACATGAAGACGCACAAGTGCCCGATCATATCTCAGAAACAAATCGCGGCCGGGGCCATCGGAGTGACTTGCCAAAAGCTTGGGGAAGCAGAAGTAGCAGCAAAATCCGGAATTTCAGATATTTTGATCACAAATCAGATTGTCGGACAACGAAAAATAGACCGCCTTGTAAAGTTAGCAAAAGGGGCCGATGTCAAAATCCTTGTCGATAACCGTCAGAACGTGGTTGAGTTGAGCAGGGCTGCTCGTGAAAAGGGGGTTGAGCTAGGAGTTCTGGTGGAAGTAGACGTTGGAATGGGGCGATGTGGGGTCCAACCCGGTGAACAGACGCTTCAACTGGTGGGATTCGTCCACAATCATAAATCGTTGAAGTTCATGGGGTTAGAAGGATACGAGGGTCATGCTTGTATGATTCCAAGCTTCAAGGAGAGAAAGGCGCGCACTCTTGAAGCCATGAAGCTGTTGGTGGATACAAAGGAGCTGGTCGAGGCAGCTGGTTTTGAGGTCAAGATAGTAACCGGAGGAAGCACGGGAACCTACATGATTACCGGTAGATACCCAGGCGTTACAGAGATTGAGGCTGGGTCCTACGCCACTATGGATAAGAAATACGCCAGTGTGGAGGGGGTGGATTTTGAGCCCGCTCTGACAATCCTAGTGACGGTGATAAGCCGTCCAAAAGAGGGGGTCGCGATCATCGACGCAGGCTTGAAGGCGATGAGTGCCGATTTTGGGGTACCTGATGTCATATCTTGCAGAGGAGCAGTTCTTGCTGAGAACCTTTCTGAAGAACATGGGAAACTGTTATTGGAAGGCAATGCAAAACAGCTTCAGATCGGTGACAAGGTAGAACTTCTCCCAAGCCACGGATGTACGACTATCAACCTCTATGATCAGTTTGTAGTGATTCGAGACGACAAAGTACAAGAGATATGGAGAATTGAAGGCCGGGGCAAATTCACTTAGTACACTGCTCTGCTTATTTGTGAAGACGGTGATTTCGAGACAATTTGCTTTCTGATTGCGCAAGATACATGCAATACCAAGACAGTCTTGGCGAGAAAGTGCCTCGTTTCAACAGTCTCTTTTCGTCCTCTCACGCGGGGAGGCGTTCATCGGGGTGATGATCGATGACCTAGTGACCAAGGGGGTGACCGAACCCTACCGCATGCTCCCCTCCCGTGCCGAGTACCGGATCACCCTGCGTGAGGGGAACGCCGATCTGCGCCTCTCGGAGATCGGCCACCAGATCGGCCTCCTCCCCGACGAGCGTTACGAGAAGGCGCTCACCCGTGCTCAGGCTATCGGGCGACTACTCGATGAGCTGAAAAGCCGTCGCATCGGCCCGCAGGACCCATTAAACCATGTTCTCATCTCTCGAGGAACCACCCCGCTGACGGAGAATGGGTCGAGCCTGTACGACCTCCTTCGCCGACCATCGGTCCGCCTATCCGACCTCCTTCCCCGCGACGGAATCCCGGAGGACGTCAGAAGCGAGGCGGAGATCGAGGCGAAGTATGCCGGGTACCTTGCACAACAAGAACGGGAGATCGCACGGCTGAAGCGTTTGGAGAAGCTCATCATCCCTGTAGAGTTGGACTACAACCTGCTTTCAAACCTCTCCATAGAAGGACGCGACCGCCTCACGCGGGTGCGGCCGAGCACGTTCGGACAGGCATCGCGCATTCCTGGTATCTCCCACGCCGATCTGTCGATGCTCGCCATCACCCTACGCCACTGAGCTTGATTTCTGCCAGCCAATCCACGCGATATCTGCAGTTCAGGCGTACGCCTTTGTACTCCAATGGTTGCGGATGCTGCGGCTTGAACCAAATTCCATTCTTCATGTCCTTCGTGTTCTTCGGGGTGAATTCTCTTTGGCATCCATCCCGTGCGAACCGATTAGAAGTCGCTATCCACTCGAAACGGCAAGGAACCAGTTTTCTCTCTAATAGAAGCGCTTTCCTAAGTCACCACAACCTCATCCTCGTCATGATCTTGCTCAACCGTCTCTGGCCTAACGGGGCCGCGGTGGGAAAGTTGGACCACCTGATCTGCTAAGTCGGGAGTAAGGAGTCTGGTAAGATCACCTTGAGAGAAGAGAGGTGATCAAAGTGGGTAAGAAGGGGAAGAGGTACTCGCCTCGGTTTCAGTTCCAGGTAGTGCTGGAGGTACTGAAAGGGGATCGAGAAGCGACAGAGATTGCGCGGGCGTACAACATTCATCCCGTTACCGTATCACGGTGGAAGCAGGAGTTCCTGGAGAGCGGTGCAGAGGTATTCGGGAAGGATAGAACAGTAGCCCAATACGAGAAGAGGATCAGGGAGCTAGAGCAGCTTCTGGGGAGAAAGGAAGTGGAGATCGCCCTGTTACGAAATTTTGTGGAAGGCAGCTCGTGACGGAAGAGAAGGTGAAGCTGGTAGAGGAACACAAGGACCAATATGGCTTAAACACCTGTCTTGATGCGATCGAGCTGCCGAAGAGCACGTGGTACTACCAGAAGAAGGAGAAGGTCGCATACGAGGAGAAGTACAAGCACTTCAACGCGCCATTGCTGGATGGGATCAGAGCGCATCCAGCGTACGGATACCGGCGTATCCTGCCTGAACTGCGGGATCAGGGATATGAGGTGGGTGAGTTCGTAGTGCGGCGGTTGTTGAAGCGAGGGAATCTTGGTTTGTTGCGATCGATCAGGAAGCCGAAGCTCTCTCCACCACGCAAGTATCTTCAACAGAGTAGCAAGGGATGGAATCTGGTGAAGAAGATCGAGGATCCGGAGCCATTTCAGGTATGGTACACGGACTTCACGGAGATCTGGTATGCCGGTGGGAACAAGAAGGCGTACTTGATGCCGATCCTTGATCACAACACGAAGTGGGTTGCAGGATGGGCAGTAGAGAAGCACAAGAACACAGCGTTGGCGTTGGAATCGCTCAACATGGCGCATGAGAATCTGGAGGAGGTAGGGGTGAGCCTGGAGGACCGCTTCCTCCATCACGACCAAGATTCGGTGTACACGGGATACAGATGGCTACAAGCCGTGTTAATCAGGGAGCGGGCGAAGATTTCCTTCTCGGAGAACGGAGCAAAGGGGAACACGTACATGGAATCGTTCAACGGGCATTTCAAAGGAGAGAACGGCAGCCTGTTCTTCGATGCAAGGAACATGTGGGAGCTGAGAAGAGCGATTGCTCTACAGATCCAATACTACAATGCACAGAGGAGACACTCGACGTTGGGGTATCTCGCGCCACAGACGTATATCAATCAAGAGGTGACCTTGCCAGAACCAGCCCTTGACTTAGCACTTCTTAGCTCCTAGAGTGGTGCAGGATTTCCACCGCATGTCCAACGCAACCGCGTTTAGTAGATTGTTGGGAACTAGGAACGCCACCATCGTACAGCAGTTGCAAGCTGGCTATTTAGTACCTAAAATTGGTTGTCCAGAATTAATAACCGATCAATCATGCAACTTTATGGTGGTTCTGTAAGCAGTAGTGTGCGTAGCCAGGTGATGGATTTGGATCCCAACTTGGCTTCCTGGTTATCTGTCTTTGAGTGTGATATTGATCTGCCTGATCGAGTTGTTGAAGACACCATCTGCTCCATACTAGACAACATTCTTTCGCGAGGTAAGCCTACCCTGTGTTCGCCATACGTTGAACAAGTGCTTGCTGAGCGGTTGCTCCTTACGCAAGAGCGAATTGCAGGGGGAAGTATTCACTTTGAGCTCGCTGAACCTCCCGATGACAGAATACGTGATCTGGTACATCGTTCACTTGTGTGCATTGAACCTCGTCTACGGCACACGGGGCAACAGCTTGCTTCTTGCGATAGCGACGAGGAACGGGAATTTCTGCGGACAGTCCTACCGGACACTGTCGGAGCGTATGCTGTCCAGCTGCTGGAACCGCAACGCCCACTTGGCTCAATTGTCGGGAGTGATCGCTTCAAAGAACAGCGTGTGGATTTTGCGTGTGAGTTCCCTGTAAAGGGCAAGGGAATACGTGGCTTGGTGATCGAAATTGACGGAAGTCAGCATGATGAGGAACCTCAAGTAACTTTGGATGCACAACGAGATGAGGCTGTGAGTGCAGTTGGATGGCAAACTGTTCGCATCAAGACCAGAGAGTTATCGCGTATTTCTGCAGATAAAATTGCGCAATTGAGGAGTTTCTTCCACGGTGAGTATGCACAGCTAGCCTCCGAGAACTATCAAGAGCCTTTCTGGGAAAACGAACAGGCACGCCGCGTTTTTCAGCTTGTCTTGGTCCCTCTGACAGTCGCTAGAATTCAGAAAACGCTCGTGCAATTGATTCATTCCGGCGTGTTGTCCTTAGACGTACCTGAATGGAAGATTGTCATTCTCGAACGTGATATTCCTTGTGCCCGGTTAGCGGTAGAAGATTTCTTACAGCTAGTTCGCAATTCGCTGGCTTTGCGGGATAGAGCTCTTGCGCCCAGAGTGACGCTGCGTGCGTATTGTTCTGAGGAGTTTGCTGACCCCGAACTGAGTAAACCCGATGCTTCATTGCTGTTTGAATATCGACGCGAAGTTGCGGGATTTCGCGTTGATCATGAGGTTGAGACCTTCGATGCAGATGTGTTCCTGGATATCGCTATGCTTGAACGGGCTGGTCTGACAACAGTTGAATCACTACTCAAGGAGCGCGTAGCTCCAAATGCTGTGACTGCCGTAATTCGCTTAGCTCATCATACTGAGGTAACTCGACGTGTTGCCAGTGCAGAGCCGGTCGCTTACCAACTGGACTCAGAGAAGAAAAGAGAATCGCTTCGTTACTTCTTTCGATACCTTTTCCGCAAGGAAAAATTCCGGGAAGGGCAATTGGATATACTCAAGCGGGCGTTGGCTCACAAGGATGTCATTGGCTTACTTCCCACAGGAGCTGGGAAATCGCTTTGTTACCAGCTCTCCGCATTGCTGCAACCTGGGATTACTCTGGTTATCGATCCGATTAAGTCGTTGATGCATGACCAGGACGATCATCTCAAGGAAGCGGGCATCGACACCACAACCTTTGTAGATTCTTCCCTTAAGGGAGCCGAGAAGGCTAGACGCATTAAGCATTTCCAAGATGGGCAATTCCAATTCACGTTCATAACACCAGAACGACTTATGATCCAGGAATTTCGCAATGCCCTGACTAAAATGGGATCAGGAACTTCTCCCAAGTGGTTCGTCTACTGCGTTATAGACGAGGCACACTGCGTTTCGGAGTGGGGCCACGATTTTCGTACCGCTTATTTGCGCTTGGGAGAGAATGCACGAACGTTTTGCAAACCAGCTTCAGGCAACTTGCCCTTCATTGCTTTGACAGGCACAGCATCCTTTGACGTGCTAAGCGATGTCCAACGGGAACTCCATCTTAAAGATGACCACGCTATTGTTTCTCTGGAGTCGTACCAGCGCGAGGAATTGCATTTTGAGGTTATTACAGTTCAAAAGCCGCAGGATCTACTTGCAAGCAAGAAAAAAGATTGGAAGCCGGCGGCCAAGCAAAAGGAGTTATACCTTCTCAATTGGCTGAGGAAGCTTCCTCAGCAGTTTGGATATCAATTTGATGAAAATGGCGATTTTTACAAACGTAACGGAGAACGAACAAATTCCGGTTTGATCTTCTGTCCCCATGTCAACTATGTCTTTGGAATCCATAAAGTGGCTACGTATCTCAAAGAGAACCTTCCACAGATGGCAGAGAGCATAGGTAAGTATGCAGGTAAATTGGATCCCGTTTATCTCGAGAAAACTCAGCGCGGATTCAGAAACAATAATCTCGCATTGCTTGTGGCTACCAAATCCTTCGGCATGGGAATTGACAAGCCAAATATCCGCTACACTCTCCACTTCAATATGCCACCATCCCTTGAAGCCTTCTATCAAGAGGCCGGCCGCGCTGGGCGTGACCGACATAAAGCTGTATGCACCTTGCTCTTCTCGGAGGAGTTTTCTGATAAAAGCTTGATACAGAGCTTCATTAAGGATGCATTCCCGGGAGAGGGCAAAGAGAAAATGGTCATATACGAACTGCTCAACGAGATTGCGTGGCCTGACCCTAAGAGACGTCCCGGTGGTGGTATAGAGAAGATTCTCAATACGATGACTGTCAACCAGACGAAGAGAGTCATTATTCCGTTTGAGAATGGACGAATGAAGGCCATAGCCAAATATCTAAACAAGGATGAAAAGAAGGTGCATGATGCCTGTAAGTGGAGCTATAACGTAGAAGCATTTGCAGGAAAGCTTAGAGTTCCAGTAAGCGCACAGTTGACAAGCGATTTCAGACACATACGAACCGAGTTAGAGACTTTCAAGGCTATCTATCGTTTGTCAGTAGTCGGAATCATTAAGGACTATACGATCAACTATAACGCTAAGCTCATTGAAGCAATCGTCCAGAAACAACCAGGTGATGAATACGTCGAGATACTCACGGAATACGTATCGAGGTACATGTCTCACCAAGAGGCAAAGGGTGTACCAGACCAGATTATGCAGCAGAAGGGCAACACTGTACTACAAAAATGCTTAGGGTATTTTATCTGGTTTGTGTATGATCGCATTAAGAAGCGGCGTGAAGAAGCACTCGATGTCATGGAACGAGCGGCCCAAGTGGGGGCCTATCCTAATGAGAACCCTGAAAAGAGCAAAGATGAATGTCAACGCGACTTCAGTGATTTTGTGTATAACTATTTTGATTCCTGCTATACGCCTGAACTACGAGAAAAACTTTACGACTATGATCTCGACCTTATCTGGCAGTATATCGATGAAGTGAATGGAGAACCTGGTCCAGCGAAGCACTTGCAAGGCTCTTGTGATCGTCTTCTAGTTGAAAACCCCGATAATGCAGCACTACTTTTGCTGCGTGCGTACGCACGGATTCTTCTTGCGTACCACGCGGAAGATGTTATAAAGGACTTGCAGCGAGGTTTCGAGTTGTTTGAGATACGAATGGGACATTTCCCTGTAGTGAATGGGGCCTCCCAGCTTTATCGTGAAGTTGAGAAACAAGGCAATCTAGGGTTGCCTGTAATTGCCAGCGCAATGTGCAAGCTACATCTAAGCTGGCTTAGAGAGTTCAATCAGAGACTTGAAGGAGAGTAACCCTATGAGCGATATCGCAACGGTGAATGACCACCTCGTTGAGCTAGAATCGGAACTGGAACGGCTTAGCAATTCTGTCGATGAGATCCATGCGGCAAGAGAAGCAGCCAGCAAAGTAGTGTCTGCGAGCCAATCGGTTCTATCGACTCTGGGGAAAGTATCGGTTGATTATCAAAAACTCTACAAATCTAATGAGGCAATAAATCATATAATCCACGATGCGGTAGATAGTATTTCAGAAGTGGATTTCCCTTCGCGATTGGATAAGCTAGTATTTTGATTCCTAAATAAACTTGCAATATCCAGGCGACAGGATAAACTCT
>CBDUVB010000006.1:0-70874 GCA_965370555.1 uncultured bacterium
CAGGGGCGGGAGTTGATGAGGACCCGGTGACGGGATCGGCCCATTGTTGCCTGGGCCCTTTCTGGAGCGAGCGACTTGGGAAAGATGAGATGGTAGCCTATCAGGCGTCAGCGCGCGGGGGTGTGATACAGGTTCGAGTGGCGGGCAAGAGAGTATACTTGGGAGGGCGAGCTGTCACAGTTTTGCGCGGGGAGTTGGTCAATTTCTGAGGAGGCCGACCTAACCTGTGCACGCACCCGATTAGGCTATCGAGGGTGTTCTTGAGGTTTGTTGCGTTTTGGGTCAAGTTTGGTCACACTGCGAAAGCCGCGTGGCGGCTTATGCACCCGATAGAGCGGGTCGAGTGCGCCGACCGAAAGGCGTATTTTACCGAGTCGGTGGTGCACGCGTAGAAGGCTGGAACCGGCCGGATCTTGCAGCCCCAGTCGACGTGCTCTCAGGCTGGCATGGAGCGTGTTATGCGGATCGATATAAACAGTGTTGAAGCGTTTCTTCTACAGGGGGGAGCGTGAAATGGAGAATCTGTATTCGGGACTCAAGTTCATGCTTGGTGCTATCGCAGCTTTTCCCATAGGAACCGTGGAGCACGAACTAGGTCATCTGCTGGCTGCTAAATTGATGAAGATCAAAGCCAGATTGACGTATGGAAGTGTTGAGGAAGAAGGGCCTTTGAGTTCACGGCAGTGGTTTTTCTACGCACTGGGAGGGGTTCTGGCCACATGGATTCTGTGCCTTGTAGCTTTCTTGGTTCTGGTAAGCACAAACTCGTTCGGAGAGGAAAGCATGTCACTAGGCCGGGTCGCGCTCTCTTGCATTGCACTGTTTGTCGTTCGCAATCTGTTTGCGGAATACTACTACTTCAAGTCAGGAGGTCAAGCCGGAGCTGGTGATGAGCGGATAATCGCAAAGTATCTCAAGATTCCCCTCATGCCGTTTATGGTGGTAGAGACGGTGCTTACACTCGTCATTGTGGTTGGAACATTCTGGCTAGTACAGAGCGGTGAGCGTCTTGGAGCGATTCTAGGTTTTCTAGTGGGTATCATACTTGGTTATGTCGGATGGTATGGCTGGCTTGGTCCGCGTTTGCTGCCAGCATCGGAGGAAGAAGGGTCCGATTCAGAGAAAAACGTTGCCTAAGCCAGGGCCAGTCCCACGTGGGCGGGTGATGCGCGGGATGTTAGGCAGCAGGAGAAGGGGGTAAGCATGAGGGAAGGTTCTGGAGCGCTGGGTCTTGGCGCATCCGCACTCGTCATTGTAGGCACTCTCGGACTGCTTGCAGCCGAGTTTGTATTCGACTGGGGCCGGACCGTGACACTTATCTTCGCCGCATCGAATGTCATCGGTCTCGTTGGCCTGGGGTTCGTATTCTTCAGCCGCGACAAGGGCCAGGGGAGCTAAGCAGAACCTGCGGCGCGCAGTTCATCCGCCCAACGTTAGCCACGCCGAGTTCATCGTGGGGAAGGGTAAAGACAATGAGGTTAGATCTTCAACAAATGGCAGACTGCATTGAGCGCCAAACTGAGCCAGAGCCTTTTTCCGGTGTAGTTTACTTGACGAAAGGCGATGAGGTTCTGTTTGAAAAGGGTTATGGCCTTGCCATCAGGTCAGAGTCCATACCCAACGAGATCAACACCAGATTTCAGATGGCATCGGGGTGCAAGGTTTTTACCAGCGTGGCTATCTGTCAATTGGTAGAACGCAGAGAACTGGGATTTGACACGCTTCTCAACGAATGCGTTGATGTGGCATTTCCGAGCTATGCGCCAGACATTACCATGCATCACCTGTTGACGCATAGCTCAGGGATCACTTCCTATTTCGAAGAGGATGTCGATCCTGATTACGAAGCATTGTGGCAAGACCTGCCCATGTACAAGGTGAGGCGGCCAAGTGATTTCCTGCCCTTATTCCAATGCAAATCTATGAAGTTCTCGCCAGGGGAGAGGTTCGATTACAATGATGGGGGATACATTTTGCTAGGCTTGGTGATTGAAAGTGTCACCGGCATGAACTTCTCGGCGTACATCCAGGAGAGAGTGTTTGAGCCAGCTGGCATGGAGGATTCGGGATATTTTTCGACGGATCAACTGCCAGAAAGGACGGCCTATGCCTACATCAAGAAAGCCGATGGCACATGGCGAACGAACTTCTTTGCGGTTCCCATCGTTGGCGCGCCCGATGGAGGTGCATACACTACCGCGCCAGATATGGCTAGGTTCTGGAGAGCGTTGACCGGAAAGAGGCTTCTGAATACTGAGACGACAGAGTTACTGTTGGAAGCCCAGATCGCTACATCATGGAAGTCGCCACATACGCATTATGGCTATGGTGTCTGGATTGACCGACCAGAGGAAGTCATGAGGAGGTTCTTCGTCGAAGGTTCAGATCCCGGGGTAGCGTTGCGGTCAACCGTCTATGTCGACAAAAACATTGTTCTGACGGTACTGGGTAATACTGGGGATGCCTTGTGGCCGCTGTACAAAGAGCTGGAGAAGATACTGAGTCTGTGAAAGAATGGTGCTGATGGTGCAGGGCAGGCGCGTCGTCTCACCTGGCAGCGGGTGAGATCGGTGCCGTTAGGGGGTATAAATATTTCTAAACTATTTCAGAATTGAAGGAGGAGTAAGGAAGATGAAGAAGATTGGCATAATCATCTGCAACCGTTACCATACTTGTGCGGGCGGGAAGTGTCTGCGAGCTTTACGAAACCGGGAGGGGGGCTTTGCTCTGTACAAGGGCGAAGAAGTTGAAATAGTGGGCTACACCACCTGCGGAGGTTGTCCTGGTGGCAACGTAGAGTACGCTCCCGCGGAAATGAAAAAGAATGGAGCAGATGTCATCCATTTAGCTACGGGCTTAGTGGTCGGCTACCCACCCTGCCCACGCCTCCAGGCTTTCTGTGAATTTATTCCCGCTAAGTATGGGCTGGATGTGGTTATAGGCACTCATCCAATCCCGCAAAACTATTACTTGACCCACCAAGAGTTAGGAACCTGGCAGTCGGCCAAATGGCAAGAACGTATTCAGCATGTCTTGACAGACGAAGAAACACGTCTGGCATACGATTGACAACATCAGGAAAGAGACAACTATGCGAAACTTGGTTGAAAAATGCAGTGAGCCGTCATAATCGGAGGCCAAACACTGCCTAATTGGCGTTAGATTTCAATCATGAACATCGGAGAGCGATGAAGAAATCCGAAAATGATGGATGGGTGTTACTACCGCTATGAAGATCGCCCAAATCCTGCCGACGACGTTGATCGATTATCCAAATAGGGTGGCAGCGCTTATTTACACACCGCTGTGTAACTTTCGCTGTCCGTTCTGTCACAACTCCGAGCTGGTGCTGCCGGAGAAGATAAGAAAGCTGCAGCTCATCCCGGAGAACGATATTCTCTACTTCCTACGGGAGAGGGAGAAGTTTCTCGATGCCCTGTGCATCACTGGCGGTGAGCCGACACTACAGGAGGATCTCCCGCGCTTCATCGAGCGGGTAAAGCGAATTGGACTCCTCGTCAAGCTAGATACAAACGGCTCTCGTCCCGAGGTTCTTAAAGAGCTATTCGATAACCATCTGCTCGATTACGTGGCAATGGATATCAAGGGGCCGGCGAAGAGGTATTCAGAGCTAGCCGGGGTGCACGTCGATCTCGACGCGGTCCGCTGCTCGATTAAACTGATCATCGACCGCGCACCGGACTACGAGTTTCGCACCACCGTCGCCCCGACGATCACCGCGAAAAATATCGAGGATACAGTGGAACTAGTGAAGGGAGCGAAGCGCTACTTCTTGCAGCAATTCGTCGTCCCGACGGACAAGGATCTCGTCGATCCGGCATGGAACAACAAGACCGCCCTGCCCGAGGGGGAGCTTCGTGCAGTCTGGGAGCGGATAAAAGGGAACTTCCACGACGGTGGAGTACGGTGAGTCATGTCAGGTTTCTTCTGTAACGTCGGGTCTTGCGCCCGACGTCAAATCAACGTCGCATACAGGTTGCAACGCTACGAAAGCTGATAGATAAAATCCTACCACTATTCTGTGCCCGAAGTGGTCGAGACCATCGGTATCAACCTCGACCTCCCCGCTGAGGCTAACCCAGCCCGGCTAGCTTCCGCACCTGGACGATGTTCTCCCTTGCGATCGCGCGCGCCTTCTCTGCGCCTTGTTGGAGGATCTCCTCTACCTTACCCGATGCCTCAAGCTCAGCTCGACGGGCCTGAATCGGACGCAGGACCGCCATCAGGTTCTCGAACACGACATCCTTCAAACGGGAGTACATGAGTTTCCCCTCCTCGAAGTCGGCGTGCAGTTCCGCGACGATCGATGGATCGCCCGAGAGCTCGGTAGCCAGTTCGAGGATCTCAAACAGGGTCGCCACACCAGGGGACATCTCCTCTCCGGCGGCGAGGCCGGTGTCGGTGACGGCGGAGCGAACCTTCTTGCGGATCGAACTCTCTTCCTCCATCACTCCCACATAGTGGGCGTCCCCAGCGCTCTTACTCATCTTGATCGTCGGATCGGCAAGGGACATGATGCGCGCTCCCTTCCCCACGATCGGCTCTGGCTCGGGAAAGAACTCCCCAAAGCGGGCGTTGAACCGTCGCGCGACGCGGCGGGAGAGCTCCAGGTGCTGCACTTGATCCTCGCCCACAGGAACCCCATCCGCACGGTAGAGGAGGATATCCGCCGCCTGCAGGATCGGATAGGTGAACAGTCCTGCCGAGACGAACTTCTTGCCAGCGGACTTATCCTTGAACTGGGTCATCCTGGCCAAGTCGCCGTAGGAGGTGACGCAACCGAAGATCCACGTGAGTTCGGTATGCTCAGGAACGGCCGACTGCACAAAGAGGATTGCGCGTTCCGGGTCGATCCCGCAGGCGATCAGGTCGAGCGCCATGTTGCGCGATGCAGCACGCAACACCTTCGGATCGATGTCAATCGTTATCGCGTGATAGTCGACGATGCAATAGACACACTCATAGTCGTCCTGGAGGGCGACCCAGTTTCGGATCGCCCCAAAGTAATTCCCGATGTGTAGTGTTCCGGTCGGTTGAATCCCGGAGAAGATCCTCGTCGTCATCGTCCACCTCCTTGATAGTCTATTTAAAAGCAGAGCCTGGGGTCAGACCTTGTTTCTTGCATGGCTCAATTCTCCCCAGAAGAAGAGACGTGGCGGCCTCCACGCAAGAAACAACGTCAGACCCCGAGATCTCTTCGCGCTCCCCGTTCCGCTTTCCCCCTCTCCCCTCGCTCAGCGTGCTCGGGGTGAAGGCTTTCTCGTGGCAACATTGTAGCCTACCGTTTCGGGAGTATACCGGTGCTGATCCCTCGGCTGCAACCACTTACTTGAACGCCTCCTCCTTTCTCGCGTATCATCCGTGTGGGAGTTCGATGATAGACGACTTGAGTGCAATCATCCTGGCCGCTGGAAAGGGAACCCGCATGCGCTCGGCGCAGGCAAAGGTCCTCCACCGCGTCGGCGGGCGGCCTATCATCGACCATGTCCTTCGCGCAGTTTCGAAGATTGCCCCCTCACAAATACTCGTCATCGTTGGTAGAAATAACGATGATCTGAAGGTGGAGCTGCAAGGGAAAAACGTCGAATTCGTCCTCCAGGAAGAGCAACTCGGGACCGGGCATGCCGTCCTGCAGGCACGCGGCAGGGCTCGTGGGCAGACGATCCTGATCGTACCGGGTGATCTCCCTCTCCTTACTCCACATCTTCTTGCCGATCTCTGCGAGCGCCATAGTGCGGATGGGGCCGATCTCACCGTGCTATCGATGCATCCAGAGGACCCTGGTGCCTATGGGCGTCTCCTGCGCGATAAGGGAAGACAGCCGATTCGGATTGTCGAGGCGCGCGACGCAACCTCGGACGAGCTCGAGATTCCAGAGGTGAACACCGGGATCTACTGTGTGAAGAACGATTCGTTCCTGTGGAAATCGCTCGCTTCACTGAAGACCAAGAATTCTCAAGGGGAGTACTACCTGACCGATCTTGTTAAACGGTACAGCACAGAGGGGCGGCGCGTCCTGGCTGTGCCTGTGCAGGACCCTCACAAGGTGATGGGGATCAACTCGCGAGCGCAGCTCGTCCTTGCCGGTCGCCTGATGCGCCAACAAAAGATTGAAGAGCTCTTAACTTCCGGTGTGACGATCCTCGACCCGGAGCGAACCTACATCGATTCCGAGGTGGTGGTCGCTTCGGATACGGAGATACTTCCGGGCACGTATCTGCGCGGGAGAACCATAATCGGTTCGCGGTGCGTCATCGGCCCCGACTGCTTTATCGAGGATTCGACGATAGAGGAAGGGTGCTGCATCCGATATTCGGTGGTGGAGGCGTCCCTTATCCGCGCGAAGAGTCGCATAGGTCCCTACGCCCACCTTCGTCCAGGGGCGGATGTCGGGCCGGAGGTGCGGATCGGGAACTTTGTCGAGGTGAAGGAATCCCGCGTGAAGCGCGGGGCAAAGGCAGGGCACCTCACCTACCTCGGGGATAGCGAGGTAGGAGAAGAGGTGAACATCGGTGCGGGGACGATCACCTGTAACTACGACGGAGTGGAGAAACACCGCACGACGATCGAGGATCGGGCGTTCATCGGGAGCAACACCTCCCTCGTCGCCCCGGTCACGATCGGCGAGGGTGCGGTTATCGGCGCGGGATCGACAATCACGGAAGATGTTCCGCCGGGGACCCTTGCCCTGGGGCGCGCCCGGCAGGTGAACAAGGAACACGAAGAGGATAAAGGAGAGGAGAGATGATCGGTAAGAAACTCAAGTTGATCTCTGGAAACGCGAATCGGCCTCTGGCGGAAGAGATCTCACACTCGCTTGGGATCGAGCTGTGCGATACCGCGATCGAGCGGTTCAGTGACGGAGAGATCCGGGTGCGGATTCGCAAGACGGTCCGAGGAGCAGACGTCTTTGTCATCCAACCGACATGCCCACCGGTGAACGATAACTTGATGGAACTCCTCATCATCATCGACGCCTTGCGCCGAGCCTCCGCGCGCAAGATTATCGCGGTCGTTCCCTATTACGGTTACGCGCGCCAGGACCGGAAACACACGGGGCGCGTCCCGATTACGGCTCGGCTCGTTGCAAACTTGATCGAGACCGCTGGGGCTGACCATGGGCTGACGCTCGACCTCCACGCCGGCCAGATACAGGGGTTCTTCAATATCCCGCTTGACAACCTCGAGGCCGCTCCGGTCTTCGCTCACTATTTCAAAGAGACGGTTAAGGACCCTGAAGAGACGGTGATCGTCTCCCCGGATGCTGGCGGGACGGCGCGTGCACGCCTCCTTGCCGAGCGGGTCAACCTTCCTTTGGCAGTGTTGGAGAAGAGGCGTTCCGCAGATGGTGCGGAGGTGAAGGTGGTCAATGTCATCGGCGAGGTTGAGGGGAAGAGAGCGATCCTCGTTGACGATATCGTCTCTTCCGGGTGTACCCTGATCCGTGGGGCACAGACCCTCCTCGACCACGGGGCGACCGAGACGTCCGCCTACTGTGCCCACGGGGTCTTCTCTGGAGACGCTCTCGATGCGTTGGTAAACTCCCCCTTGAAAAAGGTAGTCGTAACCAATACCATTTTTCAGCAGCGGGCGGAGAAGAGCGACATTGTAGAGTACATTCCGGTGGGAGAACACCTGGCAAAGACTATCCGCCGGATCTTCGAGAACAAATCTGTCAGCCACCTTTTCCCTCACAATTAGTCAGGTTCAGGAGTCGATATGTCAACATTGGAAGCAAAGGTACGACCAGTTGGAAAGGCGAATGCCCTGCGCAGGATGGGGTGGATCCCGGCCGTCGTCTATGGGCCGACCATGGAAACGATCTCCATTGCGATCGAGCGCAAGAAGCTACAGGCCCTCTTCTCTCAGATTACGCGCAGCTCGCACATCGATCTTTCGATCAGCGATCATGCAGATGAGAAGGGTCTCGACGTCTTCGTCAAGCGAACTCAGTACGATTCGGTCACGGATGAGGTGCTCCACGTCGATTTTTACCATCCCGATACCGAGAAACCACTGCGGCTCCACGTTCCTATCAAGGTTGTAGGGGAGTCGGTAGGGGTCAAGGCGGGTGGAGTGTTGAACGTCCTTTTTGATACGGTACGCGTACACGGCATGGCCAAGGATATCCCGAGCTTGATCACCCTCGATGCGAGTGACCTCGATCTAGGGGAGGCAATTCGGGTGAAAGACGTCGATCTTGGCGAGGTGACGCCACTTCTCTCACCGGAACGAGCACTGGTAACGATCGTTGCCCCACGCGGAATCGAAGTTGAGGAGATCGAGGCCGAAGAAGAACTCCTCGAGGAAGAGACTGAGGGTGAAGAGACTGCTGCTGCCGAGGAGGAGAGCGAAGAGTCCACGTAAAGAAGACGGATTGAAGGCCGTCTTCGGACTGGGAAATCCAGGGATTGAGTACGCCCTCACACGGCATAATGTCGGTTTCTCGGTGATCGACCTCTACCGCAAGGCACTCTGTCATGGAGAGAAAGGGAGGATCTTATCTTCCTCCCTTGTCTATCAAACCGAGAATCTTCTCCTGATCAAGCCAATGACGTACATGAACGCAAGCGGGGAGGCAGTCTCGGCAATTATAGATCGGTTCAAGCTCGCTTTTCCTGACGTGCTAATCATCTACGACGACCTCGATCTGCCCCTCGGGCGGATGCGAATCCTCCCCAAAGGCGGCGCAGGAACGCACAAAGGGATGCTCTCCATCCTCGAAGTTCTTGGAACGGAGGCTATACCACGGTTGCGGATCGGTATTGGTGTGGAATCGAGATCTCAGGATACGGTTGACTACGTCCTTGGCCGTTTCATGCCCCGTGAATGGGAGGAACTTACCCCGATCCTCGAACGGAGCGTCGATGCAATTGAGGCCTTTCGCACTCAGGATATCGATACGGTGATGACCCGTTTCAACCAACGGGGGCCCGCAGTTGTGAACGACGGTGGGGACACTATACTTTAAAGACTAAAAGAGGTTTTTCTTAGGAGGCGCAGATGTACGATCGGTTCTCGCGTGAGTCGATGGAGATCATTGCGATCTCTCAGGAAGAAGCAGAGGAGTGGCGCCACAGCTATGTGGGGACCGAACACCTTCTTCTTGCCTTCTTGAAGGTAAAAGGAGGCGATGTTCAGCGCTTCCTGACCTCCCACGGGACGACCTATGACAAGGTGGCGGCCCTGTTGGAATCGGAGAAGGGACACGGAGAGGTACGCCTCTCCGCCGACGACCTTGAGCCGACCCCCCGCCTGAAGCACGTGATGAAGATCAGCTTCGAGGAGGCGCGCCGCGCTGGGTTGAACACGATCCGCCCCGAGCACCTGTTGATGGGTATGTTGCGCGAAGGGGAAGGGACCGGGGCGGCGATCCTCCTCCACCTGGGACTCGATCTCAACAAGACCCGCGCGTACTTCCTCCCCTCTGCCGGGGTGGGGATGGCTCTCCGTTCCTCCCGTCGTCCGCAGAAAAAGGGGGACCTCTCCGATTTCGGCCGTAACCTGATCGAGGAGGCCGCAGCCGGGAGACTTGATCCGGTGATCGGCCGTGACGAGGAGATGGAACGGATCATCCAGACACTCACCCGGAGGAAGAAGAATAACCCCGTACTGATCGGTGAATCCGGGGTGGGGAAGACAGCGATCGTCGAAGGTCTAGCGCAGAGGATCGCGGATGGAGACGTCCCCTCGCTCCTCCGCTCCAAGGAGATCCTCGAACTGGATATGGCGTCGATAGTTGCCGGCACTAAGTACCGTGGGGAGTTCGAGCAACGGCTGAAAACGTTGATCAATCAGGTGATGGAGTCCAATAATATCATCCTCTTCCTCGACGAGATGCAGACAGTTGTCGGTGCCGGTGGGGCCGAAGGGGCGATCGACGCCTCCTCGATCCTGAAGCCGCCTCTCGCCTCCGGGGCGCTACAGTGCATCGGGACGGCTACCCTTGACGAGTATCGCAAATCGGTGGAGAAGGACCCCGCTCTAAAACGACGATTTAAGACGATCCTCGTAGAGGAACCAACGGTTGAGGCGACGGTCAAGATCTTAGAAGGGCTGCGCCCTCATTACGAAAGGCACCATGGGGTCACTATTACCGATGATGCTCTCTATCAAGCTGCCCGCCTCTCCGATCGCTATGTGACCGATCAGTTCCTCCCTGACAAGGCGATCGACCTAATCGACGAGACCGCGGCCCGGATCAAGCTTCAGAGCTCCCTCCTTCCCGATGACCTGCGAGAATTACTGGCGGATATGAACGACCTCGATGAGCAGGAGCACCAGGCGGTCAGCGTGCAGGAGTACGAGACCGCGGCCCAGCTGCGTGACCAAAAGAAGGATGTTGCCCGCGCGATCGACCATACAGGCAAAAATTCATTTAAGGCAACCGACCTGCAGGCGACTGGAAAGGATATTGCCCAGGTCGTCTCCATGTGGACCGGTGTGCCTATCGGCCATGTGCAGGAGAAAGAGACGATTCGATTGGTCCACATGGAAGAGAAGATCCACGAGCGACTGATCGGCCAGGGCGATGCGGTGGAGGCGATCTCACGCTCGATCCGTCGCGCCTACGCCGGGGTGAAGAACCCGCGGCGGCCAGTCGGCGTCTTCATGTTCCTTGGCCCGACCGGGGTGGGGAAGACCGAGCTCTCCAAGACCTTGGCCGAGTTCTTGTTCGGGGATGAGGATGCACTGATCCGCGTCGATATGTCAGAGTATATGGAGCGTTTTTCCGTATCTCGCCTCACCGGGGCCCCTCCGGGATACGTCGGTTACGAGGAGGCCGGCGAGCTGACGGAAAAGGTCCGCCACCGCCCCTATTCGGTGATCCTGTTCGATGAGATCGAAAAGGCACACCACGACGTGTTCAACATCCTACTGCAGGTGATGGAGGACGGGATCCTCACCGATTCACAAGGAAGGAGGATAGACTTCCGCAACACCGTCCTTATCATGACCTCGAACGTGGGGAGCGAGATGATCACCGACCGAGACACCCTTGGGTTCAGCGACACCGAGGTCGATTCCGCGGAGTCCTACCAGGGTATGAAAGATAGGGTGTTAGGTGAAGTGCACAAGTCATTCCGCCCGGAGTTCATGAACAGGCTCGACGACCTGATCGTCTTCCATCAGTTGACAAAAGATCAGGTATTGGAGATCGCCGACCTTATGCTCGGTGAGTTGAAGGAGCGCCTGTTGGAGGAGCACGGGATCACTCTCACCTTTGATAACTCAGCGAACGAGGTCTTGATCGAGAAGGGTTACGATGCAAGATACGGCGCCCGCCCGATGCGCCGCACGATCGAACGTCTGATCGAGAACCCGATCTCGGAGCTGATCCTTTCAGGGACGTTCGGCCGCGGCTCGGTTATTCTCGCTGCGGCGGATGGGGAGGAAATAGCGTTCTCCAAAGGGGAGTAGAGTGGGCTTTAGGTGTAGCCAGTGCGGCTATCAATCGGTAAAGTGGCTCGGCCGCTGCCCGAATTGTGGCGAGTGGGACACCTTGCTCCCCCTTACCAAAGAGAGTAAAGATGGTCATGAGAGCTCCTCATGGATCGGCGAGGAGCTTCTTCCCATCAGCCAGATCGACCTAGGAAAGGTCGAGCGCCTGACGACCGGAATCAACGAGATCGATCGCTTGTTGGGGGGTGGACTCGTCCCTGGTTCCGTGATCCTTTTCGGGGGAGAGCCCGGGGTGGGGAAATCGACCCTCCTCCTACAGGTGGCCCAGGAACTTGCTACGCGCTACGGGAATATCCTCTATATCTCGGGCGAGGAGTCGGCAGCGCAGATCAAGCTGCGGGCGAGTCGGCTAGAGGTAACAGACGATCACCTTTACGTCCTCTCCGAACAGAAGCTGAGACTCATTCTCGCCGCAGTCGAGCAAGTGTCGCCACATATCCTGATCGTCGACTCGATTCAGACGACCCTCTCTGCAGATGTTCCCGGCGAGGCAGGGAGCATACGGCAGATGCGGGAGACGAGCGCCGAGTTGACCCGCCTTACAAAGGCGCGCAAGATGACGACTTTCCTCGTGGGACATATTACGAAAGGGGGAGCGTTTGCTGGACCAAAGACGGTCGAGCACCTGGTCGATGTCGCGCTCTACCTCGAGGGGAGCCGGGGAGAAGACGTGCGGATCCTCCGGTCGGTGAAGAACCGGTTCGGCGCGACGAATGAGATCGTTGTCTTCCAGATGCAGTCCAGCGGGTTGAGGGCGATCACCGACCCGTCCCGCTTCTTTCTCGAAGAGCACCAGGCAGAGTCCCGCGTGGGGACCGTCGTCGTTCCTGTTCTCGAAGGGACGAGGCCGATCCTGGTGGAGCTGCAAGCCCTGGTCTCACCGACAGGGGGTTATGGCACACCACAGCGCCGCTGCACAGGTTTGGATTACAACCGGGTGTTGTTGCTGTTAGCGGTCATCGAACGCCAACTTGGGGTGCACACCGGTGGTGCCGATGTCTACCTGAGCATCGCCGGAGGATTGGAGACCCGGGAACGCGCACTCGACCTAGGGGTCGTTGCGGCGGTCATCTCCAGCCTCCGCAACCGCCCCCTTCCCAAGCGGACCGTTGTCATTGGAGAGGTCGGTCTCTCCGGAGAGGTGCGTGGGGTGAAGAAACTGCGCGAGCGGATCACCGAGGCAGGAAAACTCGGTTACGAACAGGTGATCATTCCAGCGAAAGGGAAACCTTCCTCGCGAACAAAGGTGGAGGTAGTTCCGGTGGCAACGATCAACGAAGCGATGGACGCACTAGCGCTCGGGTAGGAAGATTGAGCGATTGAATGATCGGATGATTGAGTGATTGAGTGATCGGATCATCGGGAGAATGGACGATTGAACGAGCGGAAGATTAATGCATAAGGAATCGCTAAATCATTTAATCACTCAATCACTAAATAGATCTAGGGGGGAACAATGAACGATACTCGCATGGAGACGTTGGAGAAGGCGGTCGCCGCGCTCAAGGTGCGACTCCCGAAAAAACCAGAGGTTGCGCTTGTGCTCGGATCGGGCCTCTCCGAGGCGTTCGGTATTCCTGAGGGAGGAGTGCGCATCCAATGGGGAGAGATCCCTGGATTTCCGCTTCCGACCGTGGCCGGACACAGCGGAGAATTCTGGGCCGGGGAGATCCACGGGAAGATGGTCCTCGTCCAGCGAGGACGGACACATTTCTACGAGGGCTACTCCTTGGATGAGGTCGTTTTTGCCACGCGGCTCTTCGCCCTCCTCGGGATCAAGACTCTCATCGTGACCAACGCTTCAGGAGCGATCAACCGCGAGTACTCTGCTGGGGATCTTGTACTTATCTCCGATCACATCAACATGTTGGGAGAAAACCCATTACGCGGAAGTAACCTGGATAGACTCGGACCGCGTTTCTCCGACATGTCCGCCGCCTACAGCCCACGCCTGCGCACACTGGCCAAAGATACAGCAAAAGAGGAGAAGATTGCGCTGCGAGAAGGAGTATACCTTGCCGCACTCGGACCTTCTTACGAGACCCCAGCCGAGATTCGTGCCTTTCGCGCCCTGGGAGCAGACCTTGTAGGAATGTCGACCGTTCCCGAGGTGATCGTCGCCGCACACGCCGGCATGGAGGTCCTCGGGATCTCCTGTGCGACGAACCTCGCCGCGGGAGTCGATCCTGAGGCATCTCTTTCCCATGAGGAAGTGATCGAGACGACCCGGCGCGTGGGAAAGACGATGCGACGGCTGTTGCTCGCGGTGATCGATCAACTGTAGACAGTGTGCAGTAGTTCTTTCGGGCTTCGATGCTTCTTAACAGCTTATCTACACTAAAGCAGTGAAGAATCAAAAAAAATAGCGGTGTTGCGTGCCTTGCATCGCTTAAGTCCCTCTGTATAATCTCGCCGCCGCGATAGGGGTAGGGGCCTTCCCCAGCCCTTTGCAGCGGCGAATCGTTTTGACGACTTTAGGAGGTCGTAGATATGGCCAATGGCCCAACGTTGAACCCGTTTGAGATTTCCCAACGGCAACTGGATAAATCGGCGGAGAAACTCAATCTCGATCCGAGCGTGCACGCGCTTCTGCGCGAGCCGATGCGCACCCTCGAGGTTCACTTTCCCGTCAAGATGGACGATGGAACGACGAAGATGTTCACCGGGTTTCGTGTGCAGTACAACGATGCACGCGGTCCCACAAAGGGCGGTCTCCGCTTTCACCCGGAGGAGACGATCGACACTGTAAGGGCACTTGCGGCGTGGATGACGTGGAAGTGCGCCGTAGTCGACATCCCGTACGGTGGAAGCAAAGGTGGGGTAATCTGCAACCCTAAGGAACTCTCCACCGAAGAATTGGAACGCCTCTCCCGCGGTTACATCCGTGCCATCGGTCGCTTCATTGGTCCAGAGCGGGATATTCCGGCACCGGATGTCTATACAACGCCGCAGATCATGGCCTGGATGATGGATGAGTACTCCAAGATAGTCGGGTACAACGCGCCAGGGGTCCTCACCGGGAAACCGATCCCACTTGGGGGATCGCTTGGGCGTGGCGATGCTACCGCTCGTGGTGCTGTTTACACGATCCTCGAAGCTGCCAAGGTGATCGGCCTCAACCTGAAGGGTGCGACCGTCGCCGTGCAGGGGTACGGAAACGCCGGTTACTTCGCTGCGAAACTGATGGAAGAGCTCGCAGGGAGCAAGGTTGTAGCTGTCACAGATTCGCGCGGTGGAGCATACTCAGCTGATGGCATCGACCCCGAGGCGGCGTTTCAATACAAGAAGGAGACCGGGTCTGTTTCCGGATTTACCGGTGCGAAGGCGATCAGCAACGCAGAGATCCTCGAACTCGACGTGGACGTGCTGATCCCCGCGGCGATCGAAAACGTAATCACCGAGAAGAACGCTGGTAATATCAAGGCGAAGATCATCGCCGAGGCGGCGAACGGACCGACCACCCCTGAGGCGGATGAGATCCTTTACAAGGCTGGGAAGTACATCATTCCTGACTTCCTGTGCAATGCTGGCGGTGTAACCGTCTCCTACTTCGAGTGGGTACAGAACATCGGTGGATACTACTGGACTTTGGAGGACGTGCATGCGCGGCTGCAGGAGAAGATGATCCTCGCGTTCCATGACGTTCACGAGATGGCGCAGAAGAACAACGTCGACAACCGCACCGCGGCGTACATGGTCTCGGTTCAGCGGGTTGCCGAAGTGATGCGCCTGCGCGGTTGGGTCTAGCCCATCTGTTGAGCAAACCGGAAATGAATATGAGGCGGGCCTCTAACAAGAAGAGACAGGCCCGCCTTTTGTTTCTGAGCGTAGGCTTGCCAAGCAAACCCTATAGGTCTAAAATGCAGATAGAATGACTATCAACGCCACAATGATCGAGGAGAGAAGAGAGTTTCTGGCGAGTAGCTTCCCCTCTCTAGAACCAGCAGAAATCGATGAATTACAGCGTATATCCCTTGCGGTTAACTATGATAAAGGAGAGCTCATCGCTCAAGAGGGATCTTATGCTGCCGGAGTATATATCGTACAATCCGGGCTCGTCTCGATCGGCAAGTACGCGAGCAAAGGCTGGGAGAAACGCACTCTCCGGTTCCTGGCGATCGGTGAGATGTTCGGCTTGGAGACGGTCTTTCTAGAACGGGAACCAGTTAATGTGCAGTTTGCAAAAGCGCTCATGGAATCCTCTTTAGTCTTCTTCGAGCGATCGAATATTCTTGCCTTTAGTAAGACTCATCCCCGTCTGTTTGCAGATCTATGCCGGTGGCTTTCTCGCGAGGTGATAATGCTCGAATTCAAGCTCACCCGCGAGACAATTGAATCGATCGACCGCAACCTGGCTCTTCTCCTCATAGCATTGACCAATAAGTACGGGAAGAAGGAGGGGACAAGCCTTGTCCTCAATCTGCCAGTCTCCCGTCAGACCCTGGCCGAGATGATCGGAGTATCTATTGAAACCTTAATGCGCGCGCTTAAGCGGTTCCGAGAGAGAGGTTTGATTGAAACAGCACAGAGCCGAATTATCGTCACCGATCTGGAGGGTCTGAAAGAGAGAGCCCGCATTACATCGTTTTACCTATCCATCATTGAGGAGACCCTCTAGAGCACTTGACTCGTGTCGGCCAGCCAGAGGTGCAATGCTTCTGGAGAGAGGTTGATCGGTGTCTCTGAAGATGAGACTCCAGGGAGTGAAGTGATTATGCGAATTGCTTTGGCGTTTGATAGTCCAAATAAGCGCGCGAGAATCATTGGTGTGACCTTTGGAGGGAGAAGGATGTTCCCGTTTTCCGTCCTCTGTCCATATTCGTCTGCTAACTTGAGGAGCAGGTTGCACATTCGTTCTTCGATCGATGCACGACCTGAATATGTAGGCTGTTGCTTTAGGGAGTAAAAACGCTTAGCTAAACCCTGTAGACAATGGCGTTTGACCTCGTCCTCTTCTCCAAGTATCTCCAGAAACAACTCCCGCTCAAAGAAGAACAGACTGGTTTCAGTGACAGCACGGGCACAACTAAGGTGAAGATCGGAGGGAGGATCTAATAGAATCTCCAATCCTACGAGGTTGCCCGGTCCAAGGATCTCCGGGAGAGGGAGTTGGAGGGGATTGCCTGAAGATGTGCACTGATCGCTCACCAGCCCATCGGCTATAAGATAGGATCCGGCTGCGTAAGTCCCTGCCTGGTAGATCAGTTCGCCCTGCGGATAGCGAACGTGAAGAGGAGAATAAGTCTCGCTGATCCTGTTCCAGTCAACTTGCTCAGTCATCCTTTTCTGGCTTGTGTTTTTCATGCTCCCCTAGATGATTCTACTACCACGCTTTGCCCCCACCAATGTGAGGCGACAGGAAAGATAGAGGTATATATACAGGATGAGAGGGCGCATAGACCCGATTCTCGATTTTCAAACGACAGGGCATACCCTATCATTTAGCCATTCTTTCCTGCCGTGGTTATGCAGATAAACTGTGAAAAAGACAGGCCGTTTTCTCTACTTTATCAGGTCGAAATTCCGTCTTCTCTTAGGAGTGTAGGTGCAAAAATGAACTCGTGCCCCTGTCTCTTACCCTACCAGCGACACGGGTCGTCTGCTACCCTTCTGCTCGGAGGTGGACGCCTTATGGCACTTAACAAAACGATAGAGACCGTGCAAGAACGGTCATTAGGAACCCAAGTCAACCCTTTTCATATGCTGCTACAGCAGTTGGATCTGACACGTGAACATACCGGTATTCCCAGCGGGATCTGGGAGATCCTGCGCCAGCCTGAGCGTGCGCTCGAGGTGAGCGTACCGATCACGCGCGACGATGGGGAGATAGAGGTGCTAACCGGTTATCGAGTTCAGTACAACAGCGCACGTGGCCCCTGCAAAGGGGGTATTCGCTACCATGCCGGGGTTACACTCGATGAGGTAAAGGCGTTAGCAGGGTGGATGACATTGAAGTGCGCGGTGGTGAACATCCCGTATGGTGGGAGCAAGGGAGGGATCGCTTGTGACCCGACGCGCTTCTCCGAACGGGAGATCGAACGGGTCACCCGTTGCTACACCGCTCGCATTCTCCCCCTCATCGGGCCAAAACAGGACATCCCCGCACCAGACGTCAACACAAACGCCTCGGTTATGAACTGGATCGTAGATACCGCCAGCACGCTGCGGGGTGAAGCGCTTCCCGGCATCGTGACGGGGAAGTCGCTCGAACTCGGAGGTGCGCTTGGACGACGAGAGGCGACCGGACGTGGGGTGATGTTCACCACCATGGGCGTCCTACAGCGACTCGGGATCGATATCACGCAGGCTCGCATCGCAATCCAGGGATTCGGTAACGTCGGATCTATCGCGGCGCAGCTCCTGACCGATCAGGGAGCCAAGGTAGTAGGGATCAGCGATGTCTCTGGCGGTTATTACTGCCCAACCGGATTTGATATCAACGATGTCCTTCGCTACGTAGAAACCTCGCCCGGACATCTCCTTGCCGGTTACAGCGTTCCTGGGATGGAAGAAATCACAAACGATGAACTACTCACCCTTGATGTCGATGTGCTGATACCTGCCGCATTGGAGGCACAGATTACCTCGCGGAACGCAGCAGATGTCAAGGCAAAGGTCATTGTGGAAGGGGCGAATGGCCCCACCACCCCTGAGGCAGACCTTATCCTCGCTGAAAAGGGAGCCGTTATCGTCCCCGATATCCTTGCGAACGCAGGAGGGGTTGTCTGCTCGTACTTCGAATGGGTACAGAACATTCAATGCTTCGCTTGGGAGGAGAAGGAGACTAACCAACGACTCGGTCGAATCATGCAGCGTGCGATAGCTGAGGTGTGGGATCTATCCACCGAACGCCAGATCTCCTTACGGTTGGCCGCATTCGTACTCGGCGTGGAGCGCGTAGCGCAAGCGACCAGCCTGCGCGGCGTCTTCCTGTAACGCAATCGGAAAGACCGGAGATGAGGATGAGCTTCAACACCCCGAGTGGCCTACTCGCCGCAGAGCTCGAAGCCGAAGTGCTGCTCGATCGCGCACTGATGTTCTGTGCCGATCGGATGCATAGATCGGGGGACCAAGTGGTCCAGGCACTACGGGAAGGTGAACCGGAAGTTCATAGCACATTCAGATATGCTGTCGCCAAGGGTTTAGGAGGTTATCTCGGCAACCTCGGATGCGATTTCCGTGCTTTCTACCTGTACGGAAGCGCGATGAACGGCGAGGCAGGAATCGCTTCGGACATCGATCTGATCATTGTAGTCGAGCACAAACTGGACCAAGTACGCCGTTTGTTACAGCGGTTGGATCTAGCACTAGTGACATCCTACAGGTCGCTGCTTGGATTGACCTCTGGTCCAGTTACACTCCTCGATGTTCACCTCGTGGATGTTGAAGAAAGAAAAATGCGCCATGGCTACGGAGCTGTCCTCTGTTCATCGGAGACAAGTCCCGTCTGTCTGTGGCGTTTATCTCCTAAAGTCTCGGGGCCCCTGTTGGTTAGGGGGCCCCGGTCTGTTTTCAACGTGCGTGGATGAAGAACTGCTTCATCTCCTCTGGATGATAAAGATCAAACTGCACCAGGCTCAGCACGTCAAGGTGTGTCTGACTACCTGGGTTAACACAGCGGGTCCGCCCGAGATCGACCTTATAATCCCCAGTGACAACGGATTCGTGGCAGTGTCCTGATAGAGCGAGGTAGGGTTGAACACGCTCAATGAACCGCCTTATCTCCACACTCCCTACATGATCAGAGAGGGAGAGGTAATCGTACCGTCCGCGTGGTGTGGTCCAATCGAGAGGTGTGTTGTAGGGAGGTGCATGGAACAGGTGAATCGTCTGAGCGGGATTGTACGATATCTCCTCGTCCGTCCGTGCGTTTCTTCTGAGGTAGGCTTCGAAATCCTCAAGGTCGTCAGCGATCGTTGAGAGGTGCCCTCTTGCATCGGTAGTGATCCCCATCTCGTAGATATCCATGGTGGAATCCATTCCCATCGGACGCAACTTGACTCGATTCTCGTATTTCACCCAGTCCATCAGTAAATGGCCACCCGGAGGAACGTAGGGGTAGCCCGCTACCCACAACCGAGGGACTTCGCCTGGAAAGAAGGCCTGCTTCTGGTGTGAGTCCCGCAGTGCGACCAACCGGTCATTCAACAGATGGAAGTTTGGCATCTCCTTGTCGAAACCCTCTAACAACGGTTCATTCGCTCGGCGGTCATCATTCCCCATGATCACATACACATCGGCGTGCCTATGATCGAGCAAGAAACTGGAGCAAAGGGGAATAAACTGTTCGATAAAGAACTCTTTCTGCAGAACCACCCCTTGATCCTCGCTTCTGCGATCTCCTGCCCCTTTAAGGTGGCCTCGGAGGGAATTCGGGGCAAGATCACCGGTGATAAAGATCGAGGTAAGTTTCCACAGGTCAGCCACCCGAAACAGAAGTTCATAGAGGAGTATGTTCCCGTGCAGATCAGTCACAGTAACAGATTGCATCATGATCCTTTCAGGGTATCCCCCAATCCGCCGATGTCAAGTAAAGATCCTTCGCCCTCCCCTATCGTGTTGTCGGTTGAACTGCTGTGCGTATACATAGTTCAGCTCTCGCATTCCTTGGGATAGATTGGCATTCGGGATTTCAAGAAGCAAGCGATAATGGTTATCCATCAGGCAATACGCGTGACACAGCCACTTATGCCGATTCACAACCGCCGCAAGGAGATCCAGGAATACCCTTCTATTCGCATCATTGAGAAAGATCGATTGCTTGGCGTTTCCCCGCGAGGCAATGTGGTATACTGCACTAGGATATTCTATGCGTGAGGGCCGTGCCATGAGAGGATACTCCAGAGATGCGATTTACAAATCAAGATGCGACCCCTTGGTTTTTCATAGGCGCGGAGAGATCTACGTGGCGGATCTAAGTCCGGTACGAGGGCATGAACAAGGAGGAACTCGTCCGGTTCTCGTCATCCGCATATTCGCACCAAGCTGCGGGGTATCCAGCGGAGAACTCCTGTAAACGAACGGAGATGATCGGGAATATGAAGAGACATTCATTGCTCGCGGCACTCATCGCCCTGCTTTGCATCTTCAGTCTTTCCATCGCCATCCTCGCCGATGAGCCGCTCACAGTCAGGGTCGGCGCCTTCGAGAATCCCCCAAAGATCTTCACCGACGAGAGCGGGACATTCTCCGGTTTCTGGCCGGATCTGGTTAACTACATCGCTTCCCAGGAAGGTTGGCAGATAGAATGGGTGCACGGCACGTGGACTCAATGCCTGGAAAAGCTAGAACGAAACGAGATCGATGTCCTGCCCGATACCGGCTTCACAGAGCCGCGTGCAGAGAAATTTGCGTTTTCGAGTGAAACGGTCCTTCTGAGCTGGTCAAGGTTGTGTGCGCGCCGGGGAGCAGATATCGATTCCGTCCTCGACCTCGAAAGGACAAGGATCGGAGCCCTCGCCGGGAGCTTCAATCTGGATGGACCAAAGGGCATCCGCGACATCTGCAGTGGGTTCGAGATCGGCTGCACGTTTGTCGAGATGGATAGCTACACCGAGGTCTTCGAAGCATTGGAAGACGGCAGCATCGACGCAGGAGTGACCAATAAGGACTTCGGTAACAAATACGAAGATCAGTACAAGATCGAGAAGACACCGATAATCTTTCAGCCGGCGCGGATGCAGTTTGCGTTCACGCAAGATTCCGACTTAACACCGTATCTGATTGAAAGAATTGATTACCATATAAAGGAACTAAAGAAGGATGAAAATTCCATTTACTACCAATCGTTGGAGAAATGGCTCGGAGTCACCCCTGGCGAGAAACCTGTTATGCCTGCGTGGGTGGGACTGGTGGTAATCGGCATCGGAGCACTGGTATTGCTGCTTGTGGGAGGAACCTTCGTCCTGAGATTTCAAGTCAAAGAGAAGACAAGAGCACTAAAGCAGGAGATCGACGATCACAAGAAAGCGGAAGAGAGAATCGAACACCTGAATCTCGTACTGCGGGCCATCCGCAACGTCAACCAACTGATCACAAAGGAAAAAGACCGCGACCGTCTGCTTCAAGGTGCTTGCGACAATCTGATCGGAACTCGTGGCTATCACCACGCATGTATTGCGATCATTGATGAAGCAGGCGGATTCATAACTGCGGTCGAAGCAGGCTTGGGAAGCAGATTATTGCCGCTAGTTGAGCAGCTAGAACAGGGCGAGTGGCCTGAGTGTATGCAACGCGCATTAACGCAATCGGAGCCTGTCGTGACAGAAGATCCATCTTCCACACGCATAGGCTGTCCATCGAACGAGGAAGATGCGGGCAGAGGAACACTGACCGTGCGATTGAATCATGAGGGAAAGGTCTACGGCATGGTCTCCGCTTCTGTACCCAGAGAGAGCATCGCGGACGAAGAAAAGCAAGGGTTGTTCAAAGAAGTCGCCGATGACATCGCTTGCGCCCTGCATAATATTGAAATGGAAGAGAAACGGGTGCGGGCGGAAGAGGCGCTGCGCAAAAGCGATCGGGCGCTCAGGGCACTCAGCGGGTGCAACCAAATCATTGTTCGAGTCACGGAAGAGGCAAAACTGTTGTCCGAGATCTGCCGCATTATCGTGGAAGTGGGTCAGTATCCTCTGGCCTGGGTCGGTTTCGCGGAGCAGGACGAAGAGAAGACGGTCCGTCCGGTGGCACAGGCGGGATTTGAGGAAGTGTATCTCGACACCGTGAACATCACCTGGGCCGACACGGAACGAGGCCACGGGCCCACCGGCACTGCCATTCGCACAGGCGAGGTCAGTATTGCCCAAAATATCCTGACCGATCCCAACTGTGTCCCTTGGCGCGCGGAGGCTACGAAACATGGCTATGTCTCATTACTTGCGCTTCCCTTGCACTTGGGCGACCACGTCTCGGGCGGACTGAGCATCTTCGCATCTGAACCAGACGCCTTTGATGAGGAAGAAGTGAAACTGCTGACGGAGCTGTCAGAGGATTTGGCGTATGGGATTAGGGCGCTGCGCAGTCGCGCAGAGCGCAGGAAGGCGGAAGAGGAGAAAGAAAGGATGGAAGCGCAGCTTCGCCAGAGCCAAAAGCTGGAGTCAATTGGAACACTGGCAAGCGGCGTCGCGCACGAAATCAATAATCCGGTGACCGGGATCATCAACTATGCCGATCTGATCGAGAGCCGAGTTGAGGACGATCGTTTGAGGGAGTTCGCCGCCGGGATCATCAAGGAAGGGAATCGGGTAGCGGAGATAGTCAAGAGCCTCCTCTACTTCTCCCGCCAGGAGAAACAGAGCCATAGCCCGGCACGGATGGAGGACATCATCAACGCTTCCCTCACGCTGATTGGTGCCGTATTGCGCAAGGATCAGATCACAGTTGAGAAGGAGATTGCGCCGGATCTTCCCCAGGTGCGTTGTCGCAGCCAGCAGATTCAACAGGTAATCATTAACCTCCTCACCAACGCCAGAGACGCGCTCAACCAACGCTATGAAGCGTATCACGAGGACAAGCTGATTAAGATCCGGGTTCAGCCGTTCGAGGAGGACGGCATCCAATGGATTCGAACGACCGTAGAGGATCACGGCACGGGAATCCCGGAGGAGGCCATCGACCGCATATTCGACCCGTTCTTCACCAGCAAGCCGCGCGATGCAGGAACGGGCCTCGGTCTCTCGGTGAGCTACGGGATTATCAAGGAGCACCACGGAGAGCTGAGCGTAGAGAGCGAACTGGGCGAGTACACGAGATTTCACATGGATCTGCGGGTGGACAATGGCTGGACGGTGGAATGAACGCGGAGGCCAAGAGCATTCTCTCGCAAAGACGCCAAGATCGCAAAGGAAAGCGTTAGAATGGGGAACGAACAAGGACTAGAGGCCTTTCTTGGCGGCTTGAGTGAGCGTAGCGAACGGGCGAGAGAAATGCACAAGAAAGGAGGAAACGTGACGGCACGCGTGCTTATTGTCGATGACGAAGAGAGTATCCGCATTACCTTGGCGGAGTTCATCAAGGAGGACGGGTACACGGTTCACACCGCCGAGGATGCCGCCGAGGCGCTGCGTCTGATGGACGAGCACGCGTTCGATGTGGTCGTGACCGACATCGTCCTTCCCCGCGTGAACGGGGTCGCTTTGCTGAAGATGATCCACGAGAGATCGCCCGACACACAAGTGATCATGCTTACCGGTGACCCCGCGGTAGAGACTGCTGCTGAAGCGGTGCGTGCGGGGGCGTTCGACTACCTAACCAAGCCCGTATCCCAGAACGCGATCAGGCGAGTCGTTGGCAATGCCGCACAGATCAAGGAGCTGACCGATGAGAAGCAGCGGCTGGAAGAAGAGAACAAGAAGTACCAGCAACACCTGGAAAGAATGGTCGAGGAGCGAACTGCGGCACTGCGGGAGAGCGAAGCACACTACCGCGGCATCGTTCAATATCAGACAGAGTGTATAGACCGCTGGCTGCCCGACGGGACATTGACCTTTGTCAACGATGCTTACTGTGATTACTACGGCAAGTCCCACGATGAGTTCATAGGAAGCAACTGGCTAGGAGTCGTTACCCAAGAAGATCGGGAGCGTGTGCAAGCACACGTGGAAAGGCTGAAGGCTACTCTGACCCCGGAAAACCCAATCTCAACATCGGAACACCGAGAAGTGGCGGCAACCGGGGAGACGCGCTGGATGCAGTGGAGTGACCAGGCGATTTTCGATGAACAGGGCGATCTGGTCGAGTTCCAGTCCGTCGGGCGTGATATCACCCAGCGCAAACTGGCCGAGGAGGCACTACAACGAGAGCAAAGGCTGACCCTTACCCTCAGTCGTGCCACAGCAGCCATCGCCAGCGTTCTCTCCCTTGATGAAGTTATCGAGCAGATCCTTGCCGAACTGGAAGAGATCGTAGTCGCTGACGCGGTGAACATCATGCTTGTCGACAGTGGTGTTGCTCGTATTGCACGCGCACGGGTATGCGCTGGGAGCACTGTTGATCTGCGCGTGGTGATGGACCAGACGTTCAGTGTCGAGGAAACACCAAATCTGCGTCGGATGGTGGAGACAAGACAGCCGGTAGTGATTGAAGATGCCCGTTCCTGTCAAGACTGGATTGCCCTGCCAGGAGAGGAATGGCTCGTCTCTTATACAGGGGTACCGATCGTTGCGCACAATGAAGTGATAGGGATTCTTAATGTTGACCGGACCAGAGTGGGGAGTTCTGACGAAAAGGAGATCGAACGGTTGAAAATCTTCGCGTCAACGGCTGCCGTGGGGATAGAAAATGCCCGCTTGCACGAAGGACTGAGGAAAACCTTGGAGGATACTATCCGTGTTGTTGGCTTGACGACTGAAATGCGCGATCCTTACACCGCAAAACACCAGCAACAGGTGACCACCCTTGCTTGCGCCATCGCACGCGAAATGAGCATTCCTGAAGAGCGAATCGAGGGGATTCATGCAGCTGGGCTAATGCACGACATCGGTAAGATATCGATACCGGCTGAGATCCTTACCAAACCAGCGGAGTTGACCGATCTGGAGTTTGGGCTGATCAAGACTCACCCGCAAGTGGCCTACGACATCTTGAGAGGGATCGAGTTCCCCTGGCCGATTGCCGACATAGTCCTCCAGCACCACGAACGGATGGACGGTTCAGGATATCCCAATGGCCTTAAGGGGGACGAGATCATGCTTGAGGCCCGTATCCTCGCCGTGGCCGACGTGGTGGAGGCGATGTCCTCTCATCGACCGTACCGCCCCGCGCGCGGGCTCGACAAAGCGATCGAAGAGATCAAGGAGAACGCAGGCAAGCTCTACGACCCCAAGATTGTCGACGCGTGTCTGAAGCTCTTTGCTAACGGAGTATTCAAGTTCGCCGATTAGTAGACGTAGTATCGCAGCCTGTATGAGGTGGCTTTTGCCCATTGGATCACATACCTGTTAGAATGCCTTAGGAGGAATCAACGTGGCTGAGCGCGCACGGGACTGGATGGCACAAGCGGAAAGGGACCTTGCTCATGCCGAGAATGATCTCGCGAGCGGTTTCTACGAGTGGAGCTGTTTTTCCGCGCAGCAGGCGGCGGAAAAGGCGATAAAAGCCTTGTATCAAACCCGCAATCAACTTGCATGGGGACACTCTGTCCGTGAACTCTTGGAAGGTCTCCGCGATGAGTTTTCGGTCTCTGAGTCCCTCATTGAGGCAGGAAAATCCCTCGATAAGCACTACATCCTAAGTCGCTATCCAAATGGATTCCCAAGCGGCGCGCCTGTCGATTACTTCACCGAACGCGATGCCCAAGGAGCAGTCGATGCTGCACATAAAATCATTAGGTTCTGCAAAGATCATCTCGCTTGACGTAGAAAGTGTGCGGGAGAAACTGAAAAAGGTCGCTCGCAACCTAAATGAGCAAGACAAGAATGTGCTTTCTGTATGGCTCTTCGGGTCGCTTGCCCGTGGGGATGCCCTGCCAGGAAGCGACGCGGATATCTTGATTGTGTTGAGAGACAGCGCCCTATCGCTTCCCGAGCGGATGACACAATTTATGGATTACTTCGCAGGTCTTGGACTCGGGATTGACATCTTTCCGTTGACCGAAAAGGAGCTTGAAGAGAAGAAGAACGACCTTTTCTGGAAGAAGGTCCTCGCCGAGCGGTTGCGTCTTGCGTGATCAAAGCTGATGACTAACGGCTGAAAGCCACTTATTGACCGCATTTTCGTTTCCTTGACAACGCACCGTTTCCGAGTACACTTCGGAAATTCATTTCACTTGCTTTAACGGGTGAGTGGCATGGCGGAGGCGAGTGCAATGCGTAGATCACTACGAAAATGGTGGCAAGAGGCCGAACCTTGGTACTCTGCAACCGGCTTGGCAAACATAACTATGGGGACTTCCTCGATCCTCATCCCGCTGATGATCGCTCAGGTCCTCCACTACTCCGTGGCAGATCTTGGGGTCCTCTCCAGCCTTGTGAGCCTCGTAGGTGTTATCGGGAGCCTGATCTGGGGGCGGCTCTCGGACGCTGCTCACCGCCGCAAGCCATTCATCGTGATGAGCTTCGCCGGGGTGAGCCTCGGTTTTGCCGGGATTGCGCTCGCCCAATCCTTTACAATGGTTCTCCTCCTTAACATGATGCTCAACTTCTTCTGGGTTGCGAACGCGGCGGTGACTATCCTGATCGTGATTGAGAACAAGGAAGAATCGCGCTGGGAGGGAAAGATCGGGCACTTGAATCAGATCGGTGCGTTGGGGTGGGTCACCGGGCTTGTCTTTGGGAGCCTCTCCCTGGCCGTGGCGAGCCGATTCATCGGCGAATCGGCGGCGATCCGCATCCTATTTGCGATCCTCGCCTTGGGGGCAGCTGGGGCCAGTCTCCTTGCCGTGCGATTCGTTCCCCGGACGACCCCAAAGTTCACCCAGCGCCAGTTTCGGGGGAGGATAGTCGCGTTGGGTAACTTCCTCGTCGAGCGAGGTCGGTTCAGCCCGTATCACCTTTACCATCGTTTCAACCCACGCCGGCTTCCTGCGCTTCTATGGGGGGAAGGGGGTCTACGGAGTGAGACGAAGCGATTCCTGGTAGTAACGTTACTC
The DNA here is from genome assembly GCA_965370555.1 of uncultured bacterium. Taxonomy (GTDB): domain Bacteria; phylum Bipolaricaulota; class Bipolaricaulia; order UBA7950; family UBA9294; genus JAJOKK01. Next base: position 27,071 of record CBDUVB010000006.1, read on the forward strand.
GCATTCATTGCGGTTGGTTTCTTTGCAGTCCCAGTACCGCTGTTGCTCTCACAGAGGTTTGGCCTTCCCTCCTCTACGGTCTTCCTCTACTTTGTCGTTCTAAACAGCGGGGTGGTCCTTGCATATCCCCTTGCCTCGCGCCGGATTAAGCGAGCGGGGAACAAGGCGGTTCAGCAGGGGGCGCTCGCCGTTCGGCTGGTCCTTTTAGTCGCGGCATCCATTTACCTCACAATATCGAGAGCGGTCCCGCCGACGTGGGTGCTCGCGTCCTTCTTCCTCGCGATTGGTGTTACTTGGTCCTTCTTTCAGCTCTCTGGGGTGGCGCTTGCCTCTCGTCTGGCCAAGCCGAAGTACAGGGGACAGACACTCGGGCTGTACAACGCGATCGCGGGGGTGGGGATGATCATTGCCGGAGCGACGAGCGGTCTTCTGAGCGAATACATAGGCTACCAAGCAACGTTTGCGGCATCCGCTGTCTTCATTGCAGCCTCACTCCTCGTCCTGCATCGGCTCCCCATCCCCACGAGGATGGTTGAGGAGAAACCATACCATTACCCAGATAAAGGGCAGAACTCTCTGTCTCAAGATGGGTTATCCAAGGCTAAATCGGTATCATCCTGATGCGATGAGCAACAAGAAGAATATCGGGCAGCCGGCGGTGGAGAAACGGGTACGAATGCACACCGCCGAGCACATCCTGACCGCGGTGATGCACAGATTGTTTGCCACGGGAAGTGTCCCCTCGCCGCGCAACCTTGAGATGCACCTCGGGGAGAAGAAATCGAAGTGTGATTACACCGTTTCTCATCCGATTAGTATGGAAGAGATCGCGGCGATTGAGGATACGGTGAACGCAGAGATCGAGAAGGACTACCAAATCACGACGGAGATCGTGCCTATCGAAGAGGCGAAAACGACCTACGACCTGTGGAAGGTCCCTCCAGGCGCAGCCACGATCCGCATCGTCAAGATAGGTAATATCGATGCCACTCCGTGTAGAGGCAAACACGTCTCTCATACAAACCAAATCGGTCGCTTTCGCATCAAGAGCTACACGATGAGAGAAGAGAATGTTGTACGCATACGGTTCGGATTAGAAGATATTCTTATGATTCAACCGTCGATCGGTACAGAGAATAGGGGATAGCAAGGAACATCTCTTTAGGGGAGAGAAATGCCTCTCGCCGGCTTCCATCACAACCGACAGAGATCGCTGCCTTTTTGGTCTGCAGGGGAAGGGCAGTGCATTCCCCGCACAGCGCACCGATCCCACTAACGTGTCCACCGCTCTTCTCGCCGGTAGAAGCGGTGATGGAGAGGATATGTCTGAACACTTCCTCCGGGTTGAGGATGAGGAGGACGAGGTCTGGGGGAACCGGCATCCTATCGAGCGGGGCATAGATGAAGGTGCGTCTCGAAACAGGGAGTGGAGATAGTCCGGCGATGAAGCGGTGCGCGGTTTCCAGGTCTCTTACATCTCCCCAACCGATGAGTGTCGCTGCCAGTTTCTCCATCGTCGATTCATCCAGAGGATCGATCCCCAGGTTGTAGCGGGCGAGCGGGCAGGTGAAATCCTCTCCGCGAGCCCAGAGAATTTCTCCCTTGCGCGCCCTTCCGATGAAGGTGCAGTGCCGTCCCGGGGAGGCGACGCGCTCGATCCCCTGCGGGATCTGATCAAGGAGTGCAATCCCGATCTCCTCGGTCATCAGAGCGAAATCTGACTCCCCACTTTCACATCGATACTGGCGTCGCCGAAGGCGTTCTGCAGAATTTCGATCGCGTGCTTGCCTGTGCAGTGACAGGGAGCGATTCTCTCTACCCCAAGCCGCTTCAGCGCGGAAGCGATCTCCTTTACCTCGGCCTCATTCTTCTTGTAGAGGTGGAAGCCTCCAAGCACAAGGTGAAGCGGCCCTCCAGCGAGGTCGGTCGCTACGCGAGCGATCTCGATAATCCCGGGATGGGCGCACCCGGTGATGAGCGTTGGGCCTGCAGATCCACGGACGATCAGGGCCTGTTCCACGATCTCCTTCCCCATCTCCCCGGTGGAGGTGATGCCCGGTACGATCTCTATCGGTAGGGAGACAGGGTGAGCGCGCCACGGTGCTCGCTCAGGCTTTTCTTCCACCTCCCCTTGAAACAGGACAGAGAACGATGCAGGGTAGAAGACATCGAGGTTCTTATGTAGCGCCGAGGTGACGGCTCCTATATGGTCGCAGTGCTCATGGGACAGGACAAGGGTGTCGATCGCAGCGAGGTCGACACCGAGCGCTGTGGCATTGTGCTCGAGGACGCCCTTGTCCGCTCCAGTGTCGAACAGGACTCGATGCCCGCCAAACTCGATCAAGGCTGAGAATCCCCAGCCGGGCTGCAGATCGCTCCGGTCGGATCGGTTGTCGTAGAGAATTAAGACCCTCTCGTTAGTCATTTCTTTCCTCCTTCGAGCGCTTATTTTACCGCAAAGGGCGCTGAGGAATCGAGAGATCGGAAGATTGGGAGGTTTAATCACTCAATCAATCACTAAACCTGGTGTGACGAGAAAGGGAGCCAAGGGTATATGCCCGCCCCTCGGCCAGCGCTTCGAGTAGTTCCTGATACATTGTGTTCCGCTTCACCTCCCAATCAAGCCCGCGTCTCGGACACGGTTGGCCGGGATCTTGGTTGGATGAACCCCAGGACCACGGTCACGACGATCATCACCACGTAGAAAGCGATCATCGCTCCCAACCCGGAGAGACCGAGCAGACTCCCCCCGCTGAACACGAGGATCGCCACCAGGAGCCCGAGGAAGATCGGGTAGACCGTGGCGAACAGCATCCATCGCCATCCTGCCTGTAGCTTGATCATCAGTAACGTCGCCACACACGGCGGGTAGAGGGCCATGAACAGCATCATCGCTACAGCGTGCAGGGGAGTCCATCCTTTCTCCTGTTCGCTTATCTGCTGTTCGAGGCTCGTTCCATCATCACTTTGTCCCGAGGCCTGATAGATGCTCCCGAGGGTAGCGACCACGCTCTCCTTGGCAGCGAACGCCCCGATCAGGCCGACGTTGACACGCCAGTTGAACCCGGCGAGCCTGGTGAACGGTTCCACCGCAATCCCAAGGCGGCCGAGAAGGCTCGCCTCCAGCTGTTCCTGGTGCTTCTCGGCCCTGAGCTTCTGTGTCCCTCGACCGACCGTCTGGAATGCCTTGTTCGCCGCCACGGCACTCGTGTCGATGAGGATGCTCCCACTGACTGTGATGTTCCCGGTTCGCACGATACCGAAGAAGAACGGATCAGCATCCTGCCAGCTCTGATAGAACGCGGCCTTGAGTGCCGGTCGATAATCAGGCAGGACTGTGGCATATTCGGTCAAGTAGGCGCGGTGCGCAGCCTGATAGGCAGTGAAGTAACGGCCAAACGCGTCGATCTCGTCCTCGCTCAGCGTAACCTTTCCTTTATTCGCCACCTTGAAGAACTCGGGGTTCCTCTCCAGGTACGCCCGCTCCACCGCAGTCTTGGCCGTGGTCGTGACCGCTCCCCGCTTAGTCGATCGGTAGGCGTCGGCGAACTGTGCGTAATCGGCCGCCTGCTGCGATGTGGAGAGGAAGATCCCGTACGGGTTCTCCGGACCGATCTCTTCGAGGAACGTCCCGATCAATCCGTCGATCTGTCGGGTGTAATAAGCTTTTCGCTCGGTTTCGAGTGCGGGAAAGTTCAGCAGGAAGTACAAGGCCAACATCACGACGGCAACGACGGTGATGATCTTCTTGACGAAGATCCACAGCCGCTCCAGCACGCGGCGGGCCACGTTCTGCACTGTGGGAAGGTGGTAGACCGGCATCTCGAGCACGAACGGGGCCGTCGGCCTGTTCTTGAGGACGGTCAACGACAGGACCTTGCTGACCGACAGGGCGAAGAGCAGGGTGATCGTCGACATCATGAACATCATCAGTCCACTGACCTTGGTGAAGAACAGGCCGATCAACAGCAGGTAGAACGGAATCTTGGCCAGACAGTTCATCAGTGGGACGACGAGCATCGTGCTCATGCGCGCCTTCTCGTCCTTGATCCCGCGGCAGGCCATCACACCCGGGATCGCACAGCCTCCAATGAACAGGCCGCTGAGCATCAGCGGAAGGGCCGACTGGCCGTGCAGACCGAACGGGCGGAAGAGCCGATCGAGCACGAACGACACCCGCGCCATGTACCCGGTGTCCTCGAGGATCGCCACCAGCGCGAACAGGATGGCGAAGATGGGAACGTAGTTGAGGACCGCAATGATCCCGTTCACCGTCCACAGGACGACGGAGCGAATGACCGGATCGAACACCAGCCCTTCACCAGGGAGGAGCGAGAGGATGGCGTTCTTGACCGAGCCAAGGACCGGCCACCAGTAGTTGGTGAGGTTGTACCCCTGCACGATTGCCAATTGGTAGATGCCGTACAGAATCCCCGCCAGGATGATCGGGCCGGCGTAGCGGCTGCAGACGAAACGATCGATCCGATCGGTGAGGGTGCGGCGAGGGGTTCTATCCCTTATTACGCAGGCCGCCGCGACCCGATCGGCTGCCTGGTAGCGTTTCTGCGCAATCACCTTCTCCACGGCGCGGCCGTGCGCCTTGAGGAACGCCTCGCGGTGCGATGCGGTCTCACGAGCGATGGCTTCGCCTGAGGGTGCGGTCTTCTCCGGCATCACTGCGATTCCCCTGGTTCTTCCGAACGGCTTAACCGGTAGTCCCGCGCCTCAACGGCTCCTGTTACGAGCTTCCGTACTTCCGGATCATCCTCCAGCAGCTTAATCGCCAGCCAGCGTACGGGATAGCGACCGGCGAGGTGCGCTTGCTGCGACAGTTTTGCCTCCAGCAGCGCGATGATCGATTCCAACGCCTCGCCGTAGTCGACGCGGAACCGCGAGCGGTGATCTTCCTTGTTCGCACACGCGGCCCAGATTGCCTCGCGCAGATCGCGTTTCCCCTTACCACGGTTACCGATAGTGGGGATCACGGGGACCTGAAGTTCATCGCTCAAGCGCGACGGATCGACATCGATACCACGGCCGTTGGCGATGTCCATCATGTTGAGAGCGACAACAAGAGAGAACTCCATCTCCAGCAGTTGAAAGGTGAGGTATAGATTGCGCTCCAGGTTGGAGGCGTCGACGATGTTCAGCACGAGATCTGGACTCTCGTCCAGCAGAAAGTCCCGCGCCACCCGCTCCTCCAACGAATAAGAAGTGAGGCTGTAAGTTCCGGGAAGGTCGACCAACGTTATCCTGTCCCCTTTATGGGCGAACAGGCCGATGCGCTTCTCCACTGTCACCCCGGGGTAGTTGGCGACGAACTGCCGTGCCCCGGTGAGGGTGTTGAACAAGGTCGACTTGCCGCAGTTCGGCTGGCCGGCAACGGCGACGGTGAATGCACGGCTCACAGCGGCTCCACCTCCACACCCTCCGCCTCGGCGTGGCGGATCGACACGTGATAGCCACGCACGAGAAGGTCGATCGGATCGACCAACGGCGCGTTGCGCACGATCTTCACCCACGTCCCTTCGACAAACCCCATATCGAGCAAACGCTGTCCGATGGCCCCGCTCAAGGTGATATCGACAATGCGGGCTTCCTGTCCAACCCTCAGCTCATCGAGCGTCATCGACGGAACCTCCGTCCGCGGCCGTGGTGTCTGCGACCCCATCCTCGCCGACCGCGCGCTCCACCGAAGCGACACACTCGAATCTGGTTTGCCAAGTCGGGCTCGATCGCAAGCCGGGTCTCACCGGCGGCGACCAACAGAGGAGAGCGATTGCCGGCGACAAGTACCTCAATCTCCGAATCGAGGGCGAGGCCCATGTCGCTCAACCGCTTCTCGGTCTCCGTCCCGCCATTCATGGCAACGATCCTCGCCCGTTCACCTGCCAGCAGCTCGGCGAGCGGTGTTATGCGCTCATCCACCTCGTTCATGTCGCCCCTTTCACGTCATCTGGTCGGTAGGGCCGGGCCCCGCTGAGCACAGCGGGGCCAAACCCACCTTGGGTAAGTTGTCGCGCTACGGAGCCTCGTCGATGGCGTACACCTTGAACATGATGCACGCACCGATCTCCTGCCCTTTGCCGTTGTAGTCCGCTCCCTCGAGCAACGCGACGAAGCCCCACCAGCCGGGCCACGGGAAGCTGTAGCTGAACACCCCGTTCTCGTCGGCCATTATCTGCTGGCTTGGGAAGCTCCCGCCGGGGAGGGCGACCGATTCCACGTTCGGGAACGCCCCCTTGAACGGGACCGGGTTGAGGTGCTCGACTTCGAGCTCAGCACCGGGCACCGGCTCTCCGTCGAGGAGAACGACGCCGGTGAACGTGTTCCCCACCCACAGTGGAGTGGTCGGCGTTAGCGGGACGATCTCCGCCTTGAGGCCGACCGGTGTATTCCAGTCGGTAGGCAGGCCGCCCGAGTTGATGATCAACTTCGAGTACTGGGTGATGTACCCGTCCTCGATCGAGTCAAAGTACGAACCCGGTGCGAGGTAAAAGACGAAATCACCCATCCCGCGTGCGCGGTATTCGATCCGGTAGGCGTTGACGCTGATCGCGCCGTGCTCAAACTTGAATGGCTCCAGCGTGTCGGTTAGATTCCTCTTCACACCTTTGTGCAGTACACCAACCTCGGCCGGGGCCTCCATGTCCATGCTGGTCGGGTCAGCCCCCGTGCCAGTGTGGTGTTGCGGATCATCTGAGTGGATGGCTCCGGTCGGGTGGGTGAATATCAGCTGTAGTTCGAGGTTCTTGGAGTCCCCTTCGCTGAGGTAGTCATCCGAGGGGAGGATCATCTGAAAGTGCCCGAACGAGGCCAGGCTCAGCCCCAGCACTGTTACCAGCGTCAACATCAATAAACGAGTCAATCTCTTCATGTGTTTTTCCTCCTTACCTGTAACTTTTGTTCCCATTTGTTTCCATCCGCGATCGCTCGGTGTTTTCGGTCTGTGCATCACCCCCAATCGATGAGAGTCTTTGTTTCATTCGATTTCGTCACGCTTGCCGTCCTCTTTTCCCCACTGTCCAACCGACGAAGAACAATACACCGCCGCAAAGGACGAGGAGCACCAGGGCAATGAACGCCAACAGTGCCACGATAACCCACAGGACGGAATCCGCTGAACTGCCTGCTTGAGCGTTCGTTGTACCCGGCATCCACGCAGGGGACGACGCACCGGAGGCCCCGGGTGTTGCCGATTCGGCGGTCGAAACCGTCGGGGTCACTGCGGGGGTGGACACCACGGGTGTCGCTGATACGGAGGGAGTTACGGGTACGCCCTGTGTGCCATTTGACGGCGCGGCGTCCTCCGGTTCCTCGATTGCAGACGAATAGATACCTTCCTTGGTGACCACGTGTCCCGGTCCGGCATCGAAGATCACGTAGTACGGCCGAACATCGGGGATCGAAATACTCTCTACCGCGCCGTAATCATCGAGCTTCCCTTCCCACAGGGTATTCCCATCAGCGTCTTCCATTCGGACAGGAATTCCGGCTGCACTCGAACCATCGGAGAACCCGCCTTCGATGTAGATCGTGCCGTCCTCGTTGTCCTCTATGTAGAGGAGTGGGGTGTGGGCACTGGCGGAGACTGCGATAAGAAGGCATGTCAAAGCGGCGATCATGAGGATCAAGACCCTTCGCCTGTTGCCGCTCCTCTCATATTGGTACTGACTCATCGTTTCCTCCTTACGGGAACCGTTATATTGTTAGTTATGTCTAACTTTGTCAGTAAAAAAACTTCCTTTTCTTTCAGCTCCCCGCTCCCACCATGTTGGGATCATGCTCCCCATATTCGAGGTAGTAAGAGAACCCTTTGTGCCAGGCGGGTTCAGACTGTGGGCACGAGGTAAGAAATTCGACGAATTCCGAAAACCTCTTCAGGCTCGCCGGGCTCAACACGTGCTCCATCCGGCAAGCGTCTTCTTCTGCTCTTTCTCGATCGATGCCGAGAATCTCTGTTAGGAAACGGAGCATGATCTCGTGGCGACGGATGACGTCGTCAGCCACCCTGCGCCCCTCTGCCGTAAGTTCAATGGAGCCGTATCGCTCATGTCGAACAAGCCCTGCTTTTGCCAGCTTGTTTAAGGCAGCGGATACGCTCGGCTTGCTCACCCCGAGCGCCTTGCTCAGCTCAGTCACCCTTGCGATGTTGCCAGCCTCGCTCAGCCAGCCGATCGCTTCGAGGTAGTCCTCCATGCTAGAGCTCTGTCCTGTGATCATGAGTTTCCTTGATCGTAAATGTTAGACATGGTTAACAATACTAACGATCCGGTTGCTTTTTGTCAAGGCTCCGGTGTGCAACCGATACCTCGCTAGAATTCATGGGGGTTCGCGCGTTCCTCTCCCCAACTGGTCCTCGTGAAATAGCGGCCGCATCTTCAACGGACTCTTTGCTGCCGGAAAGAAACGCGTTGTCATCCCTTTCCTACCGCGACAAAGCAAAGGTCGGCCACGTTAGTCCCGGTCGGGCCAGTGACAATCAGATCCCCAGCTTCCTCCAAGGCTTTGTAGGAGTTGTTCTGCTCCAGATATTCCCCGGGATCGATGCCTCGTTCCCGCATCCGACCAACCGTTTTCCCGTCGACCATTCCCCCGGCTGCGTCGGTCGGGCCATCGCGCCCATCAGTTCCTATAGAAGAGATCACCACCTGAGGAATCCTTTCGATCCCTTGTGCGGCCGACAGGGCGAGTTCCTGATTGCGCCCTCCCTTGCCGGTTCCCCGCACGGTGACCGTTGTCTCCCCAGCGGCAAGGATCAACGCGGGAAGAGGGACCGGCTGGCCGCTGCTCGCCTCCTCCCTCGCCACGGCGGCCAGGATCTTACCCACCTCTCGCGCCTCACCTTCGAGGGTGGTCGTGAGGAAAAGCGTGTGATAACCCAAGCGATCCCCTTCCTCGCGCGCGGCATCGAGGGCGTCGGATCCCGAGCCAATGATCGTGGTCGTCACCCGTTGCAGCACATCGTCTCCGGGTTTGGGAGTCTCCTCAATCTCGCCGCGGACGCCCGCCTCAACCCGTTTTCGAACGGGGTCCGGTATTTCCTCCCACAGTCGATACTGACGCAGGATTCGCTTTACCTGGTCAAAGGTCGTCGGATCGCCCACGGTCGGACCGGATGCGATCGCGTTCAAGGGATCACCGGGCACGTCGGAGAGAACGAGAGCAAGGACCTGCGCGGGGAAGGCGTGCCGCGCAAGCTGTCCGCCTTTCACCTGCGAGAGGTGCTTTCGCACCGTATTGATCTCCTGGATCTTCGCCCCGGAGCGGAGGAGGAGTTCGTTTATCGCGGCAAGATCAGAGAGAGTGATCCCGGAGGCGGGCAGAGGGAGAAGAGCCGAACCTCCCCCGGAGATGAGAACGATCACGAGAGCCTCCTCGTTCGCCTCCTCGACAAGGGCCACGATCCGTTCCGCGGCCGCTCGGCCGCGCGCATCGGGAACAGGGTGGGAAGCCTCCACGACCTCCACTCTCCGAGTGGGAACCCTGTACCCGTCGGCAGTGACCACGAGCCCACCGGAGATCCGCTCGCCCAAGAGGTCTTCCAAGGTCGCGGCCATCCGTGCCGAGGCTTTCCCTATACCCACAACGAGTATTCGCTGGATACGGGAAAGGTCGAAGGTTTCCTTCTCGAAGGGCTCCTTCGAGAAGGAAACCTTCGCAACGTGGAGTTGATCCCCCTCGACGTGCACGGCGCGGCGCAGACACGTCTCCGGAGCGACCGCTATCAATGCCGCTTGAGCGATCCGATCGAGATCGGCGCGCAGGCTTTCCACATCTCTTGTGAGTCGTCGTTTGCCCATCAGCTGTCCAAGATCGATCGTTGCTCTTCGAAAACGGGTAGCTGCCCTCGGATATAGGCCTCCGCTTCCTCATCGCTCATCGCTTCCGTCTCGCGTACCAGGCTCAAGAACCGGCCCTGCCACAGAACGCGCAAGACGTCGAGGATCTTGAGGTCTTCCGAAACGGAGAACGCGTCGATTGCCAGGTAGACTGCCCTCACCCAAAGAGAAAGAGGAAAGGAATAGCTGTCGAGTTCGCGGGAAGCAATACGGTCTAGATCCTCTCGTAGATCTCCGAGAAAGGCCGCATTCTCCCCCATCAGCTCTTCGTACTTCTCCTTGAACCGCTGGAGGAGGTCCTTCTGGTCGACCGTAATCGCTCCGGGGCGCTTATCAGGCATCTCTCCCAACCGTTCCACCGGGCGGACTTCATGCACGGTCTCGATGTAGTCGTGGTAGTAATTGATCAATCGGAAGAGGGTCCCAACAACTTGATAGAACATCGGAACCAGCAGCTTGTCCGGGTCCGCGTACTGCTTGGTGGATTCGTGTTCTTTCACTCCCAGAACAGCTTCGGCGATCTCCATCTGCTCAGACGTGGCGACCAGGGTGATGAAGATGTCAATCCCGAATTTCTCGGGAAAGAGTTCGTGCTGGAGAAGGCGTTCCAACAAACGCGCGGAGATCCCGTATTCCCCACCGATCGGCTGCCGCACCCCCACACCGAACAGAACGTTAGTCAGCGGGTAAGCGATCTGATTGGTGATCACCCCATCGTAGTGATGGCGTAGGTAGTAAGGAACGACCAGATCCTTCCCATCAAGGATTGGACCGGCGAGCTTGTGAACCCAATTCGATTCGATGCTCGTCAGGTCTCCGTCGACTAGGGCGACCGCGGAAGCGCCACGCTCCTGAGCGATCTCGAGGATCGTGCGGACGCCGTTTCCTTTTCCAAGTCCCCCTGTTTGAGGAGTGAATAGAACCTCCGTTGTCGTCTCCGTTGCTTGCACTTTTTCCTTTGTATCGTCGTTCGAAAACCCATCGGAGACGACGATCATGGAGTGCTTGGCTGGGAAGAACTGCTCAAGTCCCCTATCGACCGTCTTGAGCACGCCGGCAACCGTATCGGCACAGTTCTTGGTGCAAACCCCAACGACAATATCGAGCGTATTTCTATCCATGTCTTCCTCCAATATTATTCCGAGCCTATAAGTTTCCTATCTGTACGATGATGTTATCCAACCGCTGCGCTAAGCTTTCCAAGCTATAGTATTCTCTCCCTAAGTCGAAGTTTCGCTCGACCATCGCCTGTCGCGCTGAAGAATCGGTAAGAACCTCGATGGCCTTCTCCGTTGCACTCCTAATCATTGCCTCGCTGAGGCAGACCAATCCCGATTCGTCGGTCCTTTCTATATCACTCCCAAGAGAGATCACGTCGAAACCTTTCTCACGAATATCCGCTTGGTAAACGGGGTATTCAAAGATGGCAACGGGCAGCTTGGCTCGGATGGCCTCAAGAAATTGGTTTCCCCAACCCTCGAAAAGAGACGGATAAGTTACAACGTCGGCAAAGGTGTAGCAATCCCAGAGGGAGTAGAGGCGTTCTCCGTCGCTCTCTTCGCGCCGCGAACGGACCCTTTCCGCGATGAATCGAGCCTCGATCCCCGCGTGCTCGATCTTCCGTTTCAATCGCGAAAGGTACTTTTCCGTCCTGTCTTCCGAGTATCCGGCAAGGACGAGAACGACCCGATCATCTTTCGTGAACCGCCTTCCATCGTAGAGCCTGCCCTCCTGTAGCTTGGCGATGTTGGAGGGCTCGTTGAGCTCCTCGACGAGGTCGATGGCCAGCTCGATCCCTTTGCGTTCGACAATTCTGGTGGCTTGAAGAACGATGATGTCGTTCTCGTTGACTCCGATGGCCTCCCGAAAATCATGGTTGTAATCGTCAATGCACCATGGCTCGCCAGCGAAGTCAAACACGTTCGGAACGATTGTGGACTCCACCCCACTCCTTTGGCGAAGCTCCGCACGAACCAGACTGTTGATCACTACGTGGGTGACCAATGGATCTTTGGGAGGGAGGTATTCTTGGGCAATGCGTTGCACTACCGCGCAAGTTGGCGTCATCCCTCGGAACGTCTCCCAGTGAAAATCGTGATGGTGAGCGACAGCGGGGATCTTCCTCTTGCGGACCACGCTCGCGAAAGCAATGGCGGCAGGAAGGTTCACGCCGATCGACCAGATATTGTTAGGAATGAGTAGGCCGAGGGAGAACTCGTCGATGAACGAACAGAGATCCTTTTCTATAAGATCGGCCACTTCAAAAATATCCCTTTCCAGGATTGCCTCGCTCTCGTAGTCGGTGAGCCGACCAAAGGCATTACGATGGATCCTCTCGATATTTTCACGATGGTGATACATTTCTTCGATGAGGAATCCTTCAGCCTTCCCGAGGTCTCCGCCACAGAGGTGAACTGTGTGCCCCAACCCTTCCAGAACAACCTTCCACTTGTCCATCTCCAGGGAGACGCCGTCCGTATCTCCAATTTTGTAATGGCAAATACCAATCGTAGTCATAGCTATCCCCTTAGATCGCTGAATACGGAGGCTCTGTGACTCTCACACCCTGTTACCCCTTCACTCCGCCCGCGGTAAGCCCTTCCGTCAGAAACCGTTCTAGAGCGAGAAAGAGGATCACAACCGGTATCGTCATCACGGTCGAAGCAGCCATGACAACATGTGGACGAGGGGTAGGATCGTTAAAGATCATGCTGATCTTGATCGGCATGGTGAACATCACACGGCTGTTCAGGAATACGAGGGCGTACAGGAACTCGTTCCAGGCGATCATGAACGTGTAAATGGAGACGGAGACTAACGCAGGAATCGATAAGGGTAACGTGATCCGCCAAATGACGCCCGAACGGCTGCACCCATCGATCAGGCCAGCCTGCTCAATCTCGGCGGGGATCGTACGGAAGTAGTTGGCCAGCATGTACAGTGCCACGGGTAAGGTCTGTGCCAAGTACGTGATGATCAGTATGGGGAGGTTATCCTGAACACCGAACCCGAACCGCGCACCGATCCGGGCGATCATCGCAAAGAGGGGGATGATCAGTAAGACCCCGGGGAAGAGATAAACGAGGAGAATACCGTTGAGCAGCAAGCTCTTCCCCCGGAAACGCAGCCTGGCGATGGCGTAGGCCCCTAGTGTTGATAGGATAACCGCAACGATCGCCGTGGGAATCGCGACCTTTATGCTATTGACGATATTGGCGCCGAAGTTCCAAAAGTGAGGAGTGTTTGGATCGAACAACTCTTTGTAGGCATCCCAGCGCAGCACACTGGGAACGTAGACGGCTTCGCGGCTGCCAATCTCCGCGTAGGTCTTGAACGACGAGCTGACCATCCAATAGAAGGGGAACAGGATGCTGGTGAGGAAGAAGGTCAAGATCAACGCGAAGACAAAACGGGGCAAGGTGATCGACCGCGCCAGGCGATCGATCAAATTTAAGCGTTCGTTTTTCGATGATCTTGGGGAGCTATCGTGCATCATGGCTGACTCCTTTACCCTTTCTCTTGCATCACGGTGCGTGCATATACCAGCATGAAGGTCCCCAGGATGACCAACAGAATCATGGCGTTGGCCGCTCCTTTGCCGAAGTTGAATGCCCTGAAGCTAAACTGATAAGTAAGCACCGGTAGGACGTTGGTGCCGAAGCCTCCCCCGGTTAGCAGGAATATGTCATCGAACTTATTGAAGGTCCAGATCAACCGAAGGAGAAAGACAGCACCCAGAACGTACCTCAATTCAGGCATGGTGATATTTCGAAACTTATCCCAGGCATTGGCACCATCAACGCCGGCCGCCTCGTACATGGTCTTATCGATCGCTTGAAGCCGAGCCAATATCATCAACATGGCGAACGGAAAATAGCGCCACGCAGTAAAAATGATCACCAATACCAGAGCGAGACCGCGTGTAGCGAGATACGCTCTCGGAGCATCGATCGCGCCTAACCGCATCAATAGATCGTTCAGCACACCAGACGGGCGTGGATCGAGGATCCAACGCCAGACGAACGCTACGCTGACGATCGGCGCGATATAGGGGAATAGGAAGATGGCACGCACCGTTCCCCGACCACGGAACGGTCGGTTGAGTAACAATGCGGCTATTAGACCGAGAAGCACGGTGACAAATGTTGAGACGAATGAATATACAATACTGGTGACCGCTGCTCCCCATACACGTAAGTTTTGATACTTGAACGCAAAATCGTTGACTACATGGCGATAGTTATCCCAACCCACGAATGGCGCATGGAAAACGTCGTTCAGGTTTCGCAGGGTAACGTCGTGAAAGCTGATCCAGACACTGAAAATAGCGGGAAAGAGAACCAATCCAAAGACAATTAAAGCCGTGGGGGAGATTAACATCCAGGCGAGGTGCGATTCCTGAGCCTGAAGAGAGTTCCATCGACCTGTCGCAGGCAATAACCCCTTCACAGCCATGAAATTCAACCTCCCAATCTATCAGCGGGGGAGACTTTTACGGTGAGAAATCGACCCCAAAGGTAGAGAGTTAAATGGGGACGCGACGGTACGCCGCGTCCCCGACTCGTTAAGTATTGACTCCTACTGGCGTTCGGCCAGCATTGCCTCAACCTGCCCCTGCAGCCATGCAGCAGCGGTCTCAGGTGTCATGATCCCTTCCAGAGCGATGTTGCTGATGGCCTGTGAAATTAACAGCCGCCCTTCGATGTCGCCAATCACGGCTCGCTCCATCGGGTCGTAATCCGGTCGGAAGAGCCACCGCTGCATCGTCTCGAAGCCGTTGGCGATCTGATCGAGCGTGTCACTCGAGTAGTAAGCGAAAAACGGGCTAAGCTCCTTCCAACCGTCCACCGCACTCGCCAGCACGGGGATCTTCCCGAACGGGGCGAGGGACAGAACATCGATGTAGCCTTCGGTCAGGAAGTATTCGACGACCTTCTGTGCAGCGGGGTCGGCTCCCTTCATGATCCCGAGGGTAACCAGCTGTCCGTACGTAGCAGAGCCGCCAGGCCCGACCATCTTCGGTGCAAAGCCTGTATTGAGCGCCAGGTCTTCTACGGCGATCTGGATCTGGCCGCCGCCCTCCATGCCAGAACCATCCACTAAGTCATCCATGATGTAGGTGCTGTAGATGAGCATCCCGGCCTGATCGAGTTCGTAGGCCTCACGCGCCCCACGCCAATATTGCGGTCCAGGAACGGCAGCACTCTGTAGGTCGGTGTAGAATCGCAGAGCTGCGATCATCTCCGGCGTGTTCATGGTGACGTTGCCATCCACGTCGAACGGCCAGGCATCGTTGGACATCGCAACCTGCTCGAAGACCTGATGCGGGTAGTTCTGACCGGGATCCGTACCGAGGGTCAGAGCGTAGAGCAAGTTCCCTGTTCCAGGAAGCACCTCAGCCGCAGCATTGATGTCGGCCCAGGAGACCGGCGGAGTAAGGCCTGCTTCCTTAAACACATCGACACGATACCAGATAGCCTGAACCCAGCCGTCGTAAGGAATCGCTGCATACTTGCCAGTCGCAGGGTTTATCACCATTGCCAATGGGCCGGCGCGGAAGTCGCTCTTCCCGACGCTGGCGATTGTAGCCTCAGCAGCGTCTTCATCCATTAACCCATCAGCGGCGAAAACCGCTACGCGCTCGATCCCCAAGCGAACGATATCCGGCAGATTATTGGCGGCCATCGCAGTGGCGATCCGTTGGCTAACATCGGCCTCTTGAATCGGTATGATTTGCACTTCAATGCCCGGGTTCTCGGCCATGAATTGCGCCGCGACAGCTTCGTAAACAGCAACACGATCAGGCTCGTTGTCCGTCGTCCAGAACTCCACCACCGTCTTATCAGCCGCGTAAACCGTAACCAAGCCGACCAGCAGCAGACCAATAACTAGTAAACCTTTCACGCCTTTTTTCATCTTCTTTTCCTCCTTAAAGCAGAAATCCTTTTTGCCTTGCGAGCTACTCCGTTCGGATACCTCGTTCTAAGTACCTGAATCGATCACCTCCGGGAAAAAAATGAGAGGTAGAATTTGTTATGCCAAATATAGCACGTCTCGCATACTCTGTCAAGAGGGGAGGAACGACGAATATCTTGCTGAAAGGTGTAGGAAGGAGGGTAAAGAACGCGTTCTAGACCTACTGCAGAGCCCTCTCAGTTTTCGTGAGGTATAACAGCCTGCAAAATCTCCCGCGTCTTCTCGACCGCTTCCTGGGGGAGAACCCGGCCGGAGATTGCGCTTTCCATCATCAGCTGGATCTGCTTGGAGACTCTCGCGTATTCCGGGATGCTCGATCGTGTACGCGCACTATGCAGAAATTGTGAGACCCGGCGAGAGAACCAACCTTGTTCCGTATCCAGGGTCTCCACTACGGAGACACGCGTCGGACTGCGACCGGTCTTTGTGCAGAATTCCCTCATTAAGGGAGGGCTTACCACCCGCTTCAGGATATCGAGTGCCAGTTTCGCGTCCTTTGATTGGCGGAAGATAACGTAAGCCATCCCTCCGGCGACCGTTGCTTGCGCCCCACCGGGACCGGCCGGAACAGGAATGCAACCGACTCTGTTTCGGAAGGTCTCATCGTCCCATCCAGATTCCTCCTGAATCAGCGGTTTCTCGTAGCTCCCACCAACGGCCAAGGCTGCATTACCTTTTGCGAAGAGGCGCGCCGGGCGATCCCACGCGTAGGAGACAACCTCGGGAGAGGCCACTCGGTACTTGTAAACGAGTGAGCTAAGAAATTCGAGCGCAATGACCGCTTGTTCACCCAGCGCCACTTTTCCATCCGAAAACAGGCATCCACCCGTCGACCAGAGAAATGGGAGAAGCTGATAGGTAGTCGTCTCCCCAGCTCGGCAACTGGCCACAAAGGTCAGGGGAAACTCGACGAAACGTTTGAAGTACTTTGCCGTCCGCACCAGATCGTCCCACGTCTGTGGCGGAGTCTGCCCCTCTCGTTCGAACCAATCCTTCCGGTACCAGATCACCGAGACATTCGCCTCCGGCTGAATCCCATACAATGCCGGAGTCGACCGATCCACAAACGCCGGGAAGAGATCCGCTTTGAAGGTCTCCGTCCACTCGCGGTCAAGGATATCCAGTCTTTTCAGGAAGCGGAGGTCCGCAAACTCGCTCACCCACGCCCAGTCGATTAGGGCAATGTCAGGAGCCTCTCCTCGTCCTACTGCCGAGAGAATCTTCGCACGAAGTTGAGGGCGCCCAAGGGTTTCCACTTCTAGCCTAACTCTGGGGCTCTTTTGTTCACTGTTGTAAATTGAAACGGCCTTGTTCAAGGATGGAAGCCACAGATCTTCCGTTACGATCACGCGTAGAGATAGCGCCGTCTCGCCACGATGGTGGTTGACAAAAGTCCCACTCCCCTGTTGGCGGTAAAGAAAGCCCTCATTGACCAGCTCGGCTAGCGCCTGACGAACAGGGGCTCGGCTGATTTCAAACTGCTCGCACAGCTCATACTCAGTCGGTATGCGATCACCTGACCTGAATTTTCCGTCTCCGATCTTCTCTTTGATGATCTCTTTTAACTGACGGTATATAGGCAGGGAGGCCTGTTTATCGATGCTGCGTTCTAAATCTCGCATAAGAATACCTCCCCTCAGAGCACCCGATCGACCCTCCGTAAGTTTTACCACACTATACAGGTAAAGGCCAAGGAAAAACTGAAGCGAGCGGTCAGGTCTATATTGGTTGTTACGACGTCAAGGAATATCCTGTTGTAACGTCGGGGATCGTTCAGGTACCCTTAACAGGGAGAAACCACGGAAAGATCTAACCAAAGGAGTACCATGGAGAGAGGCTATTTTGGCGGAGTGGACGTCGGGGGAAGCAAGGTGAGGGTACTGATCGCCGATTACGCGGGGACGATCATCTCGCGTGATGAGAAACCACTCTGCCCCCAAGAGGGGCTCTTTAAGCAGTGGCGTGACGGGACCGCCTACTACGGGATCGCGGCGCAGATAAAGCAGATGTTTGGCCAACTCCTTAATTCCGCAGATATCTCCGCCCTCACCGCGATCGGGATTGGTTCGGCAGGGCCGTTGCAGGATGGAGCAGTCGTCAACTCCCCTAATACCAATCTCCCCCCGATTCCTGCGGGGCTTCCACGTGAGCCTATCTACCTTCCACTGACAGAGCCGCTTCAGGCCGCCTTTTCGACCTCGATTCAGCTAGAGAACGACTGCAACACCGCCGTTCTGGGCGAGGTCATCTACGGGGTGGGAAAGAAGGCCGTGGATAAGAGCTGTTTGCACCTGGTATACGTCACGCTGAGTACCGGGCTCGGGGCGGGGGTATGGACTGGCGGCCACCTCCTTCGCGGGAAGGACGGGAATGCGGCCGAGATCGGGCACATCCTCGTCAAAGAGGGAGGGCTCCGTTGCGGATGCGGAAACGATGGCTGTGCAGAGGCCTATTGCTCGGGAAACGGGATAGAGAGCAACGCCAGGGCCCAGTTGCTCGCGGAGAAGCTCCCCAAGAGGCTTCCCTTGATCGAACTGGCAACGAATGTGGCTACACGTGCTGGCCAGACAGTCGATAGAGAAGACCCCTCCTCGTTTCTACCATTCGTCAAGGCTCCTCTCATATTTCAGGCGGAGAAGATGGGAGACCCGATCGCGCACGCGGTAATCTGGGAGATGACTCACTACGGTGGGATTGTCCTCGCCGCGATCGCCAACGCTTACGACCCTGACGTAATCACCCTCGGCGGAAGCATCGCAATCGCACATCCACACCTCGTCGAACCGATGCACAAAGAGATGCTTCACCACTTAAACGTGGTCCCACCTACGGTACAGATAACCCCGTTGGGAAAAATGGCAGTGGAATACGGAGCGATCGCCTTAGCACAACACACGCTTGAGTGATCTAATTTGCTATCTCGCAGACGAGCCTGTAGATCTCTGGGTCAAAGTTTCCGCTCGGACGATCAATCTCTGCTAACGAGAGCGTGGCCACCTTCTGACCGATAAGAGCGGTCATCAGACCAACAGCCCCATCGGCAAGCAATCTCACAGCGGCATCTCCCAAACGTGAAGCGAGGATCCGATCGAACGCACTCGGTGATCCTCCACGCTGCAGGTGCCCAAGGATGGTCAACCGGGTCTCGATCCTCCCCGACTCCTCGAGGAAGACACTCAACGTGCGTCCGGCAGACATCCGCTCAATAGCGGGAGGAGGGTTGGGGGTGAACCCCTCCGCGACAACGATGATCGAATGGTGCTTTCCCTTGCGTAGTCCCTCTTCCACCTGGGCCGCCACCTGCTCCAGGGAGAGCGGGACCTCAGGAACGAGGACCAGTTCCGCCCCACCGGCGAGGCCTCCCATCAGGGCAATGTAGCCCGAGCTTCGTCCCATTACCTCGACAACGAACGTCCGGTCGTGCGAGACCGCGGTATCGCGGATACGATCGAGGCTCTCCATCACCGTGTTCAACGCCGTATCGACACCGATCGCCATCGCTGTCCCGTAGATGTCGTTATCGATCGACGCCGGGATCCCCACCACAGAAACACCCTGTCCCTGCAGCCACTTCGCCCCCTTCAGCGAGCCGTTCCCCCCGATGACAACAAGGCCATCGAGAGACCACTCCTTGATAGTCGCGAGAGCCTTTCCTTGCCCCTCCTCTGTGAGGAAGACAGCCGAACGGGCACTCCCGAGGAAGGTTCCCCCGCGCTCAATGATCCCACCGACGGCACGGTTGTCGAGGGGGAGGAGATCGCCTTCGATCAGTCCGGCGAACCCACGCCTGATCCCGACCATCTCCAGGCCGTGCCCTGTTCCACAACGAACCGCCGCACGAACGGCAGCGTTCATCCCGGGGGAGTCCCCCCCACTCGTAAGAATTCCTATGCGCATGATCCGTTAGCATACTCCAGAGGTAAGACTAAGGGCAAGCTCGCCTGTTAAGACAATATCGGATTAGAGGGAGGCTTTACATGAAAGACTATGACGGGTCTTGACGCAAAGGGAAAGTTGTGGTAGACTTACTTCAAGGTCTTTTGCAAAAGTTTATAGCAAAAAGCAACCAACTCCTGGCAAAGAGAGGTTTTGTGTCCCAAGAGACGCTCAACACACAAAGGGTGAAGGAGGCGAACGTCATGCGGGTCTTCCTCGCACTGAAAGAGGATTCCCCGTCGACGAAGAACGACCTTTGTACCAACCTGAACCTCAGCCGCCCCACTGTCGATGGGGCGATCGCTTCTCTCCTCTCCCTTGATCTTATCACTCGCGATGGCCATGGCCCTTCGGAAGGGGGGCGGCGTGCTGTTCTCTACAAGTTCAACGGGAAGACACGCTACGCCATTGGCGGCGACCTCGAGCTGCCAGAGTTCAATCTCATCCTGTGCGGACTCGATGGGATACCGATCCTATCGAGGGGGTTCACCGTTCCGCAAGAATGTCTCACTGATCCGGAAAAGACCATCGCCTTCGTCGATGCAAGCATAAGAGTAATGATAGAAGAGGCAGGGGAAACGCTCGCTCGGACCATCGGGATCGGCTTAGGCGTTCCCGCATTCCTAAAAGGAGACACGATCACGATCTCCGGCCGCACCCTCCCCCGGTGGAAAGAGGTACCAGTAAAGTCAGTCTTAGAAAGACGGCTGAAGATTCCGGTATACGTGGATAATGACGTCAATTTCATGGCCCTATCCGAGAACCACTCGATGGGTTATCAGGATAAGGTGATGAGCTACATTGCCTTACGAAGAGGGCTGAAGAATGATATCCGCATGGGGGGGAGCACCCTCCTTCGAGGGAAGGTATTTCACGGGGGGAGTGGGAACGCTTCTTCCTTACAGCATGCCTACGTGAAAGTGGATAATTTGGAGAAACGACAAAAGGAGGCGGCAATATCCGTGAAGGCCGCCGATGAACTCGCCGTCCTCATTGCCTCCCGCCTCATCGACCCCATTAAACAGACGGTAAGGCTCTTCGATCCGAACCGACTCGTGATCAACGCAAAAATCCTTCAAACGGCAGAAGAAGCATTCATCGAACGGATAACGACTCAACTCAATGAAGAACTTAGTAGCGAATTCAATTGGGAAATCAAGGTGCGTAAAGCACAGGATCAACCCTTTAGTTGTGCAAAAGGAGGCGCGTTATTCGTCTTACAGAAACTCTTCAACCGCCCAAGTAAGTTGATAAAGGAGTTAGCCGCCTCTCCATCTTGATATACCAAGGAGGTGATAGTAGCAGAGTGATAATCTTTTTCGGGCTAGAAGTGGCGTCAAGAACAGTATAAGGAGGCTTAGAGATGTTAAAGCGGGTACTAACTTTTCTGGTAGTAGTTTCACTGATTAGTGTTGTTGGTCTGTTGGGGGTTTCCCAACAGAAAGTAACAATGGCAGTGCTTTGGACCGGCGCTGAACTCGAGGCATTCGAGAAGACGCTGATCCCGTTCGAGCAAGATTCAGGGATCGATGTCGTTGTCGAGAGCGTGGGCCGAGATTTGCCGGCAGTCCTCGTCACGCGACTGGCGGCCGGGAACCCTCCAGATGTAGCTGGCCTTCCCAATCCCGGCCAGATGAAGGAATTTGCTGAGCAGGGCGCGCTGGTCGCGCTGGATGATCTCGCGAATCTGGCTGATCAACCGGCAGCATTCGTTGACCTGGGTACGGTGGACGACCACGTCTATGGTCTGTTTATCGCGGCCGACTTCAAGAGCCTGATTTGGTACAACACCAAACAGTTCGCAGCGCGGGGATATGCAGTGCCGACGAGTTGGCCCGGACTTATCGACCTCAGCAATAAGATAGTTGCCGACGGCGGAACGCCTTGGGCGATTGGTCTGGAGAGCGGTGCCGCCAGTGGCTGGACAGGGACGGACTGGATCGAGGACATCATGCTTCGAACCGCTGGACCGGATCTCTACGATAAGTGGGTCAATCACGAGATCCCGTGGACCCATCCAGCGGTGAAGAAGGCGTTTGAGTACTTCGGACAGATCGTAAACGCGCCGGGATACGTCTACGGCGGAGCAACCGGAGCGCTGACAATCTTCTTCGGCGATTCGCCTGCAGCGATGTTCACCGATCCCCCAGGTGCCTACATGCATCGTCAGGCGTCATTCATCCAGAGCTTCATGCTCGCTGCGAATCCTGATCTAGTGGCGGTGGAGGATTACAACGCATTCGTGTTCCCGCCTATTTCACCGGTGGTCGGCAATCCGCTTCTGGGATCCGGCGACCTAGTTGGTGTATTCAATGACACCCCGGAGGCGAAGGCTCTGGCCAATTACCTTGCGTCTGCAGAGGCACAAGCAATCTTCTGTGGTGAGCTTGGAAAGATCGGAGTCAACAAGAACGTCGATCCATCCATCTACCCAGACCCGATTACTGCGTGGGCTGCAAGTACGATTGCCGAAGCGGAGACGTTCCGTTTCGACGCGTCGGACCTGATGCCTGCAGCCGTCGGCGCTGGAACGTTCTGGTCGGGAGTTCTCGATTACATCAGCGGCATTCCGCTTGACACGGTGCTGGAAGCGATCGAGGCAAGCGCCGTCGACGCTTACTAAGCGTAAACAAGAGACAATCGCCCGTCTGGGGGCACTTCAGCGTGTCCTCAGACGGCTTCTTTAGAAATACGAGGAGGCCTTGCTTTTGCGCACCGGACGGTTGCAACCCTGGTTATTCATCGCTCCCGCACTTCTTTTGGTCACCTTTTTCCTCGTCTATCCCTCGATCCATACGACGGTCTTATCCTTCTTTGGAAGGCCGTACAGCGCGCGCGCAGAGGGATTTATCGGACTTCAGAACTACGAACACTTTTTCACCGATAAGAACATGCTCACCGCCTTTCGCAACAACGCTCTGTGGGTCGTTATCCTTACCACATTTACCGTCTCCTTCGGCCTCATCTTTGCCGTCCTCCTCGATCGTGTCCGCTACGAGAAGATCATCAAGTCAATAGTCTTCATCCCAATGGCGATCTCTATGGTCGGCGCCAGTGTAATCTGGAAGTTTGTTTATGCCTTCAGGCCCGCCGGGGCCGCACAGGTCGGCCTCTTTAACGCAATCGTGACCGCCTTTGGGGGAGAGCCCCTCGGATGGTTGATCGAACGACCATGGATCAATAATCTGTGTTTGATCCTCGTTGGAATATGGATCTGGACTGGATTCTGCATGGTTATCCTATCAGCAGCGTACAAGAGCATCCCCAAGGAACTACTGGAGGCAGCACGAATCGACGGAGCTACCGAGTGGCAAGTCTTCTGGAGGGTGATCCTTCCTCTTCTGAAACCGACCGTGGCTGTTGTTACCACCACCATGGTGGTCTTCGTCCTCAAGATCTTCGATATCGTCTACGTAATGACAAACGGGAACTTTTCTACCGAAGTCGTCGCAAATCGCATGTACAAAGAGATGTTCAGCTTCTTCCGCTACGGTCGGGCGAGCGCAATCGCGGTAATCCTGCTGTTACTCATCATCCCGGTAATGTTGTTTAACATACGGCGGTTCAGGGAACAGGAGGCGATCCGATGATGGAAAGACTGGTGAAGACCCTCTCCCGCGGGCCGCTGCATATCGTGATCATCGTTCTCGCACTCGCATGGATGCTCCCCACTGCCGGCCTGCTAATCACCTCATTCCGGACACCGCAGGACATCGCTCACTCCGGATGGTGGACCGTTCTTGAGCACCCGTTCAACTTCACTCAATACACGCTGCAGAACTACGAGACAGTCATCACGAAAAACGGAATGGGGCAGGCCTTCCTCAACAGCCTCGCAATCAGCATCCCGGGAACACTTATCCCTGTAATGATTGCCGCCTTCGCAGCATATGCATTCGCCTGGATGAAGTTCCCTGGAAGGCAGACCCTCTTCATCATCGTAGTCGCACTATTGGTGGTCCCATTACAGATGACTTTCATCCCTATTTTGCGGATTTTCCGGTTGTTACGCCTGGGTGGCACGTTCCCCGGGATCTGGTTAGCTCACACCGGGTACGGTCTACCATTCACCGTTTACCTCTTACACAACTTCATCGGAGGATTGCCCAGCGAACTCTTCGACTCTGCGTCCATCGATGGGGCCTCACCATTACAAACCTTCTTCCGGCTTGTGTTGCCGCTTTCGGTCCCAGCAATCGCCTCAGTCGTCATCTTCCAGTTTCTGTGGGTGTGGAACGACCTCTTGGTCTCATTGATGTACTTAGGAGGAACACCGAATGTGGCCCCGGTAACGCTGAAGGTAGCAAACTTGGTCGGCTCACGCGGTCAAGACTGGGAACTCCTCACCGCTGCTGCGTTTATATCCATGGCACTGCCACTTGTCGTCTTCTTCTCCCTGCAACGCTACTTCGTACGCGGAATCCTCGCGGGGTCGGTCAAGGGATGAACGTCGTATCACCTGAGCTTCTCCACCATTTGGAAAGGCTACAACAGGAAAGCAAGGCTGGGTTCGATTCACTTCGTATCCGCATCCCTATCGATGGGAACTCCCTCTCTCTCTATCACGCGGGAAAGAAGGGCGATAAAGTGCGCTTTGGCCTGTTTGGGCGAGATCTATTAACTACATCTCTGATGGTACAAGAAACACAGATGATGCAAGAGACGATCCACTTTGTCTGTGCAACCCTGGGGAGAAAGTTAGATCCAGTGACCGGGGAAGAGCCGGGACGCGGAATCCACGAGTTCTCCTCTTTTATGATGCGAGGACGTCTCACCCACTACAACGCCGCGGAAGTGAGCCTGCTCCTCCTGATCGTAGCGGCGAAGTACTGGTTGATAACAGCGGATGATGCGTTTATACGAGAAGAAGAACAGGGGCTCATCGCGGCGATGACGTATCTTCGCGCCCATATGCACGATGGACTCTTCCTAGAAGACCCACAGCGTTGCGGTGCGGAGCGTTACGCCCTGCGTGCAACTTACTGGAAGGACTCCACCCTTCCTGGACACACGGACCCGGAGTATCCCGTCGCCTACACACTGGTGCAGGCAGAAGCCGTCGCTGCGTTGCGGGCAGCGGCCAAACTCGCGGAACCACTAAGCATATCCGATCAAGCCGAGGAATTGCGCATCATGGCAGATAAGGCGACAGAACACCTATTCACCGATCTCTGGGACGAGGAGGCAAACTATCCGTTGCTCGCCAGAGGTAGAACGGGAAAGATTCATGGAATATCCTCCGATGCACTGCACATGCTAGCGTACTTACAGAAAGAAGCTGTCCCCCCCGAAAAAATTGCGGGGATTGTCAAAGGAGCACGTCAGCTTACGACACCGTACGGGTATCGAACCTACGCACCAGGGCAAATCGACTACTTACCAACTGCCTATCACCTCGGGGCGATCTGGCCATTTGAGCAAGTATTCATTGCGCGAGGCGCCATCGTGCACGAACTCCCGGAAATCTTCGGAATTGCGTTACGGACAATAGATGCGTTAGAGGAGTTCGGTTTTGCTGAACTCTATTACTGGGATGAGAAGAGCGGTCTTGGTAAAACCGAGGCGGCCGAGGCCGAGGGGTGTGATCTTCAACTGTGGTCACTCGCCGTGCCTGGAGCGTTTTCGCACCTCTTGACCAATGGGGCATGATCGCGGAAGCTATAATCTTCGGAATTCGCACTGAGGGCGCTTGCAAGAAAGAAACAGATAAGAGGATTTGAGCAAGATCACCAACCAAGGAGAGGGAATGAGGCTAGAAGACTACATCGAAATCATCGGAGAAGAAACCATTGCCCAGATACATGCAGCGGCCCAGCCATTGAGTGAGCAGAGCGTCCTACATATAAACGCCACTTATCACGGGGGCGGTGTAGCGGAGATGCTGCGAACGATCGTTCCATTGATGAACGAGATGGGGTTGGATGCAGACTGGAGCTTGTTGTACGGCGAACCAGAACTCTTTCGCACGACTAAGAAGATTCACAATGGGATACAGGGCGAAAAGGTGGAATTAACGCAAGAAGAGCTGACAACGTACTTCTCCGTGAACGAGATGTTCGCCCGTTATACCCCGATCTTTCACGATGCGGTAATCGTTCATGATCCTCAGCCGCTCCCCATGCTCCAGTACCGAAAGAAAAGCCGCCCATGGATCTGGCGTTGCCATATAGACCCCTCCACTCCCAATAAAGAGGTCTGGGAGACCCTGAAGCCTCTCATCGCACGTTATGATGCGATGATTGTCTCCTCAGAATCGTTCAAGAAACCCGAGCTTTCGATACCTACTTACATCATCCCTCCTGCTATCGATCCGTTCTCCCTGATTAATCAAGACCTCTCACCCGATGAAGTAAAAGGGAAACTCGCCGAATACGATATTCCACAGGATAAACCGCTCATCGTCCAGGTCTCCCGATTCGATAAGTGGAAGGATCCTCTGGGAGTGATCGAAGTCTTCCGGCGGGTACGCAAGGAGACCGATTGCAGACTCGTGATGCTGGGGAACATGGCATCCGACGATCCGGAAGGACCGCAGATCCACGCCGAAGTCACAGCGCAAGCAGGGAAACTCGATGGGGTACAACTGATTACCCAATCCGACCCGCTTCTAGTAAATGCCCTCCAGCGCAGTGCGGCGGTAGTGGTACAGCTCTCCAGGAAGGAGGGGTTTGGATTGACCGTCTCCGAAGCGCTCTGGAAGGGTACCCCAGTCGTGGCGACGAGAGTGGGTGGAATTCCGTTGCAGATCGAGGACGGCCGTACCGGGTTCCTGGCCGACTACGCAGATTACGGCACGATCGCCGAGCGGGTACTGCGCATCCTGAACGACCCGGAACTCGGCGACAAGCTCGGCCGGGAGGGAAAGGAACAAGTGCGAAAGAATTTCTTGATGCCCCGTCTCCTCCAAGATTGGCTGAAGGTCCTCGCGCAGGTGCGATAGGACAGTGGAAGGAAGAGAGCTATCGTGCCAAAGCTGAGACAAGATCTGATGACTGGTCGATGGGCCATAATCGCCCCGGAACGGGGCAAACGACCATCGGACTACCTGAGTAAGGAAGAGGGGTCCGAGGAGCGGACCCCTGAGAACTGCCCATTTTGCCCTGGCAACGAACACATGACCCCACCCGAGATCTACCGTCTAAACGGAGAAGACGGACGCTGGCGGGTGCGGGTGGTCCCAAACAAGTTCCCCGCGTTGCAAGATTACCCGCAACTTGACCACGCCACACAAGGCAAAGTCTTCGAAAGCATGAACGGTGTCGGAGCCCACGAAGTGGTGATCGATTCTCCAGAGCACACAAGGGATATCCCCGACCTCCCGCTCGACCAGATCGAGGCGATCATCGACACCCACATCCTGCGGTTAAAAGATCTCATGTCAAATAGCTCCCACCATTACGTCCTCCTGTTCAAGAACCACGGGAAGGCGGCCGGCGCATCGCTTGCTCACCCGCACTCCCAGATCATCGCTACCCCGCTCGTCCCAAGCGAGGTCCAAGCACGGCTACAGTCATCAAAAGTCCACTACAAAGAGCACAATCGTTGTCTCCTCTGTGATCTCACTGCAGAGGAACTCCGCGTTGGGGAACGGATCATCGAAGAGGCCAACGGCTATGTGGTAGTCGCCCCATACGCGTCGCGTTTTCCATTCGAGATGCGAATCTCGCCCCGGGTTCATGCGCACGATTTCACCACGCTCAGCAAAGATGAGAGACAGGGTTTGGCGCAGCTACTCCAACGAACACTGGCCCGGTTAAAAGGCCTTCTCAACGATCCACCATACAACATCATCCTACAAACCGCGCCAAACCCCGTCCTAATGGAAGAGCAGTCGTGCGCACAGATTTCCTTGGCTGATTACTACCACTGGCACATCGAGATCATCCCCCGCTTAACCACGATGGCCGGGTTCGAGTGGGGGAGTGGCGCCTTCATCAACCCTACCCCTCCCGAGGCGGCAGCCCGTTACCTGCGAGAGATCGAGGTGTGAACGACAGACAGCCTTCTTAAGGAAGGAGTATCCCGTTCAGCAAAGTTCTCCTTCTCTCTGTCCATCAAGCTCTGTTCTACAACGATTTCGATGCCTCCTCACTCTGGTGGAGTGAGGCATCCCGCAAAGACCTCGAGGAGACGCAGGGTCGAGTGATTCGTGGAAAGGTCTTCGGCTGTTTCTAAACTACCTGCCTTGAGACGAGCGTAGAGTGCTTCGTCGTTTACAAGGTCGAGGGCGATCTGCGCGAATCCCTCTTCATCCTCCGGCGCGAAGAAACCGTTCACCCCATCGCGCACGACATCGAGCACGCCCAACTCCCCAATCGCTACTACCGGTGTTCCCGCAGCCATCGATTCCACCAGTACGAGCCCTTGGGTCTCGGTCTTAGAGGCAAAGAGGAAGAGGTTTGCCGCCTTATACAAGTCGATGAGTCGCGGATGATCGAGAAAACCGCTGAATCGAACCGCTCCGGAGAGGCCGCTTGCCTCCACCTGTTCCTTCAGTTCCTCCCTTATCGGCCCATCTCCAGCCAGGATGAAGATCGCCCTTTCATCCTCATCATGAATCCTCCCGAAGGCGCGCAACAGGAAGGGGAGGTTCTTCTCCATCGCCAAGCGTCCTGCATAGAGAAAGAGGGGAGCTGTTTCCGGGATCCACAGTTCCTGGCGCGGATCCCAAACCGGCTCCTGCTGGAAGAGGGATAGCTTCACCCCAAAGGGGAAGACATGGATCGGTCGGTGCACCCCGTAGCTCAAAAGCTCCTCCTTGATTGAGGTCGACGGCGCGGTGATCACAGTGCAATGGTTACAAAAAGCAGCGATGATCTTCCCGGCCTCCCTCTCCGGAGGGCGCAGGGGACGCGGGAGATAGTGCCGATCATCCATAAGGTGGGTGTGATAGGTATGAACGTGAGGGGTATGATAGCGTGTCGCTGCACCGACAGCGACAAGTCCCATGGAGAACGGCGTATGGCTGTGAAGGATATCCAAATTCTTCAAGCTTCGCATCGCTGCTCGGCTGTAGGGAATCGCAACGCGGCTCGCCTTATGGAAGGCGAACTTCCCCGCTCGAAAGCGAAAGATACGCTCGTCATCATCGGTCGCTCCCTTGTACGCCGGCGCATAGACATACACCTCATGCCCGAGCCGTTCCAGATCCTCCTTCAACCAGTGGACCGTGGTCGTCACGCCGCTGATCTCCGGAAGGTACGCGTCCGAAAAAAGACCTATACGCATGATCCTACCTCTCGCTGATAGACGATCTTTCCGGCGAGGAAGGTCATCTCCACATGAAGCTCGTTTATCCGCGCCGGGTCCTCGCGCGGGTCCTTATCGAGGACGACAAGGTCGGCGAGCATCCCCGTCTCGATCCGTCCCTTCTCCTCCTCCTCGAAGGAGAGACGCGCGCCCTCCTCCGTGTAGCAACGTATCCCCTCCTCAAAACTAACCCGCTGGCTCTTGTGGGGGGCATTAACCGCCCAGTGAAGGCCGTACAAGGGGGATATCGGCATGGAGTCCGAGCCAAAGGCGAGAGGGAGTCCCTTTTCAAGGACGAGGTGGTGAGGATCGACCATAGAATCGCGCTCCTCACCCAACCTCTCCTGGTACATCTTCCCCTCCCCCGACCAGTTTCCCACGAAGTTCGGCTGCATGGAGATGTTCAACCTCAACTCCCTGGCACGTTCGATCTGCGTGCGCGTGGGGAGTTCGAAGTGCTCGATGCGATGCCGTAGCTCGCGTGAGGTTCCGACAGTTGCGTGTGCGTCCAGGACCTGCTCGATCGCCCGACCGCCGATCGCATGGATCACTGTCTGCAGGCCGGTCCGCTCCGCTCGCTCGATGAAAGAAGCGAGATCCTGTGTGCGGTAGTTCAACGCACCGTTCTTCCCGGAATCGGTGTACGGCGCATAGAGAGCGGCGTTCCCCGCCCCGATCGACCCGTCGGCGAAGAGCTTCACCCCCCCGAGCCGCAGCCACTCGTCGCCGAACCCACTCGTCATCCCGAGTGCCTCCAAAGGATCGAGGGCGGGGACCTCCGGGCAGAGGGTGACCCGCAGCCCGATCTTTCCCCTTTCGCGCATGTACGCGTGAAACCAGTCGAGTGAGAGCATGGTGTGAATCGAGGTGATCCCAAGTCGATGGGCATAGGATACGGCCGCGTGCAGCGCAGCGCGCAGGGTCTCCTCATCCGGAGAGATGGACCGCAGGAGATCGAATGCGGCCTTCTCCCGCACTAACCCGCATTCCTCATCGATCTCACGTCGATCTATCGAAGGAGGGATCCGTTCCAGGGCGACTGTGTTGGCAACGAGGAGATGTCCGTCCAGGCGGATGGCGATGAGCGGACTATCCGGGGCAAGGCGGTCGAGTTCCTCCCGGCTCAAGAAATGGTGATCATGCCACGTGCTCTCGTCCCAGCCGCGGCCGACGACCCACTCCCCAGCCCCGCGTTCCCGTACCGCCCCGGCAAGCTGGGCAAAGACCTCTTCTCTCGATAGGCCGGAGAGATCGATGTGAAGGCCGATCCTCGCAAGGCCTGTCTGCAAGAAGTGAGTGTGCGAATCGATGAACCCCGGAAGGACGGCTTGGCCTGCCAAATCGATGATCCGCGTCGTATCGCAAGAGGAAAAGAGAACCTCCTCCTCGGGCCCAACAGCAAGGATCCTCCCACGCCCCATGGCGACCGAATCCGCACCCGGAACCGTAGGGAATACACCCTTCGTTAAGATCGTCTCTACCCTACTCGCTGACATCCTTAACAAGAATCTTAGTATGAAACACGATCGAGGACAACACAGAATAGACGAGTTGTCACGCGAAGCGGTGCGCGGTATCGTTACTGAGAAGGAGGTTTCAATGTCAGAACGTGTCCGAACCGATGACAACCTGAACTGTGAGGTACGTCTGGAGGAGTACTACGACATCAAGCGCTTGATCGATGAGTTTGGCGACGCGGCCTATCCCGCGGTGCGGCACTACTACAACGCCTGCGGCTTCGAGAGCGGGTACGACCTTCTCCTCTCCCTCATCAGGGAGGGAACGCTCTCTTGCGCCGCGATCCGCGAGGATCCGACGGAGAGCCTCCTTTCCCTGTTTACGGCCTTCTTTGCCAGGCGCGGAGGGAACCAGCCGATACTCACCCGTGAGGGGGAGACCGTCCTTCTTAAGACAGAGAATGCCGTCTTCTGTCCCTCCCCTACTGCACAGCAGAAGAGCGGCGTGCAGCACAGGGATATCTGCGCCATTCATAAACGCGCGTTTGTGGAAGGGCTAGCCCAGGTGATCGAGGCGTTCGTCCCCGGGGTCCAGGTTCACTATACTAACGCCTCTTCGCGCACCCTCGATCCCCAAGCCGATTGCATCGAGGCATTCCACGTCGTCTTCCCATCATGGTAAGAACCGACCGCGTTGCCCTCCTCAGTTCTCCTCACAGTCGTCTTCTCGGTCATCCTCTTCTCTTGGGTCACCGTTGCCTTCCAAGCCTATGAGATCGACCCTCGCGCCTTGGGGAGAGGGTCGGCCTACACCGCTGTAGCAGATGGACCGCTCGCCCCACTGTGGAATCCGGGAGGAGGAACGGCCGCACCCGGGGTGCATGGCGCATTCACCGCCGGCATCTCCCCCGATGGCACCTCTACTCTCCTGTTGGGAGCGTCGATCGCCGCCGCGAACAGTCCAACCGTTATCTGGAACATGGTCCAGAGCGGAGGCGTGGGAGAGATCCTGGGGACCTTCGCTTTTCCCCTCTTCCCGCAGACAGGGCTCGGATGCGGCCTTTCCTACCGATTCAGCGACGCACCAGGAGGGATCTCCTTCCACGTAGGATTCCGTCACTGCGGACCCCAGTTGGCATTCGGAGCAAGCCTCTCTCACCTCGGAGCCGGGATCTTCGGTGCGGATCTTCCTCTCTCCCTCCGCGCTGGGGGAGCACTCACCACCATTCCCGGGGTCGCGCTCACCATCGACTTCGACCTGTCATCAGACGGAGCGAAGGTCGCCATTGGAGGATCGGCGCAGGTCTGGGTGGTAGAGATCCGCTGGGGAACCGCGATCCTCCTCGCTGGAGGGATCGACCGGCTCGGCCTTGGAGTCGGTTTCACCCTGTTCGGTCTCCCGATTGACCTGGCGATCGGGGTCGCAGGAAGCGACCTCTCTCCGTACGCATCGCTTGGGATTGAGGCCTGTATCCCAGCGTGGTGGTGATCAGTGCTGGATCTCCAAACCGGCCGGAGCCGCCCCGGGGAACCCCGTGATCTTGCTCCCAGTCAGGATCCCTGTTGTTGGATCGACCTCGATTATGGCGTGGGTGTTCACGTCGATCACCCATAGCATCCCATCGTATATGTCGATCGCCGAAGCAGAGAAGATCGGGACATTGACCGGGTCGCCAACGATTTGCAGCTGCGTATTCGACATGATGTCGTAGCCCGGGATGATCTTGATCTTGTACAGGAGCCGGTTCTCCCCTTCGAAGTACCACAGGTGGCCGGCAGCGTTCGTCTCCGGTGTCCAATCGAGCCCTTGCGGTTTCCACAGGAAGGGGAGGCTCCCTATCTGAGGGGAAGTCGCCTTGAAGTACGACTGGCCATAGGAATCGTAGACCTGAAGATCGGGCGGGTTCAACCGGTAGATCTTCCGGCTCAGCCCATCGACGTGCCAGATCTGCTTCTGCCCGGTCGCCCCGTAGGTGAGCTGAAGCGGCGATTGCGCCGGGGCGCTGTAGTTCTGGCTGACGTTCCCTATGATAGGATCGATCCGGACGATACGCTGGTTCCCACCGTTGTAGCAGGCGATAAAGACCCACGATTTTCCCCCGACCTCGGCGACGGTGATCCCCCGCGGCTCGGTGAACGGAAGGAGGAAGGAATCCAGCTCAGTCCCCTGCATATCGAGCTTATAGACGCGGTTCAGGTTCTCATCGGTGAGCCAGACCGCTGGCTCGACCTCCACCGTCACCGTCTCCTGATCGGTCGACCCGTCGGCTGCGCGCACGGTCAACGTCAGCGAAAATGTCCCTGCGTGCGCGTAAGTGTAGGTCCCACTCGTCTCGTACGATACGGGATCGTCGGTGCCGAAATTCCAGGTATAAGTGCTGATCCCATCGGGCCCAGTTGATCCTGTCCCATCGAAGTGAACCACCAGCGGGACGACTCCAGAGAGCGGGGTCGCCTCGATGACGGCCTGTGGACCACCTCCAGGCAGGCAACCTCCTAGAAAGATCCCGACCAAAATCACCATTACAGAGAAGAGCACGATGCTGCGGGTTGCTGTCATCCCCTCACTTCCTTCCTTCAAGAGATACTCCTATTCTAGCAATCTGGAGAAGGAGATCAACTCCTATCCTGCCGTCACGAGCGTCTCTGACGAGATCTCTACGATAAAGACCTCTCTCCGTGGTGTAATTTCCATGTTTTTTCCATGTTATTTTCTTCTCGCTTGCATGGACTGGGATGAAAATTTTGCTAGGCTTAGTAAGTACCACCGATTTAGTGAAGACCTAAGAAGAAAACGATGGAACGAATTCCTTGATGAGGAGGTGAAAAACATGGCTAATAAAGAAATCCTTGATAAGCTTTCCATCTACATTCCACAGAAGAAGATGGAAGAAAAGCCTGTCGAGCGCCTGATTCGCTTGAGCGAGAAGCGCGATCGTTCGATCAACTACCTGGTCGTCGATGCGATCCTTCAGTACCTCAATCGGGAAGAGAAGAAAGGCTGAACTACAAAAGGTCTGTCGTAGATCGTTCCTCACTCTGTGACAGACCTTACTCTTTCCCTGCACCTTGCCGCACTGCCTTCGCCTGATACATCTTAACGTCGGCAAGGCGAATGAGATCGGGGACTGATTGGTTGTCGTCAGAATTCCAGGTGGCCCATCCGATATCGATCTGCAAGAGAAGATCCGAGAGGTGGCTCCTTCCCCATTCTTCGACCGCGGTGTGCAACCGTTGAGCGAGGGCCTCGACCCGAACCCCTGTTTCGGGAAGAACGATGAGGAACTCGTCCCCACCGTAGCGGACTGCCCAGTCACTTTCACGAATCTGTTGTTGAATAACCTGCGCCACCTCCCGCAGGACCGTGTCCCCATCCTGGTGCCCGAGCCGGTCATTCACCTGCTTAAACCCAGCAAGGTCGGTCATCATGACGGTGAACGGTCGCTTGTACCGCTGGGAACGCTTCAATTCCGTGCAGATTGTTTCATCAAAGTACAGTCGATTGAACAAGCCGGTCAACGGATCGTGAAGAGCTTGCTCCTTTAAGAACTTTTCGGCACGTACCCGTTCACTGATATCCATAAGGTTCAGAAGTATCGCCGCCCCTCCGCGATATTCGATCGCTTGCTTAGTCCACTGCAGCCAGACAACACGACCGTTCTTACAGACGCCGCGCGCTTCAAAAAGTCCGTCGATGGAAGGGGAACCGCCTCCATCTAAGACCGTACGCCGATCCTCTTGATGGATCACCTGCCACCACGGTTCCATGACGAGGAGTTCCTGTCTCGTATAACCGAAGATCTCCATCCCACGATCGTTGGCGTAGCAGAACCGATCACCCTTTACAATGAAGGCTCCATGAAGGGTGTTCTCCGTCAGAGAACGGAAGAGCATGTGATTCTCGCTCAATGCCTCCAGCACACGCGCCTCTCTTAAGGCAATTGCAGCGACCGCGGCCAGCTCTTCCAACCCACGCAACGCCGCTTGCGTCGGACGCACTCCATCACACGGATCATCGACCGAGATCTGCCCGATGATCCTCCCCTCGACCTCGACCGGAATGAGGAGGAGATCATCCGCGCGCCAACCGTCATGCCCGAGAAACCGCCGATGACTCGGAATCCGTGGAACCACAGAATAGGGCACCCTGTCACCTGGAATATAATAGGACTTACCTAGACGAAAGGATGCGTTGAACTTCTCCCCGCGGATGATCCCACCTCCGGTTACAAAGAGGCGGATCTCCTGTTCATCTTCTAGGGAAAGCTCCCTTGTGGAGTACTTCAGGACGCGGGTCTCCGAGCGGGGAGACGCTGCCAATGGAGAATCGTAAAGAGAGACAACCACCCGCTGGTACGGCGTTTGCGCGATCACGGCCCTGGCAACATCATCCAAGATCCGCTGTACCGCACCCTCCCCCGGGCGAGCGCGTTCCGATGTTGGTGAATAGTCCTTCTGGGAAGTCAGCAAAAGATCTCCTTACCCGTTTTCCCCCTTCTCAGTGAATAACATAACACTCCCTTTCCAATTCGTCAAGAACGCCCCAGATCAGGACACTTGTCCCAAGTACGGAGGAAAAGGCCCCTTTTTCGCGCTGTGCCCACTTCCTAACATGAAAAGAGGGTGCACAGAAGGAGGATTATTCATGGAACTGGAAGAATGGCTCAAGATCTATCAGGCAGCTGCTCTAACGAGCGGGGTCAAGGAACGCAGTTACTGGACAATACTGGGAGTATTCCTTCTCACCCACTGCGTCCTCATTCTCGCACTCGCCTTCCTCGCTCTCACCCATATGCTTCATGAAGCGAGATTGTATGGCACCGTTCTCAGCGGGATCGGTATTTTCATCGCTCTCTGTTGGTTCTTCAACGAACGCCGGGCAGCGCGCGCGGTGCTCTACTGGGAAGGCCTGTTGCGGAGCCTGGAGGGAGAGTTTGCTGGGGCAGAATTTCATCGAAGTTTCTACAAACTGCTCCATAACGAGCAGGTCTGTCTTTCAGCAGCCGATTGGAAGTGTGCAGAGTGGTATCCTACAGTCGAGCACCTCTCGTGGTTTATCAGGAACATGTCGAGATGGTCGCTCGCCTGCCTACCGATCTTCTTCCTCATTGCCTGGATCGCTCTGATCCTCTCTTGCTGGTACTTCTGAGGCTGTTGTATAAATCTCTTCTTCTTGCGGGTTGCGGAGCAAGGCCGGAGGCCAAACAGAAGCTTTCATCGCCCTGAGAATACGGAGCACGTAGAGAGGGGAAGCAGGATTGAGCGAGTGAGTGAATGATTGAACCATTGAGCGATTGAGCCATTGAGTGATTGAACGGTTCCTTACATCAGTAGCCCTTCCATTTTTTCAATCTCCCGATCCTCCGATCACTCAATCATTCAATTCCTCAGCCCCTCTGCGGTAGAATGCTTAAAACTAGAGGTTGAACTCGAAGACGAGCAATAGGAAAGGTTTACGCAGGTTGGTTCCCGATACAGAAAATAGGCAGCGGCGGAGACGCAGGAGGGCATAGCGTTTCCGCCGCTTGTTCAAGGAGGCAAAGACCTTAAAGATTTCCCCGTTCGCTAAGATCAATCCTCCTTCCCTATCCTTCTCTTTCATCACCTGGGTCACGAGTGTAATCTCGATTACCTATTCCATTAACCCTCTATACATGGCGAGAAACAATCCCATAGAACACCCAAGAAGGGGACAGCGCACACCTATTATGATCACATACGCCTCCTAGGCTATCGTGCGGCGCCTTCACCGGCAAGCTTGCCGGTGACGAAGGCCCACAGAAAATTCGTTCCTCCAATCGGGCCAAAGGCATCAAGGAGCTCCCCACATAGGTATAGGTTAGGAATTACCCCACTCTCCAAGGTGCTCGGATCAAGATCGGCGAGGCTGACCCCACCGCCGGTCACCTCAGCCTCGTTCCACCCCCCGCATCCCGTCCAGGGAAGCTGGTAAGAGGTGAGGGCTGCGATCAGGCGGGTCCGCTCCCCGCCGTGAACGGTAGAAAGCTTCGCCCCGGAAAGGTCAAGCTCTGCTAAGAGCATATCGACCAACCGATCGGGAAGGATCTCCTTCAAGGCGCCACGGACCATCCTCCCGCTCGACGTGCTGCTCGACGTGCTGCTCGGCGTGCTGCTCGGCGCGAGCACTTCTTTCCAATCCGCTTCGCTCAACGTGCTCCAGGAGACGGTGATCGTTGGATGTTCCCCAGAGAGCGTTGCCCGCGCCGCCGCATGCCCGAGATTAAGGACGACCGGTCCACTATAGCCCCGGTGGGTGAAGAGGAAATCCCCGTGCGCACGCACGCGCGATTTTCCAGTACCAACTGTTAGCATCACAGGGAGAGAGAGGCCGGCCAGGTGGTGATGTGCCGAGCTCCCCCCGCGCAGTGACACGAGCGCGGGGTACGATTCAACGAGATGATGACCGAGCGCACGAGCGATCTCATGCCCGGTCCCGTCGCTCCCTGTCCTGGGATAGGAGAGTCCTCCGGTCGCCAGGATAACACGTTCAGCGACGATCGCCTCCCCTGTTTCAAGGACGATCCGCCGCCGCTCAGAGGGAGCGACTTCCGCCACGCTGACCCCTGTGCGTACCGTAACCCCGCTTCGCTTGACCGCAGAGAGGAGGCGATCACGCACCTCTTTTCCCCCACCAAAGAGAGGATAGACCTTCCCCGTCCTCCTTTGTTCGACCAATCGCAAACCGATCGGTCCCTCAAGGAAGGCGCGCACCTCGGGAAGTGGCCAGGAGAGAAGGATCTTCTTTAAGGTGTTCTTGGAGGAGTTGGTCGTATATAAGCGGGGGTCGATTATCTCCCGTGGGAGAATGTTGCAGCGCCCCCCGCCCGAAAGGAGGATCTTCTCTCCGGGGCGTCTGTTTCGGTCGAGTAGGAGGACACGGCACCCGGCACGCGCCGCGTGGTACGCCGCGGTCATCCCCGCTGGTCCACCCCCAATCACCGCAACGTCGTACCCTTTTCGAATCATAGGTTAAGCTTACTGTACAGCCGAAGAGGGTTCGACCCTTAGGAGCTTTCTTCCTCGTCCACTGGAAAGAGCTCCTCGAACAGATCCTTCAGCGGATCGACAAGATCAGGGGGGAAAGCCCCTCGACCCCTCCGCGGATCAGCTCCGTAGCGCGTTCCTCGGCCTGTCGGCGGAGTTCCGCGTACCCCGGTTGCAAGGGAACCTCCCCTGTCGGACCCAGTGCATCGATCTGGAGACCGAGCCTGTCGATCACTCCTTGGAGTTCGCGACGTCCTTCCATCAATAGTCCTTCACGGGCGATCTCAAGGAGCGGCTCCTCCCAATGCACCTGTGGAGACGCTACCTCTCCGTCGATCGCAAACCCGATTACAACCGGCAAGTCTCGCGCATAGCGATTGATCCCTTCCACTACACGCGCCGAAAGGTCCGCAGAGAGCCCAAAGAGGGGACGACCAGGGACCTCCGCCAGCC
The DNA here is from genome assembly GCA_965370555.1 of uncultured bacterium. Lineage (GTDB taxonomy): Bacteria > Bipolaricaulota > Bipolaricaulia > UBA7950 > UBA9294 > JAJOKK01. The sequence continues at coordinate 64,989 of CBDUVB010000006.1, forward strand.
TGAGGTCTTCCACCAAGAGCGAGACTTCCCCTAAAACAGCATCCCCAGGGATCGTTATCCCCATCGTGCACGTCGCTCTCCCGGAGAGGACCACGACCGGAAGCGTCGTCTCGTAGATCTTCGCGATCCGTACGAGGTCGATCTTGCGAAGCTCCAAGTCATAGCGGTGTTCGGGAACATCTCCGCGGTCATCGAGATGCGCCGAGAGGAGGAATACGGATTCAGGGTCGTCCCCGACTAGTCCCTTCAAGGCAATGATTACCGGATCGCGGTTGAGGTGAGAGGGGAACGCCAGGTTGGAGAGTTCTACCTCAATCAACGTCAACGGGGGAAGCCCCTCTCCAGGATCGCGCACGTCATCCAGGGTGAGATGGATGCGGCCGATCTCGATCCGCTCGACAGCAAACGATGACCGAAACCCAGGGAAGGAGCGCCCACCGGAATAACGGGAGAGATCCGTTGGAGACTTTCGCGGGCGAGGCTCTCCAAGGTACTCGATGAAGTGCCGCAATAGGTCGAACCAGTCAACCTTATCCGCGTACTTCGCCGCCCAATCCAGGTATCCTTCCGCGTTCCACCCAGAGGTAAAATCATCGATGTTCAGCGTCCCATCGACCTCTCGTTCCACGTGGAGGAACGCCTCATCGATCCTGATGTTGTTGAAGACCACTCGCTTCTCGAGAAGGGGAAGCATACCCGCATCCAAGGTGAGAGATGGGATCTCAAGGACGTTCTCCTCCGGTTTGCCAGGGTCCTGCACGGAGAACCCCTCAAGATCGAGCCTTCCGGTGAAGAGGCTGAACGAGCTCTCCTCCACTGCCACGTCGCCTCCCACAACGAACGAGGCCGCTGAGGTGGCAATCCGCCCGGCAAAGAAGGGAACGACCACCGCGGCGATAAGGTAGCAGAACGCGTAGACGATCGGAAGGATGATCAGCATCTCTCGCCTCACGTAGCGGAACGGTCCCCATGGAGCCTTGCCGTGTTCGTACTTCGCCTCACCCCCGGTGAGGAAGAAGCGCAAGACCCCAATCCCTCTTCGATCGCGGAGTTTCTTTGAGATCCGCCAAGTTGCAACCCATGTCGTGAACGAGCATCGGTACTTGATCACCAAGAACCGCACGAGGAAGAAGACAGGAATCGCCATGAGAAGCGATAAAATCAGGCTTCCGAAGAGGAGATAGCGACCGTATCCCATAGGTGCAGCGATCGGGAGGTGAAAGAGGACCCTCCACAGCCCGTCGAGCCCCCGGTTCGCGTCGAGGAGGAAGCGGCCGATCGCATAACTCCCCGGAGCCACGGCGAGCGAGATCAACTCGAAGAGCCCCATCGAAAGTAGGAACGCCCGGAAGCTACAGCGGACAAGGAGGGCCAGTGTGATCGGGAGGATTACGTGAAGCCCCAGAGGCGGAAGCCCGGCAAAGATTCCGAGCGCAAAGGAGAACGCAATCTGGTTTGGAGATAGGGACGACTTCAGGATCTTCAAGACTTTCTTCAACGGCTTCCACGGCATTGGAATCATAGCTATGCACCCCCAAACCATCATCCTTACCTAGCCCCACGTTGTCAACTCGAGATCGAGCTTCCCTACACAGGAGCGGCCTTTAAGAGTTACCTGTTCAGAACAGCAAAGACCTGGCTTTCTTGCGCTACTCCCTCCTTCAAAGCATGGTATCCTCAAGCACGGTAAAAGGGGGATCGATGATGAAACTAAGAAAAGAGTTGGTCGGATTCTTGCTCCTGTTCGGTGTTCTCTTCCTCGCAGGCTGTCTCGGCCCCATTGTCCTGACGGAAGCTGATAACGGAACGCTCGAAGCAATCGACGTGGGGGATGTCATCCTCGTACGGCTAAGCGGAAACCCCTCCACCGGCTACGAATGGCAGAGGACGGACACGCTCCTGGAGAGCATCCTCGAGCCACTCCCTGAGGAAGGTTGCTGTGGGGGGAGCTGTGGCGGCGACCCAGTCGGAAGCCCGAGCCCCTCCGAGTTCAGGTTCAAGGCCATCTCCTCGGGGACAACCCGGCTCGAGTTCGTCTACCAGCGCCCCTGGGAAGAGGAACCGATCGACACATTCTCCGTCATCATCTACGTCCACTGATTCGCCGCGGTTCTTGGGTGATAGGAGAGCGGTTCGATAAGAGATTTGGCTATTCCAATGCCACGACCGGAACGCTAAGCTCCTTTTCCTTATGCTCTTCCTTAGCAATCCACTCCATCTCTCGCACGGCCTTGGCAACATAGTAGCGTTCTCCTCATTCATTGCAGACTTTGGCTGGGACGTTCTCGATAATCACCAACCTATCACCCCAACGGAAGTCCACCGTCACGCGCTTCTCCTCCAAGATCCTGCGACCACAGAAATAGCAAGTCTCGCCGGCTTTGGGCTGGTTCCTTGATCCAGTTTTTCTCAGCGAACTCATACCCATGGTTTCACCCCCTGGTAAATGGATCCTCCCACTTCGACGATCGTGGCAGGTAGACCGTGATAATCAGTAGATTCTCTCAAAAGGTAGGTTCTTGCAACGGTGAGGGGTGCGATTTGCATGCGAAGGCCAAAAGGGGAGAATATCATTTATTAATCAAGGGAGTGATCGATCGATGGGCTTATCCGTAACTGAGATGCGCAAGGGGATGGTTATCCTCTACAATGGAGACCTGTATGAGATTGTCGAGTACGAACACTCCAAACGGGGGAGGGGAGGGTCGATCGCGCGGACGCGCCTTCGCCACCTCAAGAACGGTCGCGTGACTTCAACCACGTTTAAGGGAGCAGAGAACACAGAGTCGGTCTTCCTGGAGTCCCGGTCGTTGCAGTACCTTTATAACGACGGAGAAAGCTACTTATTCATGGACAACGAACGGTTCGATCAATTCCCCATCTCCGCAGAGATACTCGGTTCACGAGGTGATTTCATCGTGGAGGGAGTCAACGTCATCGGTTACTACTACAACGATGTGTTGGTCAAGGTGGATCTCCCTAACTTTGTCGAGCTCAAGGTTGTTCGTACCGAGCCAGGCGTGCGTGGGGATACCGTCTCCAACGTGGAGAAACCAGCGACGCTGGAGAGCGGGGCGGTGGTGCATGTTCCTCTCTTCGTGAAAGAAGGGGATACTTTGAAGGTGGACACGCGAAACGGGAAGTACGTGGAACGTATATAAGGAGGAGCTATGGTGGAGAAGAAGGTGAATATCAGCAATGAAGACGGTCGCATCACCATATCGGAGGAAGTGATCGCAGCGATCGCTCGGATCGCGGCAGGAAAGGTCGATGGGATCGCCCACTCGTCTGGCAGCGTTCCAGGCGGGCTCAAGAGCTTCTTTGGTGGGGAGGACCTCTCTCCTACTATCAAGACCGAACTCACAGAGGACGGGGTTCACATTGAACTCAGGATCGCGGTTGAGTACGGGTATCCGGTGCATGAGGTGGCGCAGGGTATTCAGGGGAACGTGCAGCAGGATATCGAAAAGCTGGCCGGGGTGACGGTGACCGGGGTGGACGTCTTCGTGAAGAAGGTCGTTCCGCCGCAGACCCTTGAGAGCGGTATCGAGGAGGAGTGAGGAGGACGTTATGGCAGAAGGAGAGAAGGGAAACGTTGGCATCTCCAAAGACGTGGTCACCGCGATCGCGGGGATCGCGGTCTCCGAAGTGGAAGGGATCGCCAACCTGAGATCGGGTGACGGCGCCTTTCGCCGTGGCGAGGGGATGAAGCGATACGTTGATACTGAGGTCGAGGGAGAGAATGTCAAGGTAACGGTGCGGATCACTGTCCTGTATGGAAATCCGATCCACAAGGTGGCCAAGCAGGTGCAGACACGCGTAAAGACGGAGATCGAGCGGATGACCGGGCTGCGCGTCAGCGGCGTGGACGTTGATGTACAGCGACTCGTGGAGCCAGAAGAGACGTTCGTGGAGGAGAAGGAGGAGGGATGAGCTTACTTATTCGTGCCCTCTATCTATGCGCAACCCTGTTTACAGTGGGGTTAGGGGTTGTGGCGATCCTCCTTGGGGCGGGAGTCATTACCTTTGCAGTACCGTCGCCTTTCTTTGTGTCGGCGGTCGGGATCGGAATTCTCTTCTTTGTGGGAGCGGTTCTGCTTGTGATCGCCATCCACTTTGTCCTGTTGGCATACCGGAGACAAGTAGCGGCGGCGCGCTTCTCACAGGAGGGGGAGTGGGGAAGGATCGAACTTTCGCCCTATGCATTGCGGGAATTCATCAGCGGGATCCTGCGCGAGGAGGTTGGGATCGATCGCTTCCGTGTCCGGCTGCGGCACCAGGAGGAAGGGATCTCCATCCGGATCCAGACAGCCCTCTCTCCCCAGGAACAGGTAGCTGCAGTAGGACGGCGAATCCAGGAGACCCTCTCCCAGCGTGTTGTCGAACGGACTGGGGTTGAGGTGCAAGAGGTCTCCGTGCTCGTGGATAGCATTCGCGCGCGTGAGGAAGAGCCGGTCAAGAGAGAGGAGGAGGATGCCATTGATAGTGATGACTCCTAAGCTGATCGGGCTCGTCATCGGCCTTCTGGTTGGCCTCCTCTTCGTCCTCGCTGGGTGGAAAGTGGTCTTGATCCTCCTCGCGTTCGCGCTCGCCGGGTATCTGATCGGCGCCTATCTTGAGTCGCAAGAGTACGTGTTACAACGGCTGCGAAAGCTCACCTCTCGTCTCTTCCGTCCTTGATGCACCGCAGAGAGGCCCGCGAGTTCCTGCTTAGTGCTCTCTATCAACAGGAATTCGTCGAGAGACCGATCTCTGAGATGTTCTCCGAGATCGATCCCGGGGATCAACGCGATTACATCGAACAGGTCTTCATCGGGATCACCACGCGCAGGGATGAGATCGATGATCTCATCGGCCAGCACACCGTGGGCTGGCGTTTCGAGCGGTTGGCCCTGATCGACCGCAACATCCTGCGCCTGGGGGTCTTCGAGCTTCTACACCTTCCCTCTGTCCCGCCCGAGGTGGCGATCAACGAATCTGTAGAACTGTGTAAGAAGTACGGGACCGAGCGGGCACAGGTCTTCGTCAATGGAATTCTAGATCGAATCTGGAAGGAGACCAAGGACGAAGACAACGCTGCTCTCGACCAACAGTAGCATTAACTGCACAACACGGTTTGCACCGCATCGATGATCTCCTGCTTCATATTCCCCGCTCGTCTAGCCAACTCGGCACGTTTCTTGCGGTAGTTGCTCACATAACCTTCATCTTTGATGTAGTTGCAGTTGATATCTACGTTATATAGGGCCGATTGCAGAGCGGCTTCTGCCAACTGAGCGGAAACGGCCACATCACTTATGGCGTTGGGGTTGCCGATCTGCGGTAGACGGCGGTTTAACTCAAGCACGCGGTAGCACGTCTTTGCCGTCCGGTAGGGAACCTCGTTAGCCTGTTTAAGAGCGGCTTGAAGTTTCTCCTTTCGCGCGGATTTTTCTTCTTGTGTGCCCTTGGGTAAGCGGTAACAGCCTATCACTGCATTATAGGCTTGGATATCCTTATCAACCGCGTTCATCAATTCTTCGCGCAGCTTAAGCGCCTCTTCCAGAATGGCTTTTATTTTCTGCTCGTTTTCAGCGAAGCTTTCCTTGCCGATGGTCAGGTTACAGACCATCAGCACCAGCGATGCAGCCATCGCCCCGGAGAGTGCAGCGACACTCCCTCCCCCTGGTGCGGGGGTCGCTGAGGAGAGTTCTTCCAAGAAAGTACTGATAGTCGTGTTCTCATAAGTGGTTTGCACCATGTCCTCCTTTGGGAGCCTGCTTGCTTAAACTCTGTTTCGCGGCTCAGTTTTGGTTTTTCAGGCTCCACCTTAGGCCTCAACCATTTCACCGGTAGAGTAGAGGAGTAGGTGACAATGTTTAGACTTCGGCATACATCAGTTACAGG
>CBDUVB010000007.1:0-70545 GCA_965370555.1 uncultured bacterium
GATTACGTCACTCAACCACGCAATATGTAGCATTCACTGTCGAACGCCTGCAAGGTAACACGTCCAAAAAAACCGTAATGTCGCCCTGTATACAAAACGTAGACGCTCATCTACAATACGTAGGCAGTGATAGCGATGCTGAGAGTGTTGCTCGGTTCTAAGGCGCATCTTGATCCCAGATCTGCCAAAACGCCGCTGTATCCGAGCAAGCATGAGAAAAGGAGAAAGCATGTGCCGGATGATCGCCGCGCCGTTCGGCGTCAAAGGTGAAACACTTATTGAGCCGTTTGTGCGCATGGCCCGCGGGGAGAATGCACTGCACGAGCACAACCAGAGCTTCGGCGAGTTCCGCCACGGCGATGGGTGGGGCGTTGTTTATGCAGAGGGGGGAACGTATCACTCCTACCGTAGCCTAAAACCCTGCTGGGACGATCTAACACTACAGCAGTTTAAGAATCGAATAATCACTCTCCTCCATGCACGACGCGCCTCGCGCGGAAATGTAACGCTCGAAAACGTTCACCCGTTCCAGCACACGCACAACGCGCAGACCTGGTACTTCTGTCACAACGGGACGATCAAAGACCACATGGAACGATCTCCTGAAATGGAGGGGGATACCGACTCCGAACGGTATTTCCACCTATTGCTTAACCACCTCGACGAAAGCCACCTGAGCGAAAGCATAGATAGTGTGCTTTCATCTCTTAAGAGCTACACGTCACTAAACGCCTTCCTACTGAACGAGAACCGTTTCTACGCGATCAACCGCTTCTCTAAATCCCCCCTCTACTACACCCTCCACCTCCACCAGGGAGAGGAAAGGACCCTCCTCTCTTCAGAGCCGCTCCTCGATGTAGCCTTAGATTGGAATCCGCTCACAAACAGAACAGTAATGATCTTCGATCGTGATGCCGGAATGGTGCGTTCACTAGCTTCGCCAACCGGTTAATCCTTCCCTCTCTCCACGATGATTGCTTTTTCGTGACCCCACCCTGGCTTGCCTCGTTCGCAGGTTTATCAGTATACTTCGTGGACAGAAAGGAGATGGTATGATCATGTCCAAGAAGGTTTTGCTCTCAATCCTTTTGTTTGTCGTCCTCGCCTATTCTCTCATCCTGAACGGAAGAACATCCAATCTACTACCCGCTCAGGGAATAAGAGCCAAGGACGGCGATACGATCGTCGTCGCGTTTTCTGATGGAACGAGAGAACAGGTGCGCTACGCATCGATCAACGCCCCTGGTCTCGACCAATGCTTTGGCGAGGAAGCAAGGGATTACAACGAGGCGCTCATCAAGGGAAAAAGTTTATGGATAGAGCTTCATCCGATCGATGATGGATATGAGCGAGCGCAGGACAGGCTCCTGGCACATGTTTTTCTCTCTCCTGAAAGGACGCAGACGAGCAGCGTTTCTGCCCTCATGGTCGCCGCGGGGATGGCGCGGTTGGATGTGTTTAATCCCAACGACACGGCGATCAGAAACGGGGATGACTTCTCCGTTCGCTACGCGGACTTCATCATTGCAGCCCAGATCGAGGCGGCGTCGGCCAGACGAGGATGGTGGGGAGAGTGCGATAACTACACGGAATCCGATCTGATCATCGCGGCGATCAGGCAATGGAGCGATGATGAGATAGTCTATATCGTAAATCGCGGGTCTGAACCTGTTAATCTTGCCGCTGAGTGGAAGCTTCAGGATGCATCAGGGAGCGAGAGGAATGTGCTTGATTTCGGCGACTATCTGATCGGGAAATGTCTCCTACCTCCTGGAGGGCTGCTCCGGATTCACTCCGGTTCCATTGCCACGGGCAGAGGAGGAGAGCATACAGCCTGTGGAGAATCAGAAGTAGACTTCTACTGGACCGGGCACAAAATATGGAATCAAGGTAAAGATACGGCTTGGCTCTATGACCCCGCAGGAGGGTTGATCGACGATTACGTCTATCCCCTCGATTGGGATTGAGCCCAGACTATTGACTTTGTTCCGTGTGGATACTTAACCATGGCTGCACGCCCAAGGTAAGAGATTGCGATCAGCGATCGCTCTTCCCTTATTGCCATTCGTAATCCAAAATTGCTTTTCCCGTCACTCGCCACTCATCACCGCTTCCTTCTCATGGGGAACGTACAGGTCGGTCAAGAGCGTGTTGACCCACGCAAAGGTGAGGACCGAGACCCCACGTGCAATCCAACTTCCTATGTTCCCAAGAGGAAGGGCAACGGTCGCACCAACGACGAGAAACGTCGGCGCGTAGAGGATCGCCAAGAATCGCAGCAGAAAGGCAAGGTCATGCCAGTCCTGCGTCATCGCGAAGCTTGTCCGCATCCCCGCAGTACCGCTCGCCCCATCGATCACGATCGCCTGCTTGTAGAAAATCCATCGCAGTCCTAGATAGGCGCCGGGGATAAAGAGAAGAAGGAACCCGACAAAGACACCCAGATTGACCATGATTTCCCCGGCAACGAGGTGCCCGTAACGCGGGAGGAGGCGTGTGAGCGCCTGGCTCAATGTGAGCGGCTCGCCGATCTTCTCCCCGTGGACGAGGAGGATAAACAGACCATTGAAGATCGGGGAGAGGAGGATAAACGTTCCCATCGAGAGGACCCACTTTGGATTCTCGATCTCATACAGGGTCGCCTGGGAGTCCATAGCGTAGAGGATCCCCACAAAGAAGAGGGAGAGCAAGAGAAGGAGCGGTCGTTGAAACGGGAAAGATAGGGCACGACTAATCGGATAGGATCGCATTGTCCTCGTCTTTCAGTAGCCGGTTGATCCGCATCGCCCACTCCACAGTATCATCGAGGATGAACTCCAATTGAGGGGTGTAGCGGAGCGGAAGTCGTTTTGCGAGCTCGGTCCGAAAGAATCCACGGTCGTGGCGAAACGCAGCGAGAACCGCATCGCGGTCGACGGAACTATCGACGGCCACGTATACCTTGGCATAGTGAGCATCGGCGGAGAGATTGACCGACATAACCGTGGGAAAGGCATCGCGGATCACCGGGTCGCGTGCTTCAAACTCGACAATTGAGGAGAGCTCACGCTTGACCTCTTCGCGCAACCGTGCTTGTATCCGTCCATCAGCCATCAAAGGACCTCGTTGGAATCAATGGAGTCGCGAGCGAGACCCCTCTCCAAGATTGTGAGAGAAAGAGGCCCAGGTTGTATGCGTCACAGAGGGGCGGCATCGCGTCCTCAGCGCTCAACCTCTTCCAGGATGAAGACGATAAACCGGTCACCGACTTCGACATCATCGAAGTCCTTGAGGCGAATGCCGCACTCACGTCCGGCCTGGACCTCCCGCACATCATCCTCAAATCGCCGCAAGGACGCGATCTCCCCATCGAAGACTGCCTCCCCCTGCCGGAGGATGTGAACCTTCCCCTTGCGGGTTACTTTCCCGTCCGCAACATAGCATCCCGCAACGACCCCGCCCGGGGTCTTGAACAATTGACGGACCTCGACCTCACCGAGCTTCACCTCTTCGTACTCCGGGGCGAGGCGCTGCTTGAGGGCATGTTCGATCTCATCGAGCAGATCATAGATGATGTCGTAGACAAGGAGAGGAACCCCTTCGCGATCGGCAAGCTTTGCCGACTTGGCATCTGCCTTGACCCCGAAACCGACGACAAGGCAGTCCGTAGGGAGACTCGCCGCGAGGAGAACATCCCCCTCAGAGACAGTCCCGACCCCGGAGTGCAGGAACTCCACCTGCACATCCCCCACGTCGAGCGATTCGATCTCTCGTCGCGCCGCTTCCAGCGCCCCGGTTGAGGATGCTTTCAGGATCAGCTGCAGCTTCTCCTCCTCCATAGCTTCGCGGAACAGGTCCTCCACGCTCATCTTTGCCCGTGAGCGCCGTGGGGTCGCTGCCGCCGCCTTTCGCTGAGCGGCGCAGGCCTTAGCCTGGTTCTGGTTCTTCTTGACCTCGATCGGTGTTCCGACCGGTGGAACCTCTTGCAAGCCAAGGACCTCCGCTACCTGCCCCGGACAAATCTCGTGGATTCTTTTCCCGGTCTCATCTATCAACGCCTTCACCCGACCATAAGTCGTCCCGGCGACAATATAATCCTTCTCGTGTAAGGTGCCATCCTTGACAACCACGGTCCCCACCGGACCACGCCCCGAGGAGAGGTGGCTCTCAATGATGATCGCCTCCAGCTCCCCCTTCGGGTCGCCACGGAGGTCCTCCATCTCGGCGACGAGGAGGATCATCTCCAACAGGCCCTCGATGTTCTCCCCTTTGAGCGCCGAAATAGGGACGGTGATCGTCTCCCCTCCCCACGCTTCCGGGGTTAATCCCTGCTTCGTCAAGTCATTCATGACCTTGTCAACGTCCGCGTTCGGTTTATCGATCTTATTGATTGCTACGATCATCGGGATCTTCGCGGCGTGGATGTGATCGATCGCTTCCTGTGTCTGTGCCATCACTCCATCATCCGCCGCCACGACCAGGATCGCGATATCGGTCGCCTTCGCCCCGCGAGCTCGCATCCCGGTGAATGCCTTGTGGCCCGGGGTATCGATGAACGTAATTATCTTCCCGTGCAGATCGACCTGGTAGGCAGCAACCCCTTGGGTGATTCCCCCTGCCTCTTTGGCTGCCAGGTGAGAATCTCGGATCGCATCAAGAAGGGTCGTCTTTCCGTGATCGATATGTCCAAGGACGGATACAATCGGAGGACGGGGATCGCCCTTTCGAACCGGCTTCTCCTCGACCTCTACTCCTGGCTCTTCTTCCTCCACCACCGATACCGACGGCGCGCTCTCCTCCTGATAGAGGTTGACGATGAGCGCGTGCTCCTCATCGTCGACCGTGTTCGCCGCCTTGAGCCCCGGCATCCCCATCTCCGCGAGCTTAACGATCAGCTCCTTGCTGGAGACACCCAGCTCCTTCGCAATCTCATAGACTCTCTTTCTCGTCAACAGTAACCCTTCTTTAGTAGTTATTAATAGTGACGCAGACTATACCTCATCGACGAAGTAGCGTCAAACAGAAGACGGGCCTAAAGAGAAATCAGGGTCGGCTAGCGAGTGACCAGGACTATCACAAGCACGATGATCGCCCCCGCAGCGAAGATTCCCAAGAGGATCCTGATGCTCAGACGCCGCAAGTGAACCTTCTGCTCGGGGGCAAGGTTACCCTTACGGGGAGATCGAAGCTCCATGCGCTGCGACTTCTTGTAGGTCTTCACATAGAGTGCGGTCTTCTTCTGCCGCTTGTAGACGATAGATAGGTTGTGCATCGCGTTGGAGTGATGCGGATCGATCTCTAGGGCCCGCTTGTACGCATATTCGGCCCGGTTGAAGTCATCCCCGTCGATGTAGATATTTCCCAACCGGTAATAGATCGTCGCCTTATCGATCCCGTAGCGCAACGCCTCTACAAGGAGGCTAATCCCCTCCTTGTACTCCTTCTTCTTGCGGAGGGCCTCGGCCCGTTTCAGGGCATCCTGGACGAACGCCTCCTGCTCCTCACGCGTCTCTAATGCTTCCATGTTCATCGATCCACGCTCTCACTTTCTGGATATCGAGCCAGGTCAAGTACTTCGGGCTCCCTTTGGCCCGCGATTGGTTGCGCAACAGGTAACTCGGGTGAAACATGGGGAAGATCTGTATCCCCCCACGCCAGGGGAGGAGAGATCCATGCACCTGGGTGATCCCCCCCGCATCGGGGAGGAGCCACTGCGTCGGTATATTCCCTAAGGTGACGATCAGCCCGGGATTGATCATGGCAATCTGGGCTTCCAAATAAGGGAAACACGTCTCCATCTCCTTCTTTGTCGGAACCCGATTCCCAGGGGGGCGACACTTGACCACGTTGGTGATGTAGATCTCCGCACGCGTGATCTCAACCGCAGCGAAGACCTCATCAAGCTTCTGCCCAGCCGGGCCGACAAATGGCCTACCCTGGTTATCCTCCACCTCTCCTGGCCCCTCTCCCACGAACATAACCAGCGCGTGCGGATCACCCTCGCCAAAGACAATGTTATGCCGGGTCGCGCTCAACGGGCACTTGGTACACGTGGCCACCCGCGATTCCAGGCTTTCCAGGTTCAAGGTGTGCGGGGCTTCCAGGGTCTGATCCATCGCCCTCCTTGTCTAGGTCGAAGAGGGGTTTTGAAACGGTTATCAAAGCGGGCAACGGGATTCGAACCCGCGACCCTCAGCTTGGGAAGCTGATGCTCTACCACTGAGCTATGCCCGCAATCCGTTCCATTCTAACATGAAACAAAAGTGAGAACAACCTCAAGCCAAGAGCACTTGAAGCGCAGGGAGCGACTTCCCGCGCAAGAGGGCGAGGCAGGCCCCGCCGCCGGTGGATATGTAGGAGATCCCTTCAGCATACCCGGATTTCGTCACCGCTTCGCCGGTCTCTCCTCCGCCTACCACGGTGAACGCATCCGCGCCGGCGAGGGCAGCGGCGATCTCTACTGTCCCGTGAGAGAACGGCTCTATCTCGAACGCCCCCATCGGGCCGGCCCAGACGATCGTCTTCGCCACGGCGATCTGATCTCGAAACTCGCCGATCGTCTCCGGACCGATGTCGAGCCCCATCCATCCGGAAGGAATATCCGCCGTCGGGCAAACCTGTGTCTGCGCCTCAGCGCTCAACTCCGGGGCGACCACCACATCACGCGGGAGATGGATCACGACCCCCTTCTCAGCAGCAGCCTCGATCAACTTCGTGATCTCACCTAAAAGCGATTCATCGACCAAGGAATCTCCCACCTGGATCCCCTGGGCACGGAGGAAGGTGAACGCTACCCCACCACCGATCAGGATCGCATTGACCTGATCGAGAAAATCACGCAACGCCCCGAGCTTGCTCCGGGCCTTCTTCCCCCCAATGATTGCCAAGTAGGGACGCGCCGGATTGTCGATGAGGTGCAACAGGGCCTCGATCTCACGCTGGACGAGCAGCCCAGCGTAGGATGGGAGGTAATCGCAGATTCCCAACGTGGAGGCATGCGCACGGTGGAGGGCAGCGAAAGCATCGTTGATGTAGAGATCCCCAAGCTCCGCCAACCGGCGGGCAAATGGAGCCTCGTTCGCCACCTCCTCCGTGTGGAAGCGTACGTTCTCAAGGAGGAAGACAGACCCTTCCTCACCCTGTTCGATTGCCTCCTTGACTTCCTCTCCCACACAGTCATCGAGCTTGTGCACCGGGTGGCCGAGGAGGGTCTGTAGGTGTGCGGCCACAGGATCGAGGCGGAGGGCGGGGGTTACCTTCCCCTCCGGGCGGCCGAGGTGCGTCAAGAGGACCGGTTTTGCTGCGTGCTCCAAGAGATAGTTCAGGGTAGGCAGAGAAGCCTTGATCCGCGCATCGTCCGCCACCTCGCCGTCTGCCAGAGGAACGTTGTAATCCACTCGCACCAACACCGTCTTCCCATCGACCGGTGCATCTTGCACCCGCCGCAGCCGATCAATCAGATCCACCATCGTCGCCCTCCTTCCTTGACACCACCAATTGAACACGGTTACCGAAGCGATTATAATCGTTTACAATGAACAGTCAAAACCTGATCCTCCTTGGGATCGGCCTCTTTATCAGCCTAGTCATCACCGTCGTTGCCGTGGAACAGTATTATCTAGGGCAGAATAACCCGATGGAGCCAGGCGGCCTGATATGGCGAGTGAAGACCTCATTCGAGCGTATCAAGGACCTGGAGACCGTGGTCGAAGTCAGACAGAGCGGGGAAGAGGATCGAACGATCAGCATGCGCGTGTGGTATATAAACGGGCCGGACCCGACCCTGCGGGTACGTTACCTCTCACCCGACAATGTCAAGGATGAGGTGTACACCGTCGATCGAGATCTTCTCTCCCACTACCTTCCGCAGGAGAACGTCACGGTGATCAAGCGCTGGGTGAGATTCCCTCTCTCCGCATTGGGAGTGGCAAACTTCGACATCAGACAACTGGAAGATGAATGGAAGAAGGGAAAGGTGACTCTCCAGGTCTCGCAGAATATCCCCCACTTCGATACGACACTCTTCCCATGCGGGATCGGTCTCGAAGAGGGGTTTGCCGCTCAACAATCGCAGGAGGATCTCTCCCAATTCTGCCCTGTAATAGACGAAAGGACAGAGGGGGCTGAACACGATCTCGAAGTGGGTTTCTCCGGAATCACAGATGATCCTTTGGAGACCACAATTCCCGGGGGGTACATCCTTAAAGTATACGACGCAAAGACCGGTCTTCTCACGCGCATGCTCTGGATCGATCGAGAGACCTATCTCATCAAGCAGATCGTCATCTTCGTCGATGGGAAACGAACCACAAGCATCTACGCGCCCCATATCCTCATCGATCAGGGACTGACCCCGGAAGAACTCCTCATTCTTCCACGTACGGCCGAGACCATCCGCGGCTGATTCAGGGATCAGGTGATGAGCTTCTTGAACTCCCCTAAACTCATCTTGGAATCGACGAAACCCTGAAACGCCTCTTCCTCTGCAAACGGAGACTCGATCGCTGAGGCCTCGAAGACCTCATCCTCGATGAAGATCGGGCTTCCCATACGTAGGGCAAGGGCCAGAGAATCGGAGGGGCGTGCATCTACCTCCACCGTCTCTCCGCTTGCGTTCTGGAGGAAGATAGATGCGTAATACGTTCCCTCCTCCAGTCCGCTGATCACAACCTTCTCCACTTTCCCATTGAGGTTATCGACGATCTCCTTCATCAGATCGTGGGAGAGCGGCCTCGGAAAGTGGTTGTTCTGCAGGCCAAAGGCGATTGACATCGCCTCGGATTCCCCGATCCAGATAGGCATCGCCTTGCTTGAATGCCGATCCTTCAGCAAGATGACCGGCGCATTATTGAATGGATCAACTAATAGTGCCTTGATTTCCGCCTCGCGCATCGCTCCTCTCCTTCAAAGCTTCCCTAAACGATCGTTGGCGTCCCATTATAGCAAGAGCCCCCTCGCGAGACAATACCCCATTGGCATTCTTCCAGAAGGAGGCTACACTTCTCTTTCACAGAGGTGATTGTATGTGCGGGATCATCGGGTACGTAGGGTGTGAACAGGCTGCCCCCCTCCTGTTTAGCGGGCTCAAGCGGCTGGAGTACCGGGGGTACGATTCAGCAGGAATCGCCGTCTTGGAGGGCGGAAAGATGACGCTCTTCCGCCGGGCGGGGAGAGTGGGGGACCTGGAGAAAGAGGTTCCCCAGACGCTCACCGCAAGGATCGGAATCGGACACACCCGCTGGGCAACCCACGGGGTTCCCAACGAGGAGAACGCTCACCCCCATCTCGACTGTCGCGGGAAGATCGCCGTGATCCACAACGGTATCATCGAGAACTTCCTCGACCTCAAGGAGAAATTAATCTCATCCAGGCACCGTTTTCGCTCCCAGACCGACACCGAGGTCCTCGCCCACCTGATCGAGGAGCACTATGACGGGGATCTCCTCACAGCGACCGCAGCGGCCGCGCGCGAAGCGCAAGGGGCATTCGCCATCGCCGTCCTCTCCGAGGACGATCCGGAGCGGATCATCGTCGCCCGACGTGGAAGTCCACTCGTGATAGGGAAGGGAGAAACCGGAACCTTCGCCTGCTCGGACATTCCTGCCATCGCTGGGAAGGTATCTCAGGTCCTCTTCCTGGCCGACAACGAGCTGGCAGAGCTGACCCCACAGGGATTCCGCGTCGTCGACCTCGCGGGGAAGGAGGTCACGCGCCCGCTGCAACCGGTGGCTATGGATCCCTTCTCGATTCAGAAGGGCGGATACAAACACTTCATGCTGAAGGAGATCCACGAGCAGCCACGCGCCGTTGGAGAGACGATTCGGGAGAAGATCAACCCCAAGGAGGGGACGATAAGCCTTCCCAACCTCGGCCAGCTGAAGACAGATTTTGACCACGTATATCTGATCGCCTGCGGGACCGCATACCACGCCGGCCTGGTGGCGGAATATCTCTGGGAGCGCGTCCTCCCGGTTCCTGTACAGGCGGTGATCGCCTCGGAGTTCCGCCTCCGTGAGATGCAGATCACCCCACGCACCCTCGTCGTCGCCGTCTCCCAATCCGGGGAGACACTCGATACCCTGATGGCCGTGCGCCGCGCTAAAGAGAAGGGAGCCGCGGTAATCGCGCTCGTCAACTCGCTCCACTCGGCAATCGAGAGGGAATCCGACGGTGTCGTATACACCCGCGCCGGGATCGAGATCGGGGTCGCCGCGACAAAGACCTTCTCCGCCCAAGTCTCTGCACTCACCCTCCTCGGCCTCTTCCTCGCCGAACGGCGCGGCACGATCTCGGACGAGACTATGAAGGAGGAACTGGCTGGCCTCACTCTCCTCCCCGGCCAGATCGCGCAGATCCTCGCCCACGAAGATAGGATCCTCCCCCTTGCCGAGCGGTTCCACCACGCGACGGACTTTCTCTTCCTCGCCCGCGGCCCCCTCTACCCGATCGCCCTTGAAGGGGCGCTCAAGCTGAAGGAGATCTCCTACATCCACGCCGAGGGGTACCCGGCCGGGGAGATGAAACACGGCCCGATCGCCCTGATCGACGAGAAGATGCCGGTCGTCGTCCTCCTCTCCCGCCACATTGCCTACGACAAGGTCCTTTCCAACATTCAGGAGGTCAAAGCGCGAAAGGGGATCGTCATTGCACTCACCGATCGACCAGACGACCCGCGGCTCGCCCCCCTCGCCGATCAGATCTTTCCCCTCCCTGAAGTCTCTCCACTGTGCCTGCCGATCCTGTACACCGTTCCCCTGCAGCTCCTTGCCTATCACATCGCCGTACTGCGGGGGACCGATGTCGACCAGCCGCGAAACCTGGCAAAGACCGTCACCGTCGAGTGAAGAGTACTTTAGGAGACGCGAGAGCAAGCCTTTGAAAGGTGAACGTTCGGGGCATTACATTGAACCCACAGTGGGAAAGTTGCACCGCCTGATACGCTAAGTCGAGGTCGGCGTGCGTTGTATGGATCGGCCTCTTCAGGTCAGGGTGACGACGTGCAAGGTGTTCCCGTGCACTTTCAGGACCTTCACCTTCTGTTGCGAAGGGATCGTCGTCCCGTTCTGACTGAGAGCGGACCAGATCTCACCGTTGATCTTGACCTGGCCGAACGGGTTGAGAGGCGTGACCGCCTCCGCGGTTAGCCCGATAAGGGCTTCCGGGCCGACACGTGCTGTGCAAAGGAAACTCCTTCGCAGGAAGAGAACGTACATCGCACTGGAAACGAGGATCTTGACAAGCGGAACCCCGACCAACACCCACGCCGGAATACGGACAAACCGCGACACGACCGCAAGGACAGCGATCAGTACGGCAAGCTCGGCGCTCTCTTTGAGGAGATAGGCTCTCGAACCATTTCTTGCGCCACAACGACTCATCGCCTACCACCGACGATTCCCAGGTACACGGTCAAGGCCATCAGCGTCAGTATGATACCCAGGATTAGAATGCTGGCCAGCGGCCGTCGCAAGATGGCACCCACTCGCCCTGGAAGGTTCCACGCCAACGTCAACAATCCTGCTGCCACTCCTATAGCGATAAAGAAGGTTCCTCCCGACACCCAAACCAACCCCCAACCCGCAAACAGCCCGGCATAGATCAGCGCGACACCGACCACAATGGATAGAACCATCATCAGAATGTGCGTCGGCGTAATCTGCATAACATGCTCCTCAGGGCTCTGAAGGCGTGGCACTACTCCAAACTCGGTAAATACTCTCCTGTGCCCCTCAAAACCTTGATCTGCCTTCTCCCCCTGCTCCATCTTCTGGTTTCATGCGTATGCTCCTTTGGCGACCAACTCCTCTTAGACTACCAGGTTTTGACTTTTGAAGCCGCCCTGGGGCTCTCAGCGCGCTCGCCGGCGACGCTTGGGGGAGAGGATCATGGAGACGAGAAAGAGGGCGGTTGCTGCAAGGGCAATTGAGGAGCCGATCGGAAGATCGGCCCCCAGAGAGAGGAGGAAGCCTCCCATCGCAGCAAACATCCCCAGAAGCGGTGCTAAAATGAGGACCTTCTTCACATCGTACAGCAATTGATAGGCGGCTGAGGCAGGGAGGATCATCAGGGTATAGATCAGGAGCCCGCCGGTGAGGCGCAGGGAGAGGGCGACAGTGAGCGCTGTGAGGAACAGAATCAGGTAGGTGTAGAGCCGTGCGTTGATCCCGGAGGCGGCAGCAAGCTTGCGGTCGAGAAGGATCGCGAGAAATTCCTTGTAGAACCCGCCTATGGCGACGAGCATCACAGAAGCAAGCACGGCGAGCTTGATCACGTCATTCATCGTGATCCCGAGGATGCTCCCCCAGAGGAGGGAGAGGGCTCCGCTACCGATCCCTGCGCTCGGTGTAAGGCTGATAAAGATCAGGCCGAGGGCCATCATCAGCGGAAAGATCACCCCGATGATCGCGTCCTCCTTCATCCGAGAGGCCTCGGCGAGGGGACCGAGGATCGCTGCAGTTCCCACGGCAAACAGGATCGCCATCCACAGAGGATCGAGCACTGTCACCATCAGCCCCAATGCCGCTCCGGCAAAGGCAGCGTGCGACATGGCAAAGCCGAGGGAGGAGAGGTTCATCCGCACCACAAAGACCCCAAGTAGGCTGCAGAGCATCCCTGCGAGGAGGCTCCCCAGTAGGGTCGGCAGGATGATATGAAGGGGTAGTCCGAACACCTCTATATCCCCTGCGGTATTCCGTGCACCTGCACAAGAGGGCCCCACTCCGCCGAATCGGTGAGGAGCCGACCTTCAACCATGGTGAGAATGCGGTTGGCCTCATCGAGGAGGGGACCGGATTCGTGACTGACGACAAGGGTAGTAAGCGAAAGAGTGCTCCGAATCTCAAGTATCAGCCTTGAGATCTCCTCTTTCGCCTCAGGGTCGAGGTTGGTCGTCGGCTCATCGAGGAGCAGGAGCTGCGGTTCCTTAGCAAGGACCCGTGCGAGCAGGGCCTTTCGCTGCTGGCCCCCGGAGAGACGCCCGATCGGTCGACCGGCGAGCTCGCTGATACCCACGGCGGCAATCGCCTCGCGAGCGAGGCGGCGATCCGCCCAAGAAGGAAGACGGAAGGGACCGATCTTCGCAAAGCGCGCCATCAGGACCACATCCCACGTCAGGAACGGGGTTCCAGGGTCGAAGAAGAGATCCTGCGGGAGGTAGGCAATCTCCTGCCGTAGGCGGTGGCTCGATCGTCCGATCGGCTTTCCTAATACGAGCACCTCTCCGAATCTGATCGGGAGGAGACCGTTGATCGCCTCAAGGAGCGTCGTCTTCCCCGCGCCGTTCGGCCCGACGATTGCAACAAGCTCTCCCGGTTTGACCGCTAAGTCGATCCCATGAAGGGCTGGAATACGCTCGCCCTCGTAAACAGCAGAAACGTTCTTGAGTTCTACTGCAAGGCTTCCCACGTGAAAAGCTCCTCAAGCGGTCGTCGCTTCGTCCGTTCGCTCTCTTCGTTGATCTCGCCCTCACGGAATTCCTGCATTACGTCTGAACGGAGTGCGATCGTGAGCTTACGGCCGTCCTTAACCGAGAAGTGCACCCGCGGACGACGTGCCTCGGTCACGCGGAGGTTTCCTTTCCCCGTGGTGCAGCCGCTCCCAATCTGAACACCGTCGGTCAAACAGGAGAGGGGCGTTACGGTCCCGGTCTCCGATTCGGCATCGATTCCAAAGTAGCCAGGGCTCTCGAGAAGATCGAGTGCGAGGAGACCCATGCGGATCCCCGCGACCAAAAACGGTCCTAAGTGCCCGTGCAGGTCGATCCCCCGCTCGATCATCCGATCGAGGTCGGCCGTTTCGGGATCTATGCGTAACGTCTCCAATCGCTCTACCTCCTAGCGTACCGGTTCAAGAGCCGAGAAGAGCGATGCGGCGTTTGCCTTAAACATCGCTGGGACCGTCTCAGTCCCCGGCATTGCTCCGGGAAAGTTCGTAAGGACTACGTGGATCGCACCGATCTCGCGGGCGAGCTTTGCCCCGAAGTTCACCCCGCTCTGGAGGTTGTCGATCACAAGGAGCGCCCCCTTCTCCGTTCCAACTTGAGCCAGATCGACAAGGTCCCTGAGAGAGAGAGTCTCCGGCACCCCGTAGGTCGCCACAACGTCGAACCCGAGCCAGGAGACAAACGTTGCCTGCCAAGCCATCGCAATAACGGGAATGCTGTTGACATCAAGATGATCGGCCTCTTCCTTCAAGGTTGCGGCGAGAAAAGCAAGATCCTCCTTGTACGCGGTAGCGTTCTCCTCGAAGATCGCTGCCTCCTCGGGGAGAAGTTCAGTCAATGCCGCGACGATTGCGTCGACCTTAGCCGCCGCGTCGTCGGGCCGGTTCCAGGAACCCGGAAGCTGTACAGCCTGCGCCGGATGTGAGGCGTCCCCGACCGAGGCGAGGAGAGACTCCATCCACGGTTCGAACCCAGAGTAGATCACGAGCGAGGCGTTGCTGACCGCCGCAATATCACTTGGCCGTAGATCGTAGTGGGACGGACAGAAGCCCGAGGGGATAATCGTGGTGACTTCAATCAGGTCGCCCCCAACAACTTCGGTGAACTCTCCCAGTACGGCATGGGTCACCACGACGGTAGGTTTGGCGAAAAGGCCCCACCCCACAGTCACAACGATCAACAACATGATACTAAGCACTGATAACTTCTTCAATGTATCCTCCTCACAATAACTTAAGCAAGTTTCTCCCCGGTCGACGTCGCGGTGAGCTCACCATGCTTGACCCCCTTTAAGCTCGTCAACCTGTCGGCAAGGATCTCGATTTCCCGTGCCTCCCCCTTGACCGCGATGAACTCGAGACAGTTCGACCCGTCCAAGTGAATATGTGTGCTGGAGATCACCTGAGCCAGCGCGTGGTGCTGGAGCCCTGTCAACGCCTCGGATAGGCCCGTCCGATGATGGTCGTAGAGGAGAGTGATCACCCCGGCGACCTCCTCTCCTGCTTCCCACTCCCGATGGATCAGCTGACGACGAATAGCATCGCGGATCGCCTCCGAGCGGTTCTGGTAGCCGCGTTCATTGATGAGACGATCAAAGGACACAAGGAGCTCCTTCTCGATCGAGACGCTAAAGCGAACCAGTTTCCCCATAACAGTAACACCTCTACAGGATTCGTAACACTTAACAATGATATACGCGAATCGGGACCGGTTCAAGGCATTTCAGCGTGTTGACCCACGAGGAGGATGGGCGTTGTCACGCCGCATTCAACTTGAGTACCCTATGGTCTTACCACAGGGCCTCCTTATACTCCCTCTCCTCAATAGGAGATGGTTGGGGTGAGGAGTGAATGATGAAATCCAGCGTTTTGGCCGTCAGTCAAAAATGAAGTCGTCAGAACACCCAGCAGTCTTGCTACAGGGATAGTCAATCACTCCCCCCTTCGGAAACACCCAGCGAACACTGATCAGTGCACCTACAGATCATGGTACGATCGACTACTCAGCGCGTTAATTGCTCGTCCGTTCGCTTTTCTCCTCTTTCACGATCTGATATTGGCAGAGCCATTCTTGCTTAGCACGCGATCGCACCCCGTCCTTGTCACCTTATTGCAAGACGGGATATAGTTACGTCACTATGGAACCGTTTACAACCGACAAACCATTTATCGGAATGATTCACCTCCCTCCCCTTCCTGGCAGTCCTCTCTATGAAGGGGAATCGATCTCCTCAATCCTCACCGCGGCCCTGCGCGACCTCGATACTCTGGAGGCAGGCGGGGCCGACGCTGCAATCGTAGAGAATATCGGTGATGCCCCGTTCGCCAAGCTCGCACCGAAGGAGACGATCACTGTGATGACGGTGATCGTCCAGGCGATCGTCAAACGATCGCGTATCCCCGTGGGGGTAAACGTGCTGCGAAATGACGGACTAGCAGCCCTCTCGATCGCCGTGGCGACCGGAGCAACCTTCATTCGGGTGAACGTCTTCTGCGGGACCGCCTTCACCGACCAAGGTTTGATCGAGGGGGAGGCCCGTCCCCTGCTCGAACTGAGGAAGAGGCTCGATGCGAAGGTTAAGATCCTCGCCGATGTGCACGTCAAGCACGCGGCCCACCTGACAACACTCGAGGAGGCCGCTCTCGACGCGACGCGCAACCATCCCGACGGCCTGATCGTCTCCGGAATCGGAACGGGAAAACGAACGCCCCCGGAGGACCTGCAAGCAGTGAAGCAGATGACCTCCCTCCCGATCTTCATCGGGAGCGGTGTCCGAATTGATAACCTCTCCACCTACCGCGAGGCGGACGGATTCATCGTCGGGACCACCTTGAAAGAGGATGGTGCGGTCAGGGCTCCGATCGATCTGGAACGGGTGCACTTCTTGGCTGAGGCGATCGCCGGACTGCGAACGAACGAATGAGCCGCATCGTTGTACTGGGGGATCTCAACCTCGACATCCTCGCAACACTCCCCGAGGAGCTCCCCCGAGAGGGAGAGGTGCGGAGCCCGATCCAGGTGATGCCCGGCGGCTCGGCAGGGAACTTCGCCCGCGCCGCCGCTCATGCGGGAGCAGAGGTGACGTTCATCGGATGTGTGGGAGACGACCTTGTGGGAGACCTTCTCGTTCGCTCCCTGCAGGTTTCCGGTGTCGATACGCGAGTCAAGCGCGTCGATCGACAGAGCGGAACGATCATCTCCCTGGCGAAGGAGAGAGGGAAGACGATGATCTGTTCACGTGGGGCGAATGATGGCCTCGATTACACCTGGATCGAAGAAGGCTTCTTCGTCAATGCCGATCACCTTCACCTCTCCGGTTACAGTTTCCTGTCTCCTGCCCAACGCGGCGCGACGCACCGTGCGATCGAGATCGCTCATTCCTTGGATCTCACGATCTCGATCGATCCCCCACCAGCAAATTTGATACGAAATTTCGGCGTTTCCGCCTTCCTCGCAGAGATCTCCACCGCTGATTTCATCTTCCCGAATCTCGATGAGGGAATGACTCTATCGGGAAAAGAAACCAAGAAAGAAATCGTAGATATCCTTGCTGAGCTTTTCCCTATGGGGGGTCTCACTTTGGGTAAAGAGGGATCACTTGCCTGGCACGGAAAGGAGCGCGATCGGTACGTGAGCCACCCGATCACCGCGATCGATGCGACCGGTGCAGGGGATGCGTTCGCTGCCGGGTTCGTCGTCTCCTACCTCGAAGATCGTGATCTAGCGCGTGCGAATCAACAGGGGAACAGAGCCGCGTTGCAGATTCTCACGGAACGCGGGCCTCTCGCTGGCTCTCCAGATACCCCTGCAGGATGAGGACGGCGGAGAGACTGTCACGCAGCCCCTTGCGGCGCTTGCGCGACAGGTTCGCCTGCACGAGGACCCGCTCCGCCTCGACGCTTGTTAAGCGTTCATCAAAGGTGACTACGGGAAGACCGCTCTCCTCGCGCAATGCCGCGGCAAAGGCGACGACCTCGTCTGCCATCTCACCCAAGGATCCATCCATGTTAAGCGGCAGGCCGAGGACGATCTTTGCAATCTCCCTCTCTTGTGCAAGTTGCACAAGGAAAGAAAGGTCGTCAGCGATCGTTGTGCGCACGTGGACGGGAAGGGGGGTGGCGAGTATCGCATCCTCATCGCTCAGGGCAAGGCCCAGTCTCTTGTGGCCGTAGTCGATCCCAAGGATGCGCATATCAGGTTCCGATGATCTCCAACGCTCGGCGGACGAGCTCCTTCAGTGGGAGATCATCCGTGCGTAGCCGTTCGAGCGCCTCCCGCGCCTCCCTCACCGAGAAACCAAGGGATTTCGACGTGAGAGCCCGCAGGGCGGTCTCCTCTTTCTTCGAGAGAGGGAGCGATGGAGATACAAGATCGGTCGTCAGCTTATCGCGCAGCTCGATCAGGATCCGCTGTGCCGTCTTCCTCCCGATCCCCTTCACCGTCGTCAGCTGCTCAACGTCCCCGGAAGCGACCGCAACGACAAACTCATCCGGCGAGAGACTAGAGAGGACCTGCAAAGCCAGGCGCGGGCCGACCTGTCCCACCGGGAGAAGGGAGCGGAAGATCTCCCGCTCCTTGAAGCTCGCAAACCCGAAGAGAGAGATCCCATCATCACGCACGCTCATATGGACGTAGACGATCCCCTCCTCCCCACGGTGGTAGGTGGAGAGCGTTCGCACCGGACAGAAAACGCGGAAGGCGATCCCCTCGGTCTCGATCACTAGGTGATCGGTCGCCACACGAACCACTCTTCCGGTAATCGAGTCGATCATAGTTCCTCCTCCCAATGGGCCCGTGCCCCAGTCGCATCCTTGAGCTCCTGAGTGAATCGTTCAACGCGACTCGGAGGAATTGCGATGAGCACGCGCCCCTCGTCGTCGTACGCGACCTCCTCCACCCGCGCCGGGTGACGGTGGATCAGCCCCATCACCCGCGAATTGATCTCTGATGGGAAGGTGATCGCAAGCTTCACTTCCCGGTGCCTCTCCACGATCGCCGCCGCGGATAGGGCCTTCTTCGTCGCGTCGGCGTAGGCACGGATCAACCCACCCAACCCGAGCTTCTTCCCACCAAAATAGCGGACGACAACTGCCAGCACATCGTAGAGCTTCTCCCCTTCAACCTGCGCCACGATTGGCCCACCTGCCGAACCGGACGGCTCCCCAGCGTCGTTCGTGTACACGATCGGACTGGATTCCCCCATCAGCCGGTAGGCGTAGCAGCGGTGCGAGGCATCGTGATACGCGTGCCTCACCTCCTCAAGGATCCCAGGAACTTCCTCCTCCGAAGTGATCGGGTAGAGAAGGGCGATGAAGCGCGACTTCTTGCGTGTGATCTTCGCGACGGCGGGTTCCTTTAACGACAGGTAGGAGTCGATCATGCGTGGCCCTCGAGCACGGTCCCCGTCTCTCCCTGAAGGGAGGAAACAAGATCGAACGCCTTTTCCACCGCAGCTTCTTCCCCTGTGATCAGCAGGGAGACGCTCCCCACCCCGCGGCCGACGCCCCCGTTTGCAACCTGGGTCACCTCGACAGGGAAGAGGGTCTCCAGAGCATCGATCTCCGTGATGACCCGGCCAACAAGGGGGAAGATCCCACAAGGGATCCCCATGCATCGGTCGACTTTCCCGCTCCCGAGCTCGCGCGCAAGGTCGGTGATCGAACTGTGGATCGTCTTTGCGAGGCCGATCGGGATTACGACGTCTACCCCGCGGGCGAGTGCAAGTGGGAGGTAACGGCCGACCGTCCCTCCGTTGACCGCTCCTGTAAGGACCCCGACCACCCCCCAGGGATCGATCGCGTTTCCGCCCTTGATGATCAGGTCCCCTGCCCCGAGGGAATCGAGCAGTTCCTGGGAATCCACCGTCACTTCTTTCCCTTCTCGTAGCACAATCTCACCGACTTCACCGACGCGAGCGTTGATATTCCAGCGATCGTCGATGAACCCCGCGGCGAACGCACCGCGATCGATCGTCCGGCCGAGGATCTCTTCGGCGACGATGGCGTTCGTCGTCCCCAGGGTGATCAGCACCGTCCCTTTGGCGAGCGCATTCTTCACGAGCGGTGTCGCTACCACTCCTTTAGCGATCAGCCTCTTGGACATATTTTCGTTCAGTACGACACAGGCTCTCATTCTCCTCCTAAGGTTTGTCGACAAAGCTCGCGATATGCTATAAGGTTCTATGTCGCAATTCAAAATTCACTCGAAAGGGGAAATGTAAAAGATGCGTTACAGCAATGAGGATTACGAGAAGGACATGCGCGAGTTCACGTGGGAGATCCCCGCAGGCTACAACATCGTCGATGTCGTGGAGGGGCACGCCCGAGTGAACCCGGACAAGGTCGCCATCTTTTGGGAGGATGCCGACGGGAACAAACGTGAGGTAACGTTCTCTCAGCTAGTTGATGGAGCACATCGCTTTGGGCACGCGCTCATCGGGTTGGGGGTGAAGAAGAACGATCCGATCCTGCACGTGCTTCCCCGCCTTCCCGAGGCGCACATGGTGCAGCTGGGAACATTTGCCGCTGGCGGGGTCGCCGTCCCGTGTTCAGAGATGTTGAAGGCAAAGGAGATCGCCTACCGAGCCAAGGTGAGCGGGGCAACGGTGATCGTCGCCGATATCTCGACCGCGGCCGTGGTGGAGGCCGCCCGCGCCGACTCACCACTCTCGACTCTCATACTCATCGGCGGGGAACGCGAAGGGTGGACCAGCTTCTCCAAACTGATGAAAGAGAACTCTCCCGAGGGAAAGAAGGTTCCGGTCGCCGCCGACGATCCGATGACGATCAACTTCACGTCGGGGACAACCGGGAATGCCAAGCCGGTCGTACACAAGCACCGTTGGATGTACTGTCATAATCACACCACGGCCCGCTATTGGTGGGGAGCGAGCGAGAACGACATCATCTGGGCGACTACCGCTCCTGGATGGGCGAAGTGGTACTGGAGCCCGATCGGCGTCGCCCTGACCACCGGGGCGAGCCAGCTGATGTACAACGGGCGTTTCGATGCCGAGCACTACCTGGAGCTGATCGAACGGTACAAGGTGACCAAACTGTGCGCGACCCCTACCGAGTACCGGCTGGTCGCGCAGCTCCCCGATATGGGGAAGTACAAGGGTGTGCTCGAGGATGCCCTCTCGGCCGGGGAGCCACTCAACGTGGAGCCGATCGAGGCGTTCAAACGCGCCTTCGGGGTGACGATCCGCGATGGGTACGGTCAGACGGAGAGCGTCTGTCTCGTCTGTAATTACCCCGGGCTCGAGGTGAAGCCAGGAGCGATGGGGAAGCCGACCCCTGGGCCGGGCGTCGTGTTGATCGACGAGGACGGGAATCCCGTCAAGCAAGGTGAAATCGGCGAGATCGCTCTCCGTCCGGATAGCCCGGCGATCTTCGACGGGTACTGGAAGTCCCCGGAGTTGGACAAGGAGGCGTTCTCCGACGGGTGGTACCGCACCGGCGACCTCGTGCGGATGGACGAGGAGGGATATCTCTTCTTCGAAGGGCGGGCCGACGATGTGATCCTCACCTCCGGCTACCGGATCGGGCCGTTCGAGGTTGAGGACGCCCTGGTCAGCCATCCGGCGGTGGTCGAGGCAGCGGCGGTCGCTTCCCCGCACCGCGAACGCGGCGAGATCGTCAAGGCATTCGTGATCCTCGCCAGTGGGTATGAACCCTCAGAGGAACTGGTGAAGGAGCTGCAGGATCACGTGAAGAGCGTCACCGCGCCGTACAAGTACCCGCGGGCGATCGACTTCGTCGATGAGCTCCCCAAAACGACGAGCGGGAAAATCAAGCGCGCCGTGCTGAAGCAGCGCGAATGGGAAGGATGGGACAGGAGATGAACCGTAAAGGAGGTCGTATCTTGAATTGTGATATTTGGCGAAGTATCTCTTCTTGCCTGCGTAACCCAACTGCACATCCAACAGAAAAAAGAAGATCGAAGTGGCTCGATAGCACGATTCAAGGTCTGACCCCAAAGATAATGGGCACACTGGTTCTCCTCCTGCTCATTTCCTTCTCCGGGCTCAGCGGGGAGATCGGCGCTGAACTATCGTTCTACACTCTCGACCTCTCCCCTACCATATCACAGATCCCCACGGCGGTTTCGGATTCCCTCGACGCGCTCGGGATCTCGGGTACAGCTAAGAGCACGATCCTTGCCGACCTTGATGCGACCCTGGCACAGATCGAGGCGGATTTTCCCGTTTCCTCGACGCCGATCCCTCTCCTCGGCGGGTCAATTGGGATCTCTCTTCCGTTCATCGTCGTGGATGAGATCCGTATCTCAGGAGGGATCCTGAACGATTCGCTCCTGCGGGGGATGGCAAACCTCTTCGGCTTGGCACTGCCGAGCCCCCTCTTCGATGAGACGATAGATACCGGCCTGGGCACGGGAACGATCACGGCTGATCTCTCGTTTTCGACGTTCATGCTCTCAACTGAACTCGTCAAGCGGCTCGACCTCATCATCGCCGGGATCGAGCTCGGTGTGGGGGTTGATCTCATTCAAGGCTCTGTCGTCCCGCAGGTCGATCCCGTCCTCCCCGGGTTCCAGCCGGAGGTCGATGCCGCTCTTACCGCCCTCCACCTCGATGAGTTTCACTGGTCGGTGTTCGCCACCCACGTTTCCCTAGGTGTGGAGCTGGGACCTCCATTCCTGCGCCTGTTCGCGCGGGGACAGATCCTCATCCCCATCAGTCATAGCACAGGGTGGTGGCCGTTCGCAACAGGTTCAATATCAGGGAGCATAGGAATGGTGATTCGGTTTTGATCGACGATCAAACACTGTTGACTAAGGCAATCGAGGCACGCGAAAATGCGTACTGCCCTTACTCGAAGTTTCCGGTCGGGGCGGCCCTTCTGTGTGTGGATGGAACGGTCTACACCGGGGTAAACGTGGAGAACGCCGTGAACGGCCTCTCCCTCTGCGCGGAGCGGGTGGCCCTGTTCAAGGCGATCTCCGAGGGAAAGCGGGAGTTCACGAAGATAGCGGTCGCCTGCAACGCAGAGCACTGTCAACCGTGCGGGGCATGCCGACAAGTCCTCTACGAACACGCCCCCGACCTGGAGATCCTCATGGGGAACCCGGAAGGGACGTTTAAGCGCACGACAATCCGCAACCTGCTCCCGGAGGCGTTCTCGCTATGAGAATTGAGTGATCGGAAGATTGAACCATTGAGTGATTGAGCAAATGAAGAGAAAGGCATTACTGAAATACATCACACAACACGGCGCATCTCTTTTGCGGGCTTCCCGCTGTTTCGAGTGAGTAGCTGAGGACACGGTGTGGAACAGAGTCCCTCTTGCAAGAACGTGAAGCAGTAACGGGTAATGAGAAAGAACATAAGCATTCTCTCGCAGAGACGCAAAGTCGCAAAGGAAAAGCAGGGTACGGAAAGGAAGAACAAGAGGGGATGTTGGAGGGCCGTTCTTGGCGATCACTGCGTCTTGAGTGAGCGTAGCGAACGGGCGAGAGGACAGCATTCTGTCAGTTCTTGAGCAAAGGCAGGTGATTGGCAAATGAAGTTCAGAGCGGTTATCAGGAAAAGCGGAGACTGGTGGATCGGATGGCTTGCGGACTTGCCTGGTGTGAATGCTCAGGAAAGAACCAAGGAAGGGCTGATCGAATCACTAAGAATTGGCGCTAAAGATATGCTTACGACCCCCATTCCAGCACCAGAGGAAAACGAGGAACTGGTTACCATCGAGCTTAATTGAGCCGCATTATGGCCAACAGCAACGACCTAACGCTGAGGAGACCAGGAATACAGGAAGAACACGTCTTAGAACGACGGAGACAAATGACCCTTAGCAATCTTGCCGAGAGAAAAAGCTTTTGCCTCTCGCCGAGACGCAAAGATCGCCAAGAAAAGCGTAAATTGGCAAAGAGAATAAAGACGCTTGAAACTCAGGAAACATGGCCTTTCTTAGCGACCTTTGTGGCTTGAGTGAGCGTAGCGATCGGGCGAGAGAAAGGGGATTTTAATCATCCGATCATGTTCAATCTGCGCTGATTCGTTCGATGATCAGCGGGGGCGATGTGACCGGGCCTTCGCCGATCGTGTAGGCCTCCTCCACCATCGCACGCGCACGATCGAGGTTTGTCGTATCGTTCACATGCAGGATCGCAAGCGGTTCTCCTTTTGTCGCGGGGGCACCTATCTTCCGCAGGAGCTCGATCCCCACAGCGTAATCAACCGTATCCTCCTTGACGAATCGACCGGCACCGAGGAGGTTCGCTGCCCGCCCAATCGCCAGGGCATCGAGATCGGCAACGATACCAGAACGCGGAGAGAGGGTGTTCACCCTCTGGCTCGCCGTGGGAAGAAGAGAGGGATCATCGATCACGGCTGGATTTCCACCCTGATTCGCCACGAGCATCTTAAACTTCGCAAGGGCTGATCTGTCGTGCAGTAACGCTCGCATCGACTCGACTGCTTCACTTCGCGCTTTCGCCTTCCCGGAGAAGAGGAGGAGCTCCGCTCCGAGCTCGCAACACAGGTCCTCCAGGTCCTGTGGGCCTTTCCCCTTCAAGACAGCGATCGCCTCTTTCACCTCGAGCGCGTTTCCGACCATCCTTCCCAGCGGTTGGGACATATCGGTAATCAACGCCGAGATCTTTCGCCCAAGGTGCGCGCCGATCGCAACAAGAGATCGCGCTAGGTGTCGCGAGTCTTCGAGTTTAGAGAGGAAGGCTCCGGCACCGGTCTTGACGTCGATCACGATCCCTTTCGCCCCTCCGGCGATCTTCTTCGACATGATCGAGGCAACGATCAGCGGGAGCGAATCGACAGTGGAGGTAACATCACGCAGCTCGTAGAGGAGTTGATCGGCAGGGACCATGTCCGCCGTGTGATCGGCAAGAGCAAAACCCGATCCCTCGACCAAACCCAGGAACTCCTCGCGGGAAAGGTCGGTGCGGAACCCAGGGATCGATTCCAGCTTATCGATCGTCCCTCCGGTGTGCCCGAGAGAACGACCGGAGAGCTTGGCCACTGTAAGGCCCGCAGCAGCGAGGAGCGGGGTCAGAACGAGCGAGGTGGTGTCTCCCACTCCACCGGTAGAGTGCTTGTCGACCGGGTAGCCTTGGAGTTTGGAGAGATCGAGCATCGTCCCGGAATGGGCCATGACATCTGTGAGGATCGCGGTCTCCTCGTCATCCATCGAGCGAAAGTAGATCGCCATCAGGAGAGCGGAGACCTGATAGTCGGGAATCTCCCCTTTGATGTACCCGCTGATCAGGAACTCGATCTCCTCACGGGTGAGCTTCCCTCCATCACGCTTCTTTCTGATCAGGTCGACTGTTTTCATAGCGTTCATTCTAAAACGGAATTCCCATCCTGTCCAGTCAATCGCTCGTATAGGATCGATTCCGACTTTGAGAAGCCAAGGTATTCGTAGAACCGTTGTGCGGCAACATTCTTCGGACGCGTGAGAAGGCGAATCCCCGCAAGTCCGAGATCCCGAACAAGGATGTCCCCCTTATTCATAAGAGCGGTCCCCACCCCATACCGGCGATACCCGGAGAGGACGTGCAGTTCATCGAGATAGAGAAAGCCGACACGTCGGTCGAGCTTGGGAACGCGAACGAACACGGCGTACCCCACCGGCTTGCCACGAGAGAGGGCGAGCAGGAACCACGCTGAGTCAGAAGAGAGCGCATTGTATCTTGCAAGACTCTCCCGTACCCCTGCATCAGGGGCACTATCCTGCTTCCGACCTTCTTCAAGAGCGTCTTCCGCGTGGATCGCACGCAGGAGCGCGGCCAACACAGGAAGATCCCCTTCCTGTGCGATGATGACCTCGATAGGCGCGGAAGGATTGGAAGACATATCGCTACGATAAGGGCTCCTCACGCTCTAGGCAAGGCACGGAGCAGAGATATCTCGTTCCCCGTCATTTTTCCTGTCTTCTGCTGTTCTCTGCGTCTTTGCGTCTTTGCGAGAGGCACAAGCTTTTTCTCTCGCCCTTTCGTTGCACTCACTCAAGCCTCAAAGGTGTCGCGACACCAAGATCGCCAAGAAATATTGGTTTTCACTCTTCGCGTCTCCGTGTCCCCGAGTCTCCCTCTCTCCCACGCCTGCCTGATTCCCCCCGCCCAAATCGGTATACTTTAGAACTGGAGGTGGAACGATGCCAGATTTTCCACGGTTTCTGTTTCGCGTGAAGGATAGACAGATTGAAGAGGAAGCTAAGAAGATGGTCGCAAGCATTGGGCTTACTGATATCGAGATCCGCCGGGACGACACGATCAAGGACGCCTGGTTGGAGGATAATAAGATGCTCAAGACAACCTACGGGTTGGAGGATATCCAGGCATACCTGGAGAATCTCACCTCTTAATCGGGAGATCGGAAAATCGAGTGGTTGAGTGATTGTAGTTGTCAATCATTCAATCACTAAGTCTCTCAATGATTCAATCGCTGTTAATTGAGTCGTTCGCGCAGTCGCGAGGAGCTGTAATCCATCACCATAACGGCGAACATGATCAGGAGCATAAGCACGATGGCCTGGTCCCAAACCCAATTTCGTGTCAACTGAAGGAGTCTTTGACCGATCCCGCCTCCTCCGACTAGGCCGATGATTGTGGCCATGCGGACGTTGATGTCCCAGCGGTAGATCGTGAACGAGAGATAGGGGTTGACAATCTGCGGCACAACGCCGTAGAGGATGACCTGAAGCCGGCCCGCGCCAGTCGCTCGAATCGCCTCAACGGGCCCTGGATCGATCGACTCCAGGCGTTCGGAGTAGAGCTTGGTCAGATCGGCGACAGAATGAACAAAAAGGGCCAGGGCTCCCGCAAAGGCGGCGGCCCCTGTTCTTACCCAGACGACAAAAATGATCGCCCAGACAATGGGCTGGATTGAACGGATGATACTCATCAGGATACGTAGCACCGTGTAGATGGTCCGTCCGATGAATCCATGCGACAGATTCCGTGCGGCAAGGAAACTTAGAGGTATGGCTACGATAACACCGAAGAATGTGGCCATGAACGCCATGAATAAGGTGACGATGAGCAGACGGACACCAAGTCCCAGGATGGACCAATCGGGATGAAAGATCTTGTTCCAAATCGCTGACGTCGAGGATGCATTCGTGAACAGTTTGACAAGATCCACCTGGGTGAACAGGGCCGAGGCAAGATACATGGCAAGGCTCAGAAGGATCACAGCGACCGTCGAACTGCGGTGATACCAAGGGACACGTACCTCGTCGATCTCCGCAGCGCTCGCAGAACGGAACCCGAGGAGTCGGTCATGCCACGGTGTGTAGCGCGTGGTTAAGAGAACCTGAAATAGGAGAGCGGGCATCACATGCAGCAGGAGGACACGAATAGATCGACGACCTAATGATATCCACCACGGTCCATCCTGTTCGTCGACGAGCCGCCGACCAAAGAGCTTCATTCCCGGACTCAATCCAAAGGATTGCCACACGAGTGCCAGCTCGATCACACTGACGACCATGATCCACCACGGCAAGGAAAGGAAGTCGCGCGTCTGGTGAGCTAGGTCGTTCCAGATGTAGGATCCGATCCACCATAGAGAAGCCAGGATGAGTACATCAGTCGCCAGTATACTCACATCTTTGAGGAACGCACGGCGTGCCTTTCTCCAGCTTGGGCGTTCGGTCATGAACCCGGCGTAGTATTTTTCTTTCATTTTTTATCCTATCTTCTCACGTACTCTGGCACTGATGTAATCCAGAATCCAAACGATGATCACAATTGCGACAATCACTGCCCCGACTTGATTCCAAGCATCGTCCAGACGCCCTACCTCGTTCTTGAAGTAGAAGAGGAGCGTCCCGATACCACCGCCACCGACGAGGGCGATGACCGTGGCCATGCGGATGTTGATATCCCAACGGTAGAGAGTGAACGCCAGGTAGGACGGGATAATCTGTGGGATGACGCCGTAGATCACCACCTGCCACCGGCGAGCGCCTGTCGCAGCGATCGCCTCAAGCGGCCCCGGATCGACCGCCTCCACCTGTTCCGAGTAGAGCTTGCCCAGCGCAGCGATGGTATGGAAGAAGAGAGCGAGCGCCCCGGCGAACGGATTCCCGAACCCTACCCACACGGCGAAAAGGACGGCCATCAGGATCGATTCGATCGATCGCAACGCGTTGAATAACGTGCGCATCACGGTATATATGAGCCATCCGACAGAGTTGAAACCCATAATGTTGCGCGCACCGAGGAAGCTGATGGGGAAGGCCACGATGGCTCCTGTAATGGTGGCGAAAAAGGCCATGAAGATGGTCTCCATCATGTAGTAGGTGATGGAGTAGAGATGTCCCCGCTCGTTCACGCTCTCGGTCAGGTACGTGAAGCTGGGGGTGACCAGGTCGTGCCATATATGGCCCGACTTGCCAACTCGGTCTACCAACATCTGAAGGTTGATCGCGGTGATCTTCCAGCCGAGCCAGAAGGTCAGGCCGAGCAATCCCGCAACACAGAGACCGCGATACGTAAGGTACCATTTTCTCGGCTTCTCCGGGGGGAGATCATCCTTGATCTTGGCGACCGGGAACATACACCCGGCCCTCTCTCCATCATGAAGGAGCATCCCCAGCGGTCGATCGCCGAAGAGGGCCAGCGGTTGGAAAGGAAGCTTCAGGTGCAACGCAACATACCGGCGCAACCTCTGACTCATCGTCGGTGGAGCGTAGTCTGGCCCAAGGAGTTTCAGTCCAAACAGGTTGAGGCCGATCGACTGGCCAAACGCGTGACTGAGCATGGCCAGCTCGAACGTAGCCAGGATGACCACAGGCCAACCCCAAGCCGGCAATGTGAGCCTGCCGTAAAAATTCACGTATCGGAGATACCAGTACTTGTTCAGTAGGTACATCACTCCATAGGCAGCGTACCCCCACGAAGCCCAATCCAGTATGAACGCGGAGAGCCTTGGACGAAGCACTGCAAGACGATCCAGTAAGGAGTACCGTCTAGCGAACTTCGACTTCTTCGGCTTCTTCACCGTAGATCTCCTTGAATTTTGCCTTATCGATCTCAGTTGGCAGTCCTTCAAAGACGATCTCCCCGTCTTTGAGTGCGAGGATTCTGGTACCGTATCTGCGCGCCAGCGAGAGGAAGTGAAGGCTGGCGATCACGGTGACGCCATCCTCCTTGTTCATCGTTTCCAAGTGCTGCATGACGGAGTGCGACGTTGCCGGGTCCAGGGCCGAGACAGGTTCATCGGCCATCAGGAGATCAGGCTGCTGCATCAGGGCACGGGCAATACCCACCCGCTGCTGCTGCCCACCGGAGAGCTCGTCGGCACGCTTGTAAGCCTGTTCAGGGATACCGACTCTATCGAGGTCAGCCATCGCCATATCGATGTCCTGCTTGGAGAACTTGTGGATGGCTGATGCAGCGGGACTCACGTAACCCAGGCGGCCAGAGAGCACATTGGTGAGCACGGTGGATCGCTTCACCAGGTTGAACTGCTGGAAGATCATCGCCATTCGCCTGCGAATCTGGCGAAGCTGGCGCGACGAGGCGCGTGTCACATCGATTCCGTCGAAGACAATGGTTCCGGCAGTTGGCTCGATCAGCCGATTGATGCACCGCAGCAACGTAGATTTTCCCGAGCCGGACAACCCAAGCAGGACGAGGAACTCCCCGCGTTTCACCGTGAAACTAACGTCGTTTAGAGCGAGGACTTCACCGCGCTCATAGATCTTTGTCAAGTGTTCTATACGTATCAGATCATCCATTATTTAGAGGATCCTTTATTATAAAAAATGCGGGAGAGGTCTCCCTCCCCCGCATTAGAATCAATCTAGCCTATCAAGGCAAGCCCTAGCGCTCCGGAATCGGAACACCGATGATGGCACGGTATCCGTCGTAGAAGCTATCGTCTATATCGGCGACAGCCGTCCACTCGTAGAAGCTCGGGTCGCCCCACAGGGCCGCACCTTCGTCTGTGGCGATGTGCGTCTTGACCGCCTCGACGATTTTATCGGCGATATCGACCGGGAAGTCCGGGCCGAACGCCAAGCAGTCGTTGGGGATCGGGCCGATGTTGTAGATGACGCCGATGTCGCGCAGGACCGTGTCGAAGTCGTAGGTGCTCTTCACGGCACGACGCAGATCGAAGCACGTTCCCCGGAACTCAGGGCGGAACAGGTCGTTGTTCCAGCGGTCCCACAACCACAGCTCCGGGTCGTCACCGAACTCCCATCGGTCTCCGGCCCAGTCGGAGGGGGCACCAGGAGCGGAACCGTAGCCGGTGCAGAAATCTCCCTGGCCCTCGATCAGCGCGACCATCGAGTTGGTGTGCCCGCCGGTCGTGACAATGCTGGAGAACTCGATTCCGTTCTGCTCGAAGACCATGTCCGGGAAGACGTACCC
This sequence comes from uncultured bacterium, assembly GCA_965370555.1. Taxonomy (GTDB): domain Bacteria; phylum Bipolaricaulota; class Bipolaricaulia; order UBA7950; family UBA9294; genus JAJOKK01. The sequence goes on from CBDUVB010000007.1 coordinate 29,783, forward strand.
GGATGTGGAGCCGGTGTCGTTGTAGATCCAGACCTTTCCGTTCAGGTCTTCAAGCGTCTTTATCCCGCTGTCGCGGCGCGCATAGAGACTGGCATAGTACCACGAGTAGCCGTAGCGGACCGAGCCGAGGCGCGGGCTGACGTTTCCGCCTGTCCGATCGTAGATTCGGATGTACTGGTCTGTCGTCGGCATTCCGAACGTGTCACCCTCGGCCGCCGCGAACGCCTCGATCATTGCCGTGTAGTCTGCCTGCAGGCTCGAAACAATGTACAAGCCCGTCAACTCGAATATCGCCTGTGCGATCTGCTGTCCGGTCTCTTCGACCGTTGCTCCCTCCGTCGATGGAACGAGAAGCATGTAGATCGGTTCATCCGGACTGGAGCCGGGCTGAGAAAAACCGACGACCCCGATCGCCAATACAGCAATCAGTGTCAGAGCCAAAATATTACGCATCCTGCCACCTCCTATAGGTTTGGAAACGCCCTTCGGGGACGCGATAATCGCTCTTCTTTGTTGCTCGTGATACCACACCCCCGCTTTGTTGCTTACATCGCTATCATAGGTTCTATCGAACGGCAAGTCAACTGTGAGATCGTGTCGCTCTCCCGCCCAAGGCTTTTCCCAGCCTCTTTAGAAAGCGCTCTTTTAGCCCTTTATAGGGATGAATACTCCTCCACCTTTACGTCCGCTTGCTGCAGCATCTCCAACCCTAAGAGATCGGGATAGCCCTCCGCGTAGACGATCCGCTTCACACCGGCGTTGATCAGCATCTTGGCACAAACGGTACACGGGGCAGTTGTACAGTATAAGGTTGCCCCTGCGGTAGACACCCCGTGAAGCGCAGCCTGAATAATGGCATTGGCTTCGGCGTGAGTCGCACGGCAGATTTCTTGCCCCTGACCGCTGGGGATACCTTTTTGATCTTTTAAACAGCCGAGTTCGAGGCAGTGCGGAAGACCACGCGGCGCTCCGTTATAGCCTGAGGAGATGATATGTTTACCCCTAACCAATAGCGCGCCAACGTTGCGATGTAGACAGGTGGAGCGGCTGGAGACAAACCGGGCTAGCTGCATGAAATACTCGTCCCAAGATGGTCGTTGATCTTCCATGGGGTTATTATACTGGATAACCATAATCTGCTGAATCCGGAGGAGAAAACGATGAGAGTAGAATTGATTGCCGTAACTCAGTATCTGAACCAAGAGGGCCCGGAGAAGCTCCTGGAACGAGCGGGTCGTCTCTGCTACGCCAGCGCCATGGGCGATACCACCAAGTTCCTTCGCGCCCGAGTCAGAGAAGGGCACCTCTCTTTAATCGAACACGCCACTGCATCGTTCTACATCAGCGGAATCAGTCGTACCTGTAGCCATCAACTCGTCCGCCATCGCCTCTGCTCATTCTCCCAACGCAGCCAACGATACGTTGTTGAAGACAGAGCCGAGTTTGTTGTTCCCCCATCGATAGCGCAGAACGAAGAGGCCTCCAGGATCTACCATGGCTTCGTCAACCAATCTCGGGATGTCTACAAAAGCCTCAGAGAACTTGGAATACCTAAGGAAGACAGCCGGTTCGTGCTTCCCAACGCCACCTCAACAGAACTCATCATGAGCCTTAACTTCCGCGAGGCACTGCATATGTTCCACGTTCGTATCAGCCCAGCCGCCCAATGGGAGATCCGTGAAGTCTGCTCACGGATGCTGGAGGAACTTGCATCGGTCGCCCCCGCCGTTTTTGGAGATCTACGTGACGAGCTGCGGGAAAAATACCCACAGGTTTTCAGTGAGTAGTAGGTAGTAGGCGGTGTGTTGGGTTTGTAAGGTTCATAGGAATCATAGGCCAGCCGTCTTTTCGCAGCGCCGGAGACAATTCTTTCTCTCAAGCAATGCCTGACCTTCCGGCCACAAGCTACAAACCACTCACCGCTGCGAACGGCTGCCAGGTTTAACGAGGGGAATCCCGCGCCGGCACAGGGGGCAGTCTGCTGGTTCGTAGATAGGGATCTGCATCCGCGAGGCAGAGACGACAGGGAACGGAAGAACGCTCTCCTTCGCCCGGCGATCGACTATACAGGCGATCCCCACCACCTCTGCGCCGTGTGTCCTCACCACCTGCGCGACCTCAAGCGACGAGCGGCCTGTGGTCACCACATCCTCGGCGAGGAGCACCCGTTCTCCCTCCTCGATCTGGAACCCCCGCCGTAGGGTCATCGTTCCCTCTTTCCGTTCGGCGAATATGCCACGAACCCCAAGGACACGCGCAAGCTCATACGCGATGACAACACCGCCGAGGGCCGGCCCAATCACCACATCGGGGCGGCCAAACGGACCGGCCTTCTCCGCGAGCGTCAGGCAGACCCGATGGGCCAACTCGGGGTGTTGTAAGAGCCTGGCGCACTGGATGTATCGAGCAGCATGCTTCCCGGAAGAGAGAAGGAAGTGCCCGTCCAGAATCGCCCCTGTAGAAACAAGTAACTCCAAGACCTCTTTATCGGTGAGCGCAGTCACGAATCTCCTCCCAGTTTGATAGTCCTTCTCTCTCCATATATTGGAACAATCCGTCGATCATCCTCGGCCCGATCAATGGGTCGATGAAGTGGGCCGTTCCCACCTGCACCGCGCAAGCTCCGGCCATGATGAACTCGACCACGTCCTGCCAGGTGGTGATTCCGCCAATGCCGATGACGGGGATCGTCAGTGTGGCGGCAAGTTCATAGACGACCCGTAAGGCGATCGGCTTGATCGCCGGGCCGGAGAGGCCGGCGAAGATCCGATCGAAGACCGGCCGCCGCTCGCCGATGTCGATAGCGAGACCTCGGACAGTGTTGACGGCACAGACCGCGTCGACCCCTTCCTTCTCTGCAGCAAGGGCCACATCGAGGGGGGCGTCGGGAGGGAGCTTCACCCACAAGGGCTTTCGGCAGACTTTCCTCGCCTCTCGTACCACCCGTGCGATCGCCTCGGTCTGTTGGCCCAGCATCGTCTCCGGGACGTTGGGACAGGAGACGTTCAGTTCAACGGCGGCGACCGCCGAGGAAGAGAGCCGTTCCGCCGCTTCTGCATAGTCCTCGGGGGTTTCCGCCCACACGTTGGCAATGGTGACCAGCCCTTGGCTTATCATGCGCGGGAGTTCGTCCCGGAGGAAGGCATCGATCCCTGGGTTCTGGAGGCCGATGGAGTTGAGAAGGCCACACGGCGTCTCCCAGAGCCGTGGGCACGGGTTACCCTCCCGTGGGTGGAGGGTCAGCCCCTTGCTGCAGACGGCACCGAGTTGCGAGACGTCGTAGAGGTCCGCGTATTCCTGGCCGAAGCCGAACGTTCCTGAGGCGGCGATAATCGGATTCCGAAGCACAAGGCTGCCGATCCGCAGCGATAGGTCATGCATCCCACAGCACCTCCTGGGCAGGAAAGACCGGCCCGTCGCGGCAGACGCGCTTCGTGCCGGATCGCGTCCTCACCGTACAGCCCAAACAGGCTCCAACGCCACAGGCCATCCTCTCCTCCAATGAGACGAACAGGGGCACCTTCGCCCCGTGGCAGATCCTACTTAGGGTCGCCAACATAGCGCGAGGGCCACAAGCATAGCAGGCATCATAGCCGCCGGGGGAGAATATCTCGGTGACCAGACCTCTTCGTCCCCCTTCCCCGGACTCGGAGGAGACGTAGACCCGGTTTGTTACCCGCTCAAACTCCTCCAGCAGAAAAGGACTCCCTTGAAAGCCAAGGTAGATCTCCACGCCGTTGAATACCTTGGCGGTGTAGAGCAACGGGGCGATCCCCAATCCCCCGCCGATCAGCGCTATCCGCTTTCCCACCTGTTTCCAGCCGTTCCCCAGTGGACCCAACAGCCTCAGCTCATCCCCGGGTGAAAGGCGGCTTAAAAGGTCTGTACCCCGACCCCGAACCTTGTAGAGAAACGTGATCCCCTCATCGGTTCGGTCAAAGACGCTCATCGGACGAGAAAGCAGGGGGTCAAGGTCCCATGACCTGAGCATATAGAACTGTCCGGGCCCGGCCGGAAAACGCCCTCCTGCTTTTAGCAGGAAGACGCCGGGGGCGACCTGTTGATTTTTCAAAACCGGGGCTCTCCGAACAGCTATATCATCCATTGGCGGATATCATCTCTCATAGCCAGGGCCGCCTCCCGAGCATACTCGGCATACCTATGATCACCATCCGGTTTGCTCTTGTAAGCCCCCAGAATCGATCTGGAAGCGTTCACCACGGCCCCGTTCCCGTGAACGAATGCCGGCGCGACCTCTCGCCCACTACCACCTTGAGCCCCATAGCCAGGGACCAAAAGGAAGAGCGATGGAAAGGCTGCCCGCGCCATAGCCAACTCCTGTGGGTGCGTCGCCCCCACCACACCCCCGATAAGGCTGTATCCACACTCCCCCAGGTACGGCTCACCCCAACAGTGAACCCGCTCGCCAACGGTCATGAAAACGGGGCGCTCAGGGCAACCAAGGTCTTGGAAATCCCGAGCCGAAGGGTTGGAGGTCCTTATTAACACGAAGAGCCCCTTCTCCCCTCCTTGAAGGTAGGTCGAGTACGGAGAGATGGCATCGAAACCCATATACGGGTTGACCGTTATGAAATCGGCCTCAAAGTCTCCTGAAAAATGTGCTTTAGCGTACATCTCCCCGGTGGAAGCGATATCCCCCCGCTTGATATCCCCAATCACAAGCACGCCTTTGCTTCTAGCATACGCAAGGGTATCCCGGTAACAGGAAAGCCCATCCACACCCAACGCCTCGTAATGCGCAATCTGTACCTTGTAGCAAGCGACGAGATCCAGCGTAGCATCTATGATCTTTCGGTTGAACTCGAAGGTGGCAGCCCCAGGAGATCTCCTGGGGGTAAGGGAAAGCGGCAATAGTTTGGGTGATGTATCCAACCCCACACAAACCGGCCCCCGCTTTGCAACTGCGTCAAACAACCTGTCGATAATCATCGAAATCCCTTCCCTTAACCTTTCCGTCGATGCAGATCACTTCCCCTCTGTGGACAGTGGCCCATACCTTTCCCCAAAGGATCGTCCCTAAAAGGGGGGAATTGGTCCCCTTGGAGCAGAGACTCTCCTTTGTTACCGTGAAAGATTCGTCCTCCTCTATCAGCACCACATCGCCGTCGTAGCCGACGCAAAGCTCGCCCTTCTTAAGGCCCAGCATGCGGGCCGGTTTTGAGGACATGTACTTGATGAGGCCTGAGAGGGGAAGCCTCCCCTCCTTTACCAACCGCGAATACACCAAGGAAAAGGCCGTCTCTATGCCTGAGATTCCGGGGATTCCCTTCTCCTTATCCTGCGGGGTGTGGGGAGCGTGGTCGGTGGCTATGGCGTCGATCTGACCCTCCTTCAAGGCTTTGACCAAGTGCTCCCTTGTGGCCCGGTCCGGGAGTGGGGGGTTGACGGTGTACTCCAGTTCCCGATCAAGGCACAGATGGTGGGGGGTCACCTCACAGGTCACCGGCACCCCTCTGCTCCTGGCCGCGGAGAGCATCTTGATGGTCTCCACGGTGCTCACATGAGCGATGTGCAGGTGGCATCCGGTATAGCGGGAAAGCCGGAGATCACGGCCGACCATCAGTTCCTCGGCAAGCCCCCGGTCCGGGATGTCGAGGTACTCGCAATGAGGGATCAATAGCCGCCGAAGCGAAGCGGCCTTTTGGCAGGCTCGAAGCATGATGTCAGGCCGTTGTACCCCCATCCCATCGTCTGAGAAGGCCCACACGTGAGGAGCCAGCCCGTCCATGTCGCTCAGTTCTTCGCCGCGCAGGCCGCGGGTGATGGCGCCCACGGGGAAGACTTCGACCAGGCCGGCCTCCTCGGCCTTCTTCCGGATGTAGCAGGCGATCTCAGGTTGGTCACAGACCGGATCGGTGTTAGCCATCACGGAGACGGCGGTGTACCCTCCTTTGGCGGCCGCCATACTGCCGGAACGGATGTCCTCCTTATTGGGATAGCCGGGATCGCGAAAGTGAGCGTGGAGGTCGACAAAGGAGGGCAAGAGAGTCCGGCCGCCTCCTTGGATGACGGGAACGTCGCTAATCTCCAGTCGTTCGCCGATAGATTGGATCACCCCGTGCTGAATGTAGAGGTCTCCCCGGTGGGCCCCGGACTCATCGACGAGCCTAACATTTTTTATGAGTATATCTTTACTCACACCTTAACCCGCTCACCGCAATAGAAGCACTTGTATTCCTTTGTCTCTTTATCGACAAGCATAAAGATAGAAGGCCCATGTCTTTCGTAAGAGGTGATGCACCGGGGGTTCTTGCACTCGATCAACCCCACCACCCGTCCTGGAAGCTCAACCGTAACCTTGTTGGTGACCTTCCCGTCCTCGATGAAGTTGACAGTAGTACTGGGATCTAGGAGGCCCAACATGGTCAAATCTAGGTTCAAGGTGTCCGATATCTTGATCATGTCCTTCTGTACCATCTTGGTGCTCGGAACATTCATCAGCAGAGCAACCGAGTACTCAGCATTCCTCAGGCCAAGCCGCTCGAATATCTTGATTCCATTACCCGCTTGGATGTGATCCAGCACGATCCCCTTCGTAATAGCATCCACTCTCAGCATTCACACCACCTCAAGCAAATAGGCAATCAGGGCCATCCTGACAAACATTCCTAATCGGGCCTGTTGAAAGTAGACCGCTCGCTTGTCCTTGTCCACTTCACCGGTAATTTCAGTGACACGCGGTAACGGGTGCATAACGATCATCCGTTCCTTGGCCAATGCCATCTTCTCCGGGGTCAAGATATATGTATCACGCAACTTAATGTAGTCTTCCTCATTGAAGAACCTTTCTTTCTGGATCCGCGTCATATAAAGGACATCCGCCTCACGTAATCCATTCTCCATCCTGGTGGTCTCTTGAATCTCTACCCCAACGCCCCCATCCAGAACCTCTTCCTTGACATGTTCGGGGAGCCTAAGTTCCTCGGGGGAGATCAAGAAGAAGCGCGTCTTGCCACGACGCGCCAAGGCCTTAATGAGCGAGTGTATCGTCCGGCCGTACTTAAGATCCCCACACAGGGCGATAGTGAGATTATCGAGCCGTCCTTCGTACGTTTGGATGGTGAACATGTCCGTTAAGGTCTGTGTAGGATGTTCACGCGCCCCATCACCACCATTGATTACCGGTACCGGAGCATACAGGGAAGCCAATCTGGCCGCGCCTTCCTTGGGATGACGCAGCACGATGATATCCGCATAACCAGCGGCTGTACGGATCGTATCAGCCAAAGTTTCTCCCTTGACTGCTGAACTGGTAGCGGAGTTAGCAACACTCAGGACCTGCCCGCCCAACCTCATCATCGCCGCCTCAAAGGAGAGGCGGGTGCGGGTGCTCGGCTCATAGAAGAGTGTTGCCATCAGTCTTCCGCTGCAGAGAGACTGGTACTCAGTGGGAGAGGCTATGATCTTATTGGCAAGAGAAAAGAGCGCGTTATATTCCCCTGTGGAGAAGTCCAAGGAATCGATAAAGTGCTGAACTTTCACGTCGTCTCCCATTGCTTTTAGCACGGATTATAAAGTATTGTGAAAGTAGGGCAAGAGGCCTCTCCATTCATTTTGCGACTGACTCACGACCAAGACCCCACATCTTCTCACAGGGTCAAGATCACTTCACCTCAACCACAGAGGAACTCCGGATTCACACGCGGGGCGGACAACCCTCTCCCTTCCGTTACGCTTCACTCCCGCTTATACGGCTGGCCGAGCGCTTTTGGAAAACGCACCCGTCCGATGACTCCCGAAACCACCAGAAGGGTCACGATGTAGGGGAGCATCTCAACGAACTGCCAAGGGATCGGTTTGGACGGAAGCGTCTTGATCCACGTCGCCAGGCTCTGGAAGAAACCGAAGATAAACCCACCGAGGAGCGCGAGGAGCGGATTCAACCCACTGAAGACGACCGTTGCCAAGGCGATGAACCCTCTCCCAGCGGAGATGTCCTTGGTCACCGATCCGATCCAGCAGACGCTCATGTACGCCCCGCCGAGGCCGGCAAGGGCGCCACCAAAGGTCGTCGCCAACAGACGGACAAGATTGATGTTGATCCCGGCAACGTCAGCCGCTTCCGGAGCCTCTCCGACCGCCTTCAGGATCAGTCCGGCCCGCGTCCGTTTGAGGAACCAATACGCGATAAACGGTACTACAAGCGCGACAAAGATCATCGGGCTGACCGCTCCAATCGGTGTTTGGAGCTTCGCTAGCTCGGCCGCCTTGGGAACGTCGTGGAATCCCGGTGCGCCAAGCTTGATCAGACCGAAGGCGACGATTCCCACCGCAAACAGGTTGATTCCGATCCCGGTGATCATCTGGGTCCCCTTCCAATACGTGTTAATCACCGAGAAGAGGAGCCCAAGGCCAGCACCAACCACCATCCCAATGAACAACCCAAACAGGGGGCCGCCGAACTCCGCTCCGATTGCCCCGGCAAACGCACTCAACAACAGGGCTCCCTCCAGGCCGATATTGAACAGTCCGGCCGTCTCCCCGATGATCTCCCCCACAGCGGTCAGGGTGATGGGAACCATGGCATGAAGCGAGATGCGAAGCAGGCTAAGAATGTCGTTCCAGCTCATGCAGATCCCTCCTCGTTAGAGACGCGGCGCGTCAACCGCCGTAACAGATCGAACAGATCCGTTCCCTGTTTCTTGATCGCGGGGAAGATGCGAAAGAGCTCGGGGATGGACATAGCGAGGACGATCGCCCCCATCACGATGCGAACCATCTCCAGCGGAACCGGATTCGACCCGTAGAACTGCATCACACGTCCGCCAGCCGTCAGCCCGCCAAAGAAGAGCGCCGCGACGATGATCCCGATCGGGTGGTTTCGTCCGACCATGGCAACCGCCATCCCATCGAAGCCAACGTTCATCAACTGCGGAAGACCACTGATAACCGCGTATGTTGGGGGATTTCCCATCACGACCGTCGCGCCAGCGAGCCCCGCAGCCAACCCTCCGAGGATGAAGCTCATGAGCATCGTCCGCTTACTCTTTATCCCACCGTAACGTGCTGCTGCTGGATTCAACCCGGAGGCACGGACCTCGTACCCCATGGTCGTATGCCACAAGACAAAGTAGATGACGATAGCAAAGAGGACCGCCGCAAACAGGGAATAGGATAGATCCGTTCCCCGAACGAGGATCGGAAAGCGGGCACTTATCGGAATGCTGATCGTCTTCTCGCCCCGCAACGGGTCGACCAGGATGAACGCAACCATGTAGAACGCGAGAAACCGCGCGATCCAGTTGAACATAATCGTGGAGATGACCTCGTGCACCCCGCGGGTCAACTTGAGGATTGCTGGAACGAGGCTCCATACTGCCCCAGCGATCATGGCGAAGATGATCCCCGCGATGATGTGCAGACCGGATGGGAGGGTAAAGTAGCCGACGGTCACCGCCGCGATGGCTCCCATGTAGAGCTGCCCCTCCGCGCCGATATTGAACATCCCGGCGCGAACGCAGATGGAGAAGGTGAGTGCCGTCAGGATGAGCGGCGCCCCGCGCGCCGCCGAACTTGCAAGCCCGTAGGAATCCCCGTAAGCCCCACGGAACATGGCCATATAGGCCTTCCAGGGATCGTACCCCCAGATCCACATCAGGAGGGCCCCGACGAGCAGACCGACCACACCCGCCAACACCGACTCGAGGGCCGGGTTGAGCCCGGTCAATGTGCGGCCCGTCGCTCTCCACAGACGGGATGAGCTCTTCGTCACTTCACTACTCATACTCCCTCCTTGACTGTCACTCCGCCCATGAGCAATCCGATCGTCTCCCGGTCGAGCTCAGCCGGTGAGGCGATGGTCATGAAACGGCCTTCGTACATGATGGCAATCCTATCGGAGAGGGCAAGGACCTCGTCAAGGTCGGCCGACACGAGCAGGATAGCGCGGCCGTTGTTGCGCATCTCGACGAGGAGATCGCGGATGTATTGAGCGGAGCCGATATCCAATCCCCGCGTCGGCTGCGCAGCGACGATAATATCAGGGTTCTTGGCGAGTTCCCGTCCAACAATCAGCTTCTGTTGGTTCCCTCCGGAGAGGCTCTTCGCCGGAGCGCCCGGCCCTGTAGCCTGAATGTCAAAGCGTTCCATCAGCTCCCGCACGTGTTGATTGATCTTCCCCCATCGGAGAAACGACATCGGCCCACGAAATTCCTCCCACCGGTGCACCCCAAGGATCGCGTTCTCAGCCAGGGTAAACGGGAGGATGAGCCCCAGCTCCCACCGGTCCTCGGGGATATGCGCCACACCGAGACGGTAGATCTCCCGGGGATCCTTCCCGAGGATGTTCGTCCCGTTGATCGTGGCAACCCCACTCGTGGGGACGCGAAGGCCGGTCAACGACTCGACAAGCTCGGTCTGCCCGTTCCCCTCCACACCAGCCACACCGAAGATCTCACCTGCATGGACGTCGAACGAAAGGTCCTCTACCGCAATCTCGCCGGTGTCACCGCGTGCCGTCAGATTCTCTACATGCAAAATACTCGGACCTGATTTCATCTCTTCTACACGTGCGCTCTCTCGGTGGGGAAGCTCTTCTTCCGTCAGTTCAACTGCTCTTACCTCAGTGTCGATCATCTTGCCGACCATCAACCGCGCCAGCTGTTCCGTGGTAGCATCGGCGGTCCTCAAGTCTCCCACCATCTCCCCGTGCCGGAGGACAACTACCCGGTCGGTGACCGAGCCGACCTCCTTCAACTTATGAGTGATGAGGATGATCGATTTCCCGTCCTCCCGCAGACGACGCAAAAGGGCAAACAACTCGTCCACCTCGAGCGGGGTCAAGACCGAGGTCGGCTCATCGAGGATCAACAGATCGACATCACGGGAAAGGACCTTGAGAACCTCCACCCGCTGCTGTTCACCCACGGCGAGCTTCTCCACCGGCACATCGAGCGGAACATGAAGCCCACTCTCTTCCATCAACTGCTCGAGGTGCTTCTTCGTGTTAGCAAGTTGAACCGTACTAAAGGGGTGTTCATGGCTCAGGGCAACATTCTCGGCGGCGGTGAAGGTGCCGACCAACGCGAAGTGCTGGTAGACCATACCTATTCCGAAGTCGAGCGCTTCACGCGGGCTCCCAAACCGGACCGGTCCACGGGGTGAGATGACCCGTCCCTCTGTCGGTGGGAGGAGGCCGGAGAGTATCTTGGTTAACGTTGTCTTTCCCGCGCCGTTCTCTCCCAGCAGTCCGATGATCTCACTCGGATGAATTTCAAGCGTGGCTTTCTTCAGCGCGACCGTCCCGTCGGAGTAGACCTTGGTGATCTCCTCCGCCCGCAGGAAGAATTCCTGCTCCTCTTTTGCTTTCACAGTCGACTCTGTCATGCACGCCCCCAAACTTACTCCCTGATACGGGTGAGAAACGGGGAGAGGAGATATATCCCCTCTCCCCGCAGTTTATAAGCGATCGATCACTTGCTACGGCGCACCAATGGTGTATTCCGCTCGCACGGCGGCCATCTCGGCACCGGTATCCGCGGTTGGAACGACGATCGTCCCATCAAGAACCCCTGCTTCGAGTTCAGCCACAGCATCCCAGATCCAAGCAGGAACAGTCATCCGGTTCTGCGCCCAGTTGGCGATAATCGTGTAGAAATCATCGGCCTGGACAGCTCCACCATCGATACCGAACTGGATGAAGTCGGCCAAATCGCCGATTTTGCTGATAGCCACACCGCCCTCGGCGAGACCAAGGCTGATAACACCAGGTTGGAACGTACCCTCTGCAACGGCCTTCACCGCGTCGTAACAACCCACATCGACGCGCTTCATTCCGCTAGCGAGGCCGTGTAGTCCGTTACCGAGGTAGTCTTGGTTCGCGTCCACACCAAAGAAATATGGAGGACCAAACGTCGTTCCTGCGGTGTCATGGAACTCGGTGACCGCTTCCAGGTCTCCGATCCCCAATGGACCGGCCACGTTGTAGATGGCAACCGCGCCCTGGGAGAGCATGGCCTCACTCGCCGCCTTACCCAACGCGATATCGCTGAACGTTCCGGTGTAGGTATACAACAGTCCGACATCCGGGGTGGTCCCCTTCACTTCCGCGTACTTCTTGATTCCCCAATCGATCCCGAAGCGATAGCCGGCCTCGAAGTGGTATAGGACCGGGATCTCGATTCCGAGAACTACACCGACGTAGTCGTATCCGTACTCCGCCGCGGCCATCGCACCGAGTGCGCCGACCAACGCCGACATCTCATTCTCGCGGAAGACGATGTTCATGATGTTCGGACCCGTGATCCAACCGACATCGATGATCGCGAACTTCTGCTCCGGGAATTCTGCTGCTGCGGTTGCGAGTGCATCCCCAAGCAGGAACCCGACGCAGATGATGAGATCAAACTCGCCGGTACGGGCCACGTTGCGCAGGTTCGGCAGGTAGTCCGCCGCTGTCGCGCACTGGATCTCGACCATATCGTATCCGAAGTCCTCCGCCGCCTCATCCGTCCCCTTGAAGCCCATGTCGTTGAACGAGAGGTCTCCTCGTCCGCCAACGTCCAGTACCACAGCGACCTTGCCCTTCCCCAGACCGATCATTCCGACCAGGGAAACGCCCAACACCACGACCAGAAGCATGGTCAATACTCTTTTCACGAATGCCTCCTTATTCCTCCTATCTGGCACTGGCCAACCCAGCACCGATCTGTATTCTCTATTCTATTCATTTGAGGGGTCCAAGACAAAGCCTGCTGGCGAACGTCGAGGAACTGAATGACGCGCTAACGGAACATCCTTCGTAGCTCGTCACGCAGGGACTGCAGGGCGATCCTTAGCTTGACGAAGAAGCGAAGATGGGGTGACCGCGGCCACTTCCACACGATCCCCACCACCGCCAGAACGACCCCGACAGTGAACAAAAAGTGAACAAGACCCGATGAGAGACTCAGGACGATCGCGATCAGAATGATGACGAGACAGAGAGCAAGGTCGACAGCGGTGCACGCTCGCGCCTGTTCGCGGATCGTGTTGCGCAACCGGCGATAGGCGAGACGAATCTTATCCGAAAACCGTCCCTCGATTCCCCGCGGCCACTTCCACAGAAGGCCGATCAACCCGAGCACGATCAACAGATCGACCAGGTTCCCAATGACACCAAGAGCAACCCCCAGCACGCCCCCCAGGACAAGGAGAGCAAGCGCCAACACAAATAGAGCGAACGATAACGGAGAGACGAAGATCGCTGTGAAGATAATCCCTAACGGCAAGAGGAACGGCAACAAGAGGAGAAACAGAAGCATGCGTACGATCCAGGCAAAGAGGATCATCGCTCTTCCGCCTCCATCCCTTTACGGAAAGATACGCTGCCTGTTCTTTGTGGCATCAGATGAACCGAGCGATCTCCGAAAGGGAAAGTCGAGGCGTCGGTGTTGACACCTCCGCTGGATGGCCGATGGGGATGATCGCCATTAGCTCCTCACCTTCTCTTGCTCCGAGGAATCGTTCGATCTCCTTGTCACACGCCCTTCCCATCCAGCACGCACCCAGACCGAGGGAGTGAATAGCCAACAGGATATTCTCGATCGCCGCCCCGATCCCCTGCACGTCCTTCAGTTCATCGTAACCTGCCTCTTTATCAAGTAAAACGGCGAGGGTAACCGGGGTCGCGGCCACCAATCCCTGCTGAGGGAAGAGCGTTGCGAGCTCGCTGCGCTTGGATTCGCTCTCGATAATCACGAACCGCCACGGCTGCGTGTTCTTCCCTGACGGGGCGAAACGGCCGGCCTCCAGGATCGCTTCGATCTGCTCGCGCGAGACCGGGGCGTCCGTATAACGGCGGACGGAACGCCGCGCCTGGATCGCCTTCAATACGTCATTCATCCTTCCTCCTCCATTCAAGAGAGCATTATAGCAGTAGATCATCAGCTATCGCCAATCGCTAAAGGAGCGATGGAATCGAGGGTTTGAAAACGTAACAGTGTGATGTTAAGCTGGGTGAATCGCTATAAGGAGGTCAGCAAACGTGGAGCAAAACATCAAACAGGCCATTGCAAAGAGCAGCGCCGACTACACCGAAATCCGGCTCGAACGGGCGCTTCGCAGCCAGGTCCTCTTCCAAAAGGACAAACTGGAGAACCTGGAGTCGTCGAGCGAGGTTGGTGGTATCGTCCGAGCATTGAAGGATGGAGGGTGGGGAATCGCTGTCTTCAACAATATTTCTCAGTTATCGGATAAGGTGAGTGAGGCGACACGCGCGGCAAGTCTCGTCGCCGCACACAGCGACGCGCCAGTTGAACTCGCCGAGGTTCCGTCCGTGCAGGAGACGGTCCGCGCCGATCTGAAAAACGATTTTCGCTCCATCCCTCTCAAAGAGAAGAAGGAACTCGCCGAAACCTACAATAGGATCATCCTCTCTCACGACAAGAGGATCGCCTCTTCGCAGGTTCGCTACACCGATTCCTTCCGCGAGGTGACCTTTGCCAATTCCGAGGGGACGTTTCTCACGCAGGAGATCCCGGATATCACCCTCCTCCTCGTCGCGGTCGCCAGCGACGGGGGAGCGAACATCCAGCAGGGGTTCGAGTCGATCGGGGAGGCAAGCGGGTTCGACCTCGTGCTCCGACGTGAAGAAGAGGCCCGCAGTGTCGCACAACGGGCGATCGATCTCCTCAGCGCAAAGCCAGTCGATGGTGGACAGTACACGACCATCCTCGACCCCTACCTCGCCGGGGTCTTCATCCACGAGGCGTTCGGCCACTTTTGCGAGGCCGACTTCCTGTTCAAGAACGAGCGATTGAGCAAGATCATGACCCTCGGCACCAGGTTTGGGGGTGAGATGCTGAACGTGGTCGATGACGGGTACATGCCCGGCCTGCGCGGGAACATCCCGTACGACGATGAAGGGGTCGCGCGCGCGAAGACGCACCTGATCACCAAGGGCATCCTGACAAGCCTCCTTCACTCGCGGGAGACTGCAAAGAAGATGAGGGTCGCTCCAACCGGAAACGCTCGTGCCATATCCTACGAGCACGAACCGATCGTCCGCATGACAAACACCTACATCGAGAACGGAGATCACGCTTTCGATGAGATGCTCTCCGGGATCGATCGCGGAATCTACGCGATAAAGGCCTACGGCGGACAGACCGTCTTCGAGCAGTTCACCTTCTCCGCTGCCTACGCCTACGAAATCCGAAACGGAGAGGTGGGAGGAATGCTGAAGGACGTAGTCCTGACCGGGAACCTCTTCGAGACGCTCCGCTCGATCGACATGATCGGAAACGATCAGCAGATTCACGGGGGATCCGGCGGTTGCGGCAAGGGGGGGCAGTTCCCTCTTCCTGTCACGGACGGCTCGCCCCACATCCGAATCCAGAACGTAACGATAGGAGGGAAGTAATGGAGGGCTTGCTCAAAACGCTGAAAGAGAAGGTCGATCAAGCAGAGGTCTATCACCTGAAGACCAGCACCGTTCCAGTCGCGTTTCACTCTGGAAAGCTCGAATCGATCAAGAACAAAGCTATCGAAGGGATGGCATTGCGCGTGATCGATGGCGGCCGCCTCGGGTTCGCCACCACCACCGATATGAAGGATCCTTCGGAGTTGGTCGCCGCAGCGATCGCCTCCGCCGCCTTCGGCGAAGAGACCGTTTTCAGCTTCCCGATGGCAGCAGATCCGACTCACCCCAAGGTGCACGACCGAGCTATCACCGATCTCTCCGAGGAAGAGATGATAGCGATCGGGGAGGGAGTGATAACCAAGCTACACGATGCCGAGCCGGAAGCGGATGTTAACCTCACCATCGCCAAGGCCATAGAGACGGTAGAAATTCGCAACACCGCCGGGTGCGAGGTGGATGAGGAACGAACGCGCTTCTCACTATGGGTGGAGGCAGGGAAGACACGCAAGGGAGACATCTTCCTCCTCTTCGCCGGGGATGACGCGCGCTTCCAAAAGGATCTCTCTGTCGATGTGCTCGTCGACCGCCTTATCCGTTACCTCGGATACGGGGAGAAGATCGTTCCTGCGCCTTCGAAGAAACTCCCAGTCGTCTTCACCCCGGACGGAGCAATCGCGCTCCTCCTCTCTCTCCTGGTCGGGTTCAACGGAAAATCGGTCCACATGGGGATATCTCCGTTGAAGGATCGGGTCGGAGAGAAGGTGTTCGATCCCCGTTTCTCACTCACGGACGACGGGACCCTCCCCCACGGACCGCGGAGCAGTGGGTTCGACGACGAGGGAACACCTACCAAACGCACCCCTCTTGTGTCAGACGGCGTTATCAACGGTTTTCTCTATGATCTTAGGACCGCTGCCCTCGCCGAAGCCACGCCGACCGGAAACGGGTACAAGGGTGGCCTGTTCGGAAGCGGCGGATTCCGCACCCCGCCAAGTATCGGAGTAGGGAACGTCCTCGTTTCCGTGGGAGATAAGGATGAGAACGAGATCATCAATGGAATCGAGGAGGGACTACTCGTGGAGAGTGTCCTCGGACTGGGACAGGGGAACATCAACACAGGGGAGTTCTCGAACAACGTGGCAGTGGCGTTCAAGATCGAACGCGGGAAGATCGTCGGCCGCGTGAAGAACACGATGATCGCAGGGAACACGTACGCCCTGCTTAAGGATCACCTGATCGCCCTTAGTAACGCAGCGGGTTGGACCCATGGGACACTGCATACTCCAGCAATCGCGGTCGACCAGGTAAACGTCGTTGGGTAGGGGTAGAAGGAGAGTAAGGAAAGCGGGAATGGGTCGATAAAAAGAGAGGGAATACCTCTCGGGACTTGACATCGTAACAGTGTTATGTTATACTGCCTATATAACAGCCCACTTGGGAGGTGGCAAGAATGCATCAATCGACCTACGAACTGGAAAAGCTGGCGCAGATGAAACACAAAGAGCTTCTTGAAAAGGCAGAGAGAAGCAGGAGATTCCGCTTTGCTTGGCTTCGGAAACGGGAGGATCGCCGCCCCATTGCACTCTCCTCTTATTCCGCAAGTAAATCGACCTGCAACAGTTGCGCATAACAGTGTGTTGTTTTAACGAGTACGGAGGCGGATGATGGACGAAGAGAAGCTGCTCTCGAAGAAGGAGGTCCTCGAGAAGATGGGGATCTCCTATGGACAGCTCTACCGCTGGAAACGAAAGGGGTTGATTCCGGAGACCTGGTTCATTCGCCGCTCGACGTTCACCGGGCAGGAGACGTTCTTCCCGCAGGAGAAGATCATCGCGCGGATCGAGAGGATCGTTTCGATGAAGGATGATCACCCCCTCGACGACCTGGCCGATCTGATCACCGAACAAGTGAACGAGAAGCTGGAAGTCGCCTTCTCCAAACTGCGCAAAATGGGGTGGTTGGACGAGCAGGTAATCCAGATGTGTCACCTAGAAGGGGATAAGCGAAGCGCCCTCTCGCTCAACGAGACGCTCTGCATCGGGGTGTTGCGACAGCTGAAAGGAACGGCGCGGAAGGAAGAGATCGATCTTACCAAGCGCACCCTCGACAAGGCTCTGGCCAAGGGACTGATCGATCGGATACGCGAGGAGAAACTCTCCTTGTACATCCTGCGAAAGCGCCTCTCAGCCGTAGGAATCTCCGCCGAGATCAGTCTCGTCACCATCGCCAATGAGGGGGCGATCTTCGACCCGGATATCGAGGTTGCGCAGTCGCTCGAACTGCACACGATCCTCGAACGGATCAAGCTCGATCTCGCCAAGGAGAAGGGCTGCTCAGCCAAGGAGGAGCAAAAACAGGCGGAGAAAGCGCAGAAGCGACTGGAGAAGGCTCAAGAACGGGTTGAGAGAGCACAGGAGCACGTAGAGGAAGCACAAGAGCGGATGGAGGAGGATCGATGAGCGATAAAAAGCATTCCGCAAGTATCTCCGGAGCGGGGACGATCGGTGGCGGGACCTATGATAGGGTTTCGATCTCCGGAGCGGGAAAGATCACAAGCGATATCACCACAGAGGAACTGAGGATCTCGGGAGCGGGGAAGGTCCATGGTCGAACCGAAGCGGAGAAGATCGTGGCCTCTGGGAGTGCTGTCTTCGCTGGGGATCTCATTGCCGACGAGATGCGGGTCAGCGGAAGCGCACGCGTGGACGGACACATCGAAGCAAAGGAACTGAAGTGCTCGGGGACGTTCAAGGCCGCGCAAAGCATCTCCTCAGAGTATATCAAGGTGAGCGGGGATCTGCGCGTTGGAGGGGATGTCGAGGCCGAGATCTTCAAGACAAGTGGCGGGTTCAAGATCGAAGGACTCCTCTCGGCCGACCGGATCGAGATCCGTCTCGGCGGCCGCTGCCAGGCACGAGAGATCGGGGGAGAACGGATCGAGGTCCATCGCGGCGGATGGAAGGAGAAGGGAATCCTCCTCGACGGGCTGATCAAGCTCTTTACCGGTGGCGGAACAGCGGAACTGCACACCACCCAGATTGAAGGGGACGAGATCACCATCGAGGATACCACCGCCGAGGTGGTGCGCGGCAAGAAGATCGAGATCGGTCCTGGCTGTCACATTGGCCTGGTCGAATACTCCGAATCGCTCAAGATCCATCCCGACGCGGTGGTGGAGAAACAGACGAAGGTCTAGAAAAGAAGTCGTCAGCTTTCAGCCATCAGCGATCAGCCACAAACCGTTGCAAATGCTCCGGTTGTCCTGATAGCTAATAGCTCTATCCAAATGAGCCGATCGGCCCTCAGCAGATACCTACCTGAGGCAAGGCGTTGATTATTGAGGATGGAATGAAGAGATGATAAAACCGCATACAGAGTGGAAGAGGCGATTCTTCACGATCTGGACCGGCCAGCAGCTCTCGCTTGTCGGCAGCAGCGCGGCGCAGTTCGCACTCGTCTGGTGGCTGACGATGACAACCGGATCGGCGACCGTCCTCGCAACAGCGACAACAGTGGCATTGATCCCACAGATCCTGCTCGGACCACTCGCTGGGGCCTACGTCGATCGGTGGAACAGGCGGCTGGTGATGCTGATCGCCGACAGCTTCATCGCCCTGGTCTCGCTCTGGCTCGCCTACCTCTTCTGGAGCGGATCGATGCAGGTCTGGCACGTGTACATCGTGATGCTAGCCCGCTCGCTGGGGGGCGTCTTCCATTGGCCGGCAATGGCCGCCTCGACCACGCTGATGGTCCCCGAGAGACACCTGACCCGGATAGCGGGGATACCAGACGATGAACGGCCTGTTGACGATCGTGGGACCACCGCTCGGGGCACTGCTCCTTGCTCTTATCCCGCTGCACGGGGTGATGCTGGTCGATGTGGGAACGGCACTCTTCGCCGTAGTACCGCTCTTGTTTATAGCTATTCCGCAGCCAGTACGATCGCAGGCGAATGGACCGAAGAAGGCATCGATCTGGGTCGATATGCGTGAGGGCTTCCGCTACCTGTGGGGGTGGTCAGGAGCGATGGCCTTGATCGGTGGAGCACTGATCTTTAAGGTGGCGTTGACCCCGGCCTTCTCCCTCCTCCCCCTCTTGGTGCGCAAACACTTCGGAGGCGGCGCCGCCCAGTTGAGCCTGCTGGAATCGGTGATCGGGGTAGGGATACTACTCGGCGGGCTTATCTTGAGCGCATGGGGCGGGTTCAAACGAAAGGTCTACACCCTCCTCCTGGGACTCATCGGCGTGGGTGTAGGAATTCTCGTTCTCGGCCTCACGCCAGGGCACCTCTTCGTCATCGCCTTGGGGAGTATGTTCCTCATGGGGTTTATGATCCCGATGACCGATGGTCCGATCATGGCAATCTTTCAGAGCACGGTCGCCCCGGAGATGCAGGGCCGGGTCTTCTCCCTCCTCGGAAGCCTCACCTCGATCTCCGCACCACTGGGGCTCGCAATCGCCGGCCCGGTGAGCGATCGGTTCGGCATCCAGGTATGGTTCGTGGTCGCAGGCATCCTCTGTGTAGCCGTCGGCATCTCGGCGTTCTTCATCCCGGCGATCCTCCATATTGAGGAGAACCACACCGCAAAGGAAGCTGTCGAAACGGCTTCGCCCTCGGAAGTTGGAGCTGACTGACCCGTTACATAACAGCGGTTTTCACTTGTAGAGGCAAGGGGGGAGACGCGATGATACTGAGACACGGGGATTATGCCTGCCCATCGAGAAGGGAGCTGGTGGTCTCACCTTTCAGTAAGGTCCATGGGACGATAGATCCGAAGTCCCTCCACCCGGGTGAAATCGGGATCGGCAGTGGCTAAATACAAGATTCCTTCCGCCTCCATCACGGCCGCTGTCAGAGAGTCGTTGACCAAAAGACCGTCCCGTCGGCGATAAGGATAGCTGATCTTCAGGGAATCTGAGGTTAGTCCTACCACTTCGATACCCATTTCTAAGATGGCCTCGGTCTGGGTCTGATAATCGGCGAGCTGTTTCACCACATTGGGTCTCTTCCGAAGTTTTTTTGCTACGTTCCCCGACGTCACCAACTCCTTAGTCACCGCCTCGATCATCATCAGCCAATGCAGGACTTCCAACGAGATGTGTACTGCGGTGACGCCCCAAAGCTCTCCTCGTTCGCAACGCTCCAGAAAGCTCGAGCACTCCTGCGAGAGACCGGTGAAGTGGTAGATGAAAACATTGGCGTCGATAAAGACTGTCTGCCCAGCGGGTAACTCCGGAAGTGGGAGTGCCTTCTCTTCAGGCGGCATGGAACTCCTCCTCCTCCAGGATAGCTTGGACAACCCGGGGCGAAGTCTTCAATGCACCTTCAGTCTTGCGCACTACCCCTCCTTGTTTCCGCTTAAGATACTGACGTATGGCCTCCTCGATGAGCCAGGAGAGCTTCTTGTCCTCCTTGGCCGCCAGGACCTTTAGCTCGGTGATGACTCCCTCTTCCAGGGTAGTACCGAGTTTCTTCTTCATGGCATTTCACCTCCAGCCAATCTTACCGTGCAGCTGTGGAAGAAATCAAGATTCTTTTCTAACTTTCTGGTTCCTTGTCGTTTTGAGTGGGTAACAACCCTGTGACCACAAATGATAGAAGGCTGGCCTCTCGCCCGTTCGTTACACTCACTCAAGACGCCAAGGTGTCGCGACACCAAGCTCGCCAAGGCGTAAGCCAACGCCATAGCTTTACGAGCGTTGAGGCGCGCCTCTTGTACCTTGCCATGCATGGCTTGTGTGCAACGTTGTCAAACCGCTCCGACAAACCCCAGCGGCAAGGGTGAGGCTGCCTGCACGTACAGGCTAACGTCGGAGGCAAGCTCCGACGCTACATACAATCAACGCTATTCGCCTTCCTTGGCGTTCTCTGCGGCTTTGCGAGAGAATGCTCTTGCCCTTTCTTGTCACTCATTACCCGCTACTGCTTCACGTTTTTGCGAGTTCCACTGGTTCCGTTGTGTCTACATCTACCCACTCGACACGATCAGGAACCCTTAATCCCTACCCCGTTAATCCGTAATCCTATCTCCTGTCACCGGTTGACCGCGTGGATCGCCCGGCCGAGGGCGGCCTCTGCCGCTTCCTTCAGCCCTTCGGGCAGGGTCGGATGGGCATGGATGCCGTCGGCGATCGCTGAGAGCGCAAGTTTGTTCTGCACAGCCAACGCAGCCTCTGCAATCAATGCTGATGCCTCCGCTCCGATGATCTGTGCCCCAAGGAGACGCTCGCTCTTGGCATCGGCAATGACCTGGAAGAACCCTTCGGTCTCCCTCATCCCTTGAGCCTTCCCGAGAGCAGCGTACGGGAAGCGGCCGACAATAATGTCGTACCCTTCTTCCTTCGCCTTCTTCTCGGACAGACCGACCGAAGCGATCTCAGGGTCGGTGAAGATCGCCTGCGGGATGACCCACTCTGTAACGTCGGACCTTGTCTCCGACACTTGTAGCGTCGGACCTTGTGTCCGACGTTGCGCCTCCGCTACCAGGATCCCCTCGTGGGAGGCCTTATGCGCGAGCATTGGCCCAAGGACGAGGTCGCCGATTGCGTACACGCCGGGAGCGCTCGTCTGCAACTTCTCATCGACCGGGATGAACCCACGTCGGTCTGGCTCGATCTCCACGGTCTCCAGACCGATATCCGCTGAATTCGGTCGACGGCCAACGGCAAGGAGGATTCTATCCGCCGCAACGGCGTCGCCGTCCGCGATCTGCACTACTGGCCCCTCCGGGGTTTCCTCGATAGATTTAGCGGCGGTGTTCACATGAATAATGATCCCTTGCGCTTTGAGCGCGCGCTTCAACGTGGCAATAGTGCGGCGATCGAGATCTATCCCGGGTAGGATCTCGGGCATCATCTCAAGGATTGTCACCGCGCTCCCCAAGCGGTTGTAGATCGTGGCAATCTCCAGGCCGATCACTCCCCCACCGATCACGACAAGCCGTTCTGGAATCTCGGTGAGCGCCAGGGCATCGTCCGAGGACCAGACGCAAGGGTTAGCAAAGCTGAACCCAGAGATCTCGATCGGGGATGATCCAGTGGCAAGAACGATTCGCTCGGCCTCAACGGTCTCACCTGTAGAGAGATCGACCTTCCCCTGGCCCGCAATGGTGCCGCGAGCGGAGACGACCGTCACCTTGTTTGCCTTGAGGAGCGTGGCGATTCCATTCACCAGACGCGTAACCACCCCGTCCTTCCACGCGGCAAGCACAGATAAATCGAGGTCAGGCATGGGAAATGAGATCCCCATCGCCTGCGCATCCTCCGCCCGCTCCAGAAGCTTGGTCGCCGAGTAGAGCGCCTTGGTAGGAATACACCCACGGTTCAAGCAGACCCCGCCGAGTTCACCCTCCTCGATCAGGGCGACCTTCAATCCGAGTTGCCCCATCCGGATGGCAGCGACGTACCCACCCGGACCTCCACCGATCACTGCCACGTCGTATCTCATAGACCTTCATCCTCCCGTTCTTAGAAGGAAACGGTACCACCGAAGCGGTCGTCCATCAAACCCCTGCACATGACCTATTGAGAGAAAAGACGGATGTCCCCCTGCGACCACGTCTATCGTCGTCCTAAGAGAGGTATAATTGAAGTGATGGATACAACTACTTTCTAAGTTTGGAAAGTAGCAACAACCCGATAAGGGCAAACCCTTCGCAAGGAGGCGACGCAAAGCCACGGGCCCCAAGTGGGCAGCCGGGCCGCCGAAGATGAACCGTAAGAACCGTTGGCTGCTGTTCGGAATCACCGTTCTTTTGCTCTCCCTTGTGGGGATGAGTGGACCTCGCATCGCCGGTGGAGGGGGAGAGAGCAATGCCACTCCCTCGAACGATCTTGGCTCACTCTCCTGGGGGGTTGAGCGGATCGAGGCCCCACAGGCTTGGGAGCGAACGACCGGCTCGCAAGACATCGTGGTGGCAGTGATCGACTCTGGAATCGACACGACCGTTCCCCAACTCGCCGGGAAGACCTGGACAAACCCCGGTGAGATCGCGGGTAACGGAATCGACGACGATCGTAACGGCTACATCGACGACATCAATGGATGGGACTTCCGCGATGAGGACGCAAGCTCCTTAATCGGGTCAAAGATCCACTGGCACGGGACGTTCGTCGCCGGGATCATCGCCAGCGTCGCTCCCGGAATCCGCATCATGGACCTCCGCTTCCTCGACTCGCGGAACCTCTTCTACGGGTCGGACTGGAAGCAATTCGTCGCGGCAATCGACTACGCCGTCGACAACGGTGCCGATATCATAAACCTGAGTGTGTACGCAAACGGCAAACCACCCCTCATCCTCGAACAAGCTATGCAACGGGCAAGGCAGCACGGTGTGGTTGTCGTCGGGATCGCAGGGAACGACGGTAAGTCACAGGTGTGCTACCCGGCGAAGTATTCATCCGTTCTCGCTGTCACCGCGACCGACCGGGAGGACCACCTCGCAAACTTCAGTAATTACGGCTCTGAGGTTACAGTCACCGCCCCGGGTGAAAAGATCACGTCCCTCTTCCCTGGAGGCGTCGCCGGGACAAGTTCGGGAACATCATTCGCCGCCCCACACGTCAGCGGAACCCTCGCCCTCATTCTCTCCTCCCACCCTGGGATCACGCTCAGTCAGGCGATCGCCCTCCTCGAACGGACGAGTGTAGATCTAGGCAGCAGCGGGAATGATCGCCAGTTCGGAGCCGGCCTGATCGACGCCGGCAAGGCCGTAGCAAGCACGAGTTAGGCGCCATAAGAGCAGTCTCATTCCCATACTCCTACTCACCAGGGGGGTTGCCTCATCCCTTCATCTCTCCGATAATCTGGATCTGCTATAAGGGTAGGAGGAAACGATGCTTCTTGGCTGTCACCTATCGATCGGGAAGGGGTTCACCGGCGCGCTCGCTGCGGCGGAGAATCTCGGCATTAATGCCCTTCAGATCTTCTCCCACAACGCCTCCTCGTGGCGGATGAAGGAAATCACCTCTGAGACGGCCGCCTCGTTCCGCCAACACTTCTCGGAATCACCTGTAGAGTACGTAGTCATCCATACGATGTACCTGTTGAACCTGGCAAGCCCGGATGAGGCGCTCTTCGAGCGCTCGATCGCCTCGCTGGAGGAGGAGATCAGGCGGGCGGGACTGTTGGGGATCGATCGACTTGTCACCCACCTCGGCGCGCATAAGGGGAGTGGGATCGACGCGGGGATTTCCCGTATCACCACCGCTCTCGACCGCGTCCTTTCCTCTGATTCCGTCCGCAGGTACCCACACGTGCACGTGCTCCTCGAAGATACCGCTGGAGCCGGAACGACGATGGGAACGACCTTCTCTGAACTGGGAGCGATCATCGACGGCCTTTCTGACGCAAGCCACATCGGTATCTGCTTCGACACCTGTCACGCCTTCGCCGCCGGCTACGAGCTACGCACACCGGATGGCCTCGCAGAGACGCTGGAAGAGTTCGATCGCGAGATCGGGCTCGACCGCTTGTGCCTCATCCACCTGAACGACTCCAAGTTTCCCCTCGGGTCCCGTCGCGATCGCCACAACCACATCGGCGCAGGAGAGATCGGAGAGGAGGCCTTCTCCCTGATCGTTAACCATCCTGCGTTGCGCGACCTTCCGTTCATCCTGGAGACCCCGAAGGAGATCGATGGAAACCCCGATGCCGACAAGATAAACTTGGCTCTTGTGAGATCCCTGCGGCACGGATGAAGACAGAGAGGGAGGACGCGGAGACACGGGGAGGGGGAGCAAGGGATTGA
This sequence comes from uncultured bacterium, assembly GCA_965370555.1. Lineage (GTDB taxonomy): Bacteria > Bipolaricaulota > Bipolaricaulia > UBA7950 > UBA9294 > JAJOKK01. Next base: position 54,893 of record CBDUVB010000007.1, read on the forward strand.
GTGATTTAACGAGTGAGAGATTGAGTGATTTAACATCTCAATCTCCCGATCATTCAATTTCTCTCTGCGGTGAATTCAGTGATTGAGCTTGAAACTAAGCAACGAAAAGATTCACTGGAACAGCACACAAGGAGGAAAGATGAATCTTTACATCGACACGGCGAACATCTCTGAGATTCGCGAATTGGCCTGGCTCATCGACGGGGTGACGACAAACCCATCGCTCGTCGCCAAGGAGAAGCGGCCGTTCAAGGAGGTCGTTCGAGAGATCTGCGAGATCGTGAACGGCCCGGTGAGCGCCGAGGCGACAGCGCTCGACGCAGATAAGATGATCGAACAAGGGCGCGACCTCGCGAAGATCCACGAGAACGTCGTCATCAAGATCCCAATGACCGAGGAGGGGATGAAGGCTGTCAAGGCTCTCACCCAAGATGGGATCCGCACCAACGTCACCCTCGTCTTCTCGGCGAATCAGGCACTCCTCGCGGCAAAGTGCGGGGCGAGCTTCGTCTCTCCCTTTGTCGGCCGGATCGACGACATCGGCGGAGACGGGATGGATCTTGTCTCGCAGATCCTCGACATCTTCACGGTCTATGGTTGCTCGACCGAGGTGATCGTAGCGAGCGTGCGGCATCCGCAGCACGTGCTCGATGCCGCCCTCCTCGGCGCAGAGATCGCCACCGTCCCCTACGCGATCTTGAAGAAACTCTTCAACCACCCGCTCACCGACGTGGGGATCGAGCGTTTCCTCAAGGACTGGGAAGGAGTGCCAAAGTAGTCCTCCGTTAGAGCTGCGAGGTGAACCAGCGCCTATGCCACCAAAGGATATCACATCCGGGAGCTCTTATTGATTATTCCTCTTATTCAGTAACACAGAAGATGCTTTACGCCTCTACAAAAGCCGTCAGAGAACCAACATCCTCGTTTCCTTTCCTCAGAGGTGATGAAGTTCCCTCACTCGCTGGAGAGGGCATGGTGTGCGTATTACCGCGTTTGGATTGGCAGAGCCGCCAGCAGCAAACCTCCTATATATCGCTACTAGCTCAACTCGACGAGTCCCGACGAACCCTGTTTCGCACCTCTTGATTCTCCTTCCGAATCACTGTACATTGGTTCTCGGGCTGGGTGCCAGCGCGAAATATCTCATCCCAGAGAAGGTTTTCCACGCGCAGATCAAAGATGTTGCCCAGCTCGCTTGCTTACAGACAGAAGAGGAGCGTCAAAGATGAAGCAGCAGTGGGCGCTATGCAATGACGAAGTGATCGACAGGAACCTCCTCGCAGGATTGGCAATCCTCGCTAATGCAAACAGCCGCTCTGTTGTGGACGAGCTGAACATCGCTCTCTCGTCCTACGTAATGGAGAACCTTCCTCAGAGGCTCTGTGCGGATAATTCTAGCCCTGTACACAAGTACGAAATGTAGAAGAACTGTTGCTGTCCTAAAGAACTTCAAGTTCTTAGAACAGGCAATCTTGAAGGTGCACGCCGAGGTTCTTAGTGGTTATCGGGTACGTACATAAAAGTTTCTTTATCTCCCAGATGATTCAGTCGTCTTTCCTTAACGATTCAGTGAAAGCAACTCCTCACATCCTAAAGATAGGTCCCTCACTATTTTGAGTGGGTAACTGAGAGTTAAGCTTGCCTGCGTTCTTGCTCTAAGGAAACCAGGAATCCAGGAAAAGAGCCAGAATTCTTGAGTTGGAAACAAGAAAGACACGCGTTTCCTCGAGACGCGTCTCCTCTGGCTTCATGGTGAACCGCCATCTCATCCTCTTTCCTGATCTCCTGGCTTCCTAAGAGATTAAAAGGACCGCGTTTCAAGTGGTCAATCTGAAATCAAGCTTGGCCTACACGGACCCCCCCTTGAGCGGTTGGCTACACTGAGGGGATTGAAAGTTAGGAGGCGTTACCCACTCGAAATGACAAAGAGCATAAACATACAAGGATTAAGGGGTAAAGGGTTGCTGTGGGGAAGCTTAACACCATGGGGTTGAAAGGCACCCGCCTCGATGTGCAAGATAACCCCTGCACTGGGAGACGAGGCGGATGATCGAAAAAATCTTACTGGTTATCGGAGTAATCGCTCTGGTCGGCTGGTTCCTCCTTGGAACGGGGGAAGACCAGGGCCCAACCTGGGTCGTTCATGCAGATCAGCCCCTCATCATCGGGGGATACGGAGACAATTACACCTACACCGGAGATGGAGTGCGCCCCCTCAAAGGTTCGCTCGACCTCCGTTTTAACCTCCCACAGGGCGAAGGAAGGCTCATAGTTTCGCTGGAGACGACCGAAGAGAGCAATTCTTTACAGATCTCCTCGTCCGAGGAGTTGAGCGGAGCGTTCCGACTCGTTTCGCGCATCGATCGGTCGAACCGCGTAGAGGAAGGGATCCCCATATACGGCGACACGGGAAACGGCGGACCCGAGCTCCCGTGCACGCTCGCCATACTCGCCGGCTGGAGCAGGTTCAACCTCTACGTGAACGACAAGATTCGTTACTCCAACCTGTCTGGGGAGTGGGCGGCGGCATGGGCACTGCGCCGGGACGATGGGGCAATCCGCCAGAGCGGGCTCGTGTATAGCCCTCTTTTGCGCAACAAGACAGGATTTTCCGATCCGGAAAAGATTGAGTTCACCCTGATCCTCCACTCCGAGGTTCCAGACCCGGAGAATGACCCTCCGTACGCTCTCGCACTACATCTCGTCTTCACACAGGTGACGATCGAGAATGAGCCTGCACAGGAGAGAATCAGCAAATAAGGTTACGAATCGGGGGTCCTGATTGTTCTTGAGCGGGTAACTTGAGAGTCAAGCTTGCTTGCGGTTTTGCTCTAAGGAAACCAGGAATCCAGGAGAGGAAAAGAGTCTGAAGCCCTGCGCTAGAAATAAGAGGCTCTTCCGGGTTTTGTGTGGGCGATGGGTCTTCATGATCGCTTGAGGGATGCCGGGTAGAGGTCCAGCCCGCCCAGGTGAAACAGGATTGCCTGACGAAAACGTTCCCTGTTCCGAAACCCACACGCCATCCGCTTGATCCGCTGGATGCGAGAGTTGATCCCCTCAGCCAATGCGTTCGTCGCTTGCAACACAACCGCATTCAAGATGCCTTCTAGATGTCGCTCCAGCATTCCCGCCACAGAGATCACCGGCCCAAGATCTGTCATCTTTGCCCACTGGAGACACTGCTTCCACGCCTTGCGAGCCCAGGTTCGTGTCTTGTATCCCCAGAGTGACATCGCCATTTCCTTCACTGCCCAGGCCTCGGCAGTCTTCAACGTTCGCCGTCGAAGCACCTTCAAGTCTGCCCAGCGTTGAGGACTGAGCTTCTCTGCGTTGCGTAACCAGAGATATCGCGTCCCCTTTAAGGCATCACAACCCTGCTCAGCCAGCGCCTTGTGCTCACGCCGCCGTACTTTGTCCACTGCCTCGCCTAGGTGCTTGGCTACATGGAACTTGTCAAAGGCAATCTTCTCCTCAGCTCCGGGCACGTATGCTTGCGTCGAGGCAATGTAGGGAGCCCACATGTCCATGCTCACCGATTCAATCTCACCACGCTGCTCCTTACTTAAATCGCTGTAGAATCCGTCCAGACTTCCTTGTTTGCGATCATCTGCTACATACAGCACGTTGGCGCTCTCTTGGTCCGAAACCACTGTTACGTATTCGTGTCCCTTTTGAAACGACGTCTCATCCACACCGATCCGCTTGGGAGAAACTGCTCCCCGACGCTCAAGGCCACGATGCACGGCTCGCTCCTGGATCCCAGCAGCTTCATCCCAGCTAATCCCCAACAATCGGCGCACGGCCGCCAGACTCGCTTCCTTCATCCAGTCGATCGCTAGCGCTTCAAACAGCGCAGTGAAGCGAGCACCACGCTCTGACCAGGGCACATCAATCTGGTGTACACCATGCTCTTCGCACTCTACTCGCGGTACGTCGGCCACCAATACCGTGCGATACTGACACGTGTCCAGATGACGCCAGCGACGTCGCCGCGTGTCGTAACCAGGACTAGCTTTGCCACAGAGAGGACAAGTCAGCGTGTAATCAGGAGCAAGTTCCAGATGCACAATCACTTCACCCTCCTGAAGATGTAACTCCACCTCTCCAACAATCCACGGATACCTAATCCCAAGAATCTGAGCATACAACTCTTTGTCTCGCATGCCTCAAAGAATATCACCTCAGCCTTCCCCCGCCCACACTAAACCCGGAAGCGCCAAATAAGAAAAGGGTTCCTTGTCGTTTCGAGTGGGTAGTGGCTTCTAATTTCGGTTTGCACGGGACGGATGCCGGTTGCGAAGCAAGACCGGAGGTCGAAGAGAATTCACCACGAAGAGCACGAAGGACACGAAGAATGGAATTCGGTTCAAGTGCACATCTGCAATCGGTCGAGTGCAAAAGCGGAAAAAGATAGTCGTGAGTCTAAATGAAGCCCATAGTCCAAAGCTCAACGTGGCAGACAAGCTGCTCACGCTACAAAAGAACAGGCTTTTGGGTAGCGTCGGGAGCTTGCCTCCGACGTTGCGCTTGTCTTCTGAACCCTTCGTGCTCTTCGTGTCCTTCGTGGTGAAACAATTCTATACCTCTGCGAGAGTTTTGGCGCTTCATCTTTCTCTTTAGTTACTCACTAGAAACGACAAAGAGCAGAAACATTCCTAATCAGGGGAGTCTTCGTCCGTTTTGCCTGCTTTCTCGAGGGCGGAATCGATCTCGTTTTGCGCTTGTTGCTCGACCTTATCCGGCAGCGGAGCCTTTGCTCGCCTGCCGATGATCGATCTGAGCCCATGGGTGACCTCGAAGTAGTCCGCCGCCTCTTTGGTCCTTGCTGCCGCTCCGCAGAGGAGGATCTGGTCCCAGGGGAATAGACGTTCCGCTCCGGTTGGGATGATAAGCTGCCCGTCTCTTTCCCGGAAGATCCCCGCGATCAGCCAGTCGCGTGGGAATCGGCGCTCACTCGTGATCTCACGAATCGTCTTTCCGGCCGCGCGGGAGTCTTTAGAGATCGTCACCTGGAGGATGATTCCTTGTCCTGCTCCAAACGTCGCCACCTCGTGGACCTGTGGCCGCTCGATCTCCAGGAGAAGCTGATCGAGGAAGAGACCGGTGATGTCGATGATGCTCGTCACCCCTGCCTGTTCGTACGCCTCGCGGTACTTGGGGTTCGCCATGCGAGCGATGATCCGTCCGACCCCAGCGCTCTTCGCCAACAGGGAGAAGGCCAGGTTATCCGCGCTCTGTCGCATCAACGCGACCGCGACCTCGGCCTTCCCGATCTCGGACTCCTCCAGGGTGGTGATGTCGGTGGCATTCCCGCAGATAACGGCGACCCCCAGCTTCGAACTGATCAGCTCGCAGACCTCGCGATTGAGGTCGATCGCCGTCACATCATGATGATCCGCCGCCAGCCTGGCGATTAACCGTCGTCCCGCTAACCCGGCTCCCGCTACTATAACACGCATCGCTCCTCCTACCTCCACACCCGTCTAGAAAAGATCAGTAAGAGCGGGAGGATCTCCAGACGCCCTCCCACCATCATTATTATATAGAAGACTTTGACCGCCGGGCTAATGGCGATGAACGCCCTTGGGCTGATGTAGGTCGGCCCGACGTTCCCCAGCGCCGAGGCGATCCCCGATAGAGACTCCAGGGGGGAGAACCCGGTGAGGAGCCCCGTGAGCAGGCTCCCCAGGGCGAGCAACCCAGCCCAGGCAAAGAAGATCGCTGTTGTGCGCTGGACCTCTTCCGGGCGGATCAACTCTCCATCAACGACGAACGGGACGACCTCCCGCGATGGGCGGGAGACGAGTCTCAGCTGGTGCCAGACGAGCTTACCCATCACCCCGATTCGCAACACCTTCACCCCGCCGGCAGTCGACCCGACGCAACCTCCGATGACCATGAGGATGAGGAAAACCTGTTTAGCGAGCGGGCTGAAGAAGGGATCAGCGATGCCGCGCGTCGCAAATCCCGTCGTCGTTGCAATGGAGACCACCTGAAACAGTGACGTTCGGATGCGATCGTGAAAGCCTCCTGTCGTGTGGAGGAAGACGAGCATGGTAGCCCCTACGAGGAGGAGGATCCACAGCCGCAGCTCCATGTTCTTCCGCAAGCCTTGCCACCGCCGCCTCATAAGGTTCCAATGAACGAGAAAGCTCGTCCCTCCCAAAAACATGAACAGGATAATCGTGTACTCGATCGCCACGTAGTGCCGGAACCCCTCCTGTTCGAAGAATCCGATGCTAAGGTCGTGCGTGGAGAAGCCGCCGGTGGAGACCGTCGCCAGTGCGTGCACGACCGCGTCGAATGGGTCCAGCCCCTCTCCCCACAGGATGAGGGCACATGCCGCGGTAAGGGCACCGTAGATCGTCCATAGGATGCGAAGCGAGCTGAATAGCCCCGGAGAGAACCGCTTGGCTGCCGCCTTGTGCGACTCCGCCTGGAGAAGATTGTGGGGCAGGCCGCTGCGTACCGCCACGAGGAGGAAGAGGGTGAAGATCCCCAATCCCCCGATCCATTGGGTTAGGGCACGCCAGAAGAGGATGCTGTGAGGGAGGCCGTCCAAACCCACGAATAGGGTCATCCCGGTCGTAGTGAACCCGCATACCGTCTCGAAGAGAGCGTCGAGGTAGGTGATCTTGAGCGCCATCCAGTAGGGGACCGCGCCGATCAGGGAAAGGGTGAACCAACCCAAGGTCCCGGTCGCCATGGCGATCCCCCCGGTGAGGGGCTGCGGCTTGAAGACCATGGTCATGATCCCCCCGAGGAAGGCACTTACCGCGGCAGGGACAGCGTAAATCATGAACGGGAAGGTAACGGTTTCGAGGAAGATCGCACTGATGATGAGGGGAGCCGCCTGCAGGAAAGAAAAGGCGATTAGCACGATACCCAGGTAGTGAAAAACTGTGGCGAACTTCCCCATTCCACCCTCCCCAGCGAACCTTATCTTACCGACTTACCCCCCGACTACAAAAGCGTACGCGAGAAGCGAAGACACGGAGCACAGAGAGAGTGGAACAGGATTGAGCGAGTGAGTGATTGAGTGAACCTCCTAATCTTTCGATCTCTCAATTCCTTGGCGTCCTCTGTAGCGGCGGGGTTTATCCCCGCCGTCGTGATCCCATTTTCACTGGCGCAGGCAAGCTACGCCACTACGGAAAAACTCGTCGTCCGAGCGCTCGCTTCTCCATGCGGGTTGCGGAGCAAGGCCGGAAAGAAGCTTCTCAACTCCTCAGCGTCCCCACGTCTCTCCCCCCCCGTGTCTCCGCGTCCCCGCGTCTCCCCCTCTTTAGTTTTCCCCGCATTCCCCGTTCCGCGTCCCCGAGCGCCTGGTGTCAGACCTTGTTTCTTGCATGGCTCAATCCTCCCCAGAAGAGGAATCATGCCAGCCTCCACGCAAGAAACAACGTCAGACCCCATGCTCGCCGCCTTCCCCGTTCCGCGTTCCGCGTTCCGCCGTCCCCTTCCCCCTCACGGCCTTTACGCCCAGGTTGAAGGCCGCTTGCAGAGCTTCCGGGTGCGTGTCGATACCCCCCTTAGCCTCGATCCCGCGCAGGAGAAGCTCTCCCCAATAATCGGTCTCGTACACATCGAAGAAGTACTTGACCGTTCGGATCGCCCCCTTGAATTCCTCGTGCGCGGACCCAGCAACGCAGAGGAAGACCCCACGGCGTCGCGCGCGACCGGTCGCTGTAGCAGGAAGAGGAGCATGAAGAAGAAACTTCCGCACCCACTGGCATTGGGAGCGATCGACGAGCGACTTCACCTGGGCGGGAAGGTTCGCGAAGAAGAGCGGGGCAGCAAGCACGATCACATCAGAGGCAACGAGCTTCTCATCAACCGTTTGGAAATCGTCCTTCACCACGCAAAGACCGGTCTCTCGACAACCATCGCAAGCAACGCAACCCGCAATGGTCAACCGAGAGGTTCTCACCTTCTCCACCGTGCCCCCAGCCTGCCCTGCACCTGCCAGGAATGAATCCAGGAGTCGCTCCGTGTTCCCAGCCAAACGCGGACTGCCAGCAAGACCAAGGACTCCTATCGACCTCTTCCCATCACTCACTTGAGGTAGCAATTGAACCAGCGGGCAATCTGCTCCAACCGCGCGATACGCCGATCGGTGCGCCCACCTCGCGAGAGGCCGTGCGGCTCCGAGGGGAAGCGGATCATCTCCGTGTCGATGCCAAGCTTCTTCAAGGCGACGAAGACCTGCTCGCCCTGTTCGATCGCGCAGCGGAGATCCTGCTCGCTGTGGATCACCAGGGTTGGAGTCCTCGCGTTGCCGATATACTTCATCGGCGATTGCCGCCAGTAGTTATCGAGGTCCTCCCACGGGGGGATATCTCCAAACTCCTCCTGGAACGCCCAGTTGAAGTCACTCGAACCGTACATGCTGACGAGGTTGCTCACGCTCCTCTGCGTCACCGTGGCAGCGAAACGGTCGGTGTGGCCGATGATCCAGTTGGTCATGTAGCCTCCGTAACTCCCTCCGGTGACCCCCATGCGGGCCTTATCGATGTACGGCCTACACGCCACGGTGTCGACCCACGCCATCAGATCCTCATAGTCGACCGTTCCCCAGTTATTCCAGATCGATTTGGAGTGAGCCTTGCCATACCCCTGCCCGCCACGGGGATTACAGAAATAGACGACGTAGCCCTGCGCGGCCAAATAGTAGAACTCGTGCATGAAGAAGTTACCATACTGCACCCTTGGGCCGCCATGAATCTCCAGGATTGAGGGGTACTTATTAGTCGGATCGAATCCCGGCGGAGCGAGCTCCGGCGAAGCGAGCTTCGGCGGCGTGATGATCCAGCCCTGCAAGTCGTTTCCCTCAGCCCCTTTGAACCATACCTCCTCGATCTCTCCAAGGTCGATATCGGCGAGGAGTTCCTCATTGGCGTTCGTCAGCGCACGACAGTCGCCGCTTCCCATCTCACGTAGGAAGACCTGCCCAGGGTCGCGTATATCCGCGTGGAAGTAGAGAAGCCTCTCCTGCGCGCGGTCGAAGCCGAAGATTCCCACTACGCCTTTGCCAGCAATGACATCCTCTAATTCCCCCTCGGTAGAGATCGCCTTCAAGACAGTGTTCCCGTGGTGGGCAACCTGAAAATAGATCCTTCTACCGTCCTGCGACCATGTCGGTGCGACCTGCGGAAGGCTACCCATATCGTTTATCGTCCACGGCGAAACGTTGAAGTCGAACTCCGCGGTGAGGGAACACGCCTCGCCCGTTTTGTTCGTCGGAACAATCCACAATCGCGTCTGCTTCCATCCCTGTCCCTTCCCTTCATGTCCGTAGTAGGCGAGCCACTCTCCGTCCGGGGAGAAGCTGGGCTTCGCCTTCGGCCCGACCGGTGTTCCCAACCGCTCTATTTCTCCACCTTCCGCGGAGACAAGGTAGAGGTCGATCGTATCGGGATCGAGGTCCGGATCCTCGCTGCGATTGGAACAGAAAGCAATCTTCGCCCCGTCGGGAGACCAAACAGGGTCCCTCTCATCGTAGATATCCCCTTTCGTGATCTGTCGCGTCTCTCCGCTTGCAACATCGACGACCCACAGGTGCCACCGTTCCTTGGGAAGGTAGCCGGTCCCGTCCTCCTTGAAGAAAACGCGGGTGACATGGCGATAGACGATCCCCAGTTCTTTCTTCTTCTCGTCTTTCTCACGCTCGATCTCCTCGGTGTCCTTGGCGCGGAACTGAAGCAGAAGGCAAGTCCCGTCGGGCGACCACTCAAAGGATTCGATAGTTCCCTTGAGATCGGTCAACCGCCGCGCTTCTCCGCCGTCGATTGGTATCAGGTAGATTTGAGGCTGCTTCTCGTCGTCCCGATTGGAGAGGAAGGCGATCTCCTTCCCATCGGGAGAGAAGCGGGGGCGCGTGTCCGATTGGTCCCCGGTGGTAAACGGACGCTCCTTCCCCTTAAGGGCCGGCGCCCCATTGGTTGGCCCCCCACGGGTTGGCACGACCCACAGGTTGGCGTGTTTCTTCTCCGTCTCGCGATCGACCCAATGGAGTGAGTAGATAGCAATCGTCCCGTCCGGGGAGATCTGCGGTTCGGTGATTAGTTTAAACCGATAAAGATCCTGCGCTTCGATCGAACGTTTCTCGCCCATATTCCCTCCGTTTTGCGACTCTGGCTATAACGAAAATCACATTGGTAATCCGTTCAACTCCACCAGATCTTTATATTATAGGCTCTTTGCTGTTTGGCGTGGGTAACGAGCTCCTGACCGCAAATGATAGAACGCTCTTCTCTCGCCCGTTCGTTGCACTCACTCAAGACGCCAAGATCGCTAAGACATGCCTCGTGTTCTTATTCTTTTCCCCTCTTCTTGCTGTTCTCTGCGTCTCTGCGAGAAAATGCTCTTTCTCATTACCCTTCACTTATTACGCATCACTGTTTCACGTCTTTGCGAGAGGCACTCTGTTCCGTACTGTATCTCCAGCTACCCACTCGAAACGACAAGGAACCTTATTATACAACGAAATGTCCCTGCGATGGATCTATCGGACCAAGTTCCGTTTAGTACTGCGGCCTTCAGTCCATGTCAAGATAGTGACCGTTTTCCCTTCTGCGATGGTCAGCGAAGGCCTGTTCTACCCATTGCCAGGAGTAAGATAGGCCCGATCAATACGTTAGGCGTGCGCCTAAAAAAGGGGTGGACCACTGTGGATGACAACCTTGTCAAGATAGGAGTTATTGCTGCAATTCTGGGGATATTACTCGCAGGAGGACTCGCGTTCAATTCTCAAAAGACAGAAGAGGTAACGACGATCGAAGTCAACATCCTCCCGCAAAAGACGCTCGAAATGCTCGATCCGGAGTATTCAGAAAAAGGTATCTACGAAGACGACACGATCCGTATCTCGTTCAAGGACTCCCTGACCGAGGATGGAATCGAGAGCAAACTGCCGTTCTGGCTTCACAACACGTCAGACGATGTGGTGACCGTGCTCTGGGACCGCTGCTCGCTACAGCTTCCATCTGCGAATACGGTTAACATCGTCAACGAGACGCAAATCGATTCCTACGCGATCATGCATGCACGCCCCCTCTCGGTCGCACCGGGCGGCGACCTGTTCGACGCCATAATTCCGATCTCCGAGGCCACGTGGACGGACGATGGCTGGGCTCTTTCCACCAATGTTCTCGACCAGGGGCCGTTCTTGTTCGTCCTCGCGGTGGAAGTAGGAAGCGACTGCATGCCACGCCAAATCCGCTACTACACCTTCCGACTCATCATCCGCTAAGTTTCTATAGAGGGGTCGAATCTTGAGTTTAGATTCACACATCAAGATCCGACCCCACAGTGCTCTTGAGACGTCAAAATAAAACCTCTGTGCCCAAACTGTTCTGTGCCGCAGTCCTTCTGATCACAATACTGGGTTTTGCCGGTTCGGCTTCGCCAGTATTCTTCCCAGATTCGCAGCTGGAGAGGGCTGTTCGCGAAGCAATCGGGAAAGAGACGGACAATCTTACCTCCTCCGATCTTGCCGGACTGACCGAACTGACGGCAATCGGCCAGGGAATCTCGAACTTGAGCGGATTGGAATACTGCACTTCCCTCGTCCTCCTCGACCTCGGGGAGAACTACATAGAGAACCTCGGCCCCCTTGCCGGGTTGACCCGCTTGAAGACCCTTATCCTGCGGAGCAACGAGATTGAAAACATCTCATCTCTTGCCGGGTTGACCGATCTCGTGAAACTCGATCTCGACTTCAACCGCGTTGCCGATATTGCTCCTCTCGCCGGATTGACCAACCTTCGCTGGCTCGGGCTGTGGGACAGCCGGATCACGGAGATCTCCCCCCTCACCGGATTAACAGAACTTCAAACCCTTGGCCTCGGCGGGAACCCAATAGGGGATATTGCCCCGCTTGCCGGGCTCATTCACCTCTACTGGCTCGGCCTCCCGAATACCGGAATCGAGGAGATCACGGCCCTGGCCAACCTGCGTGAAATCGTCAAGCTCAGCCTGGGAGGGAACAAGATCAAGGATGTCACACCGCTCGCCCACCTGATCACACTCGAGGGGCTTGGGCTGAGCGACAACGAGATCGAGGATATCAGTGCCCTTTCCGGGTTGAGCAATCTCCAACGCCTGAGCCTGTGGGGAAACGAGATCACCGATATTCACCCCATAGCAAGGTTGACAAAGCTCGTCAAGCTGTGGCTCGATCGGAACCAGATCCGCGACATCGACGCGATTCGAGGGATGAGCGAGTTATCGATCCTCAGCCTATCAGGAAACGAGATCACCGACCTCGCGCCACTCGTCGATAACCCCGGGCTGGGGCACGGAGCCGAGATCGACCTCCGCGATAATCCCCTCGACCTCTCCCCCGGATCAGAAGACACCGACGCAATCGAGACGCTCAAGGAGCGAGGCGCGCTCGTCGAGTACGAAAAGCAGCAATGAGCCATCAGCTTTCAGCTAAAAGCAAAATCAGAAGCTGTCTTAAGCCGATTGCTGATGGCTGATAGCTGATAGCTGTCAGCTGATAGCTGACGGCTGAGAGCTGACGGCTGAAAGCTGAGTTGCTGACGGCTGATAGCTGATTACTAATCCCGAGGTACGAGAAATGATTCACTACTCCATCCGCGAGAGCACGCGTGCCAAACACGTCCGTCTGCGGGTGCGTGCAGGTGAGGGGCTGGTCGTCGTTGTGCCACGCGGATTCGACCACAGCGCGATCCCCGGCATCTTGCAGGAGAAGCAATCGTGGATCGAGAAGGCCCTACGAGACGTTGCCGCACAAAGCAAGACCGCAGCACAATCGTGGACGCTGCCGGAGCAAATCACTCTACGTGCAATTGAAGAAGAGTGGCGCGTGATCTATCATCCCGCACCCACTTCATGGTGTACAGCAACCCTGAGGGACTCACGGCTTGAGATTTGTGGGAAAATCGACGATCGAGGTGCTGTGCAAGCAGCCCTCCTCCGCTGGCTCCACCGTGAGACCCGCACGCACCTCATACCCCGTCTGCAGGAGATCAGTGCTGCAACAGGACTACGCTACACCCGTGCCCGGGTAGCAAACCAACGCAGGCGTTGGGGAAGCTACTCCAGCAATGGCACTATCAGCATCAACCAGAAGCTCCTCTTCCTCCCCCCTCTCCTCGTGCGCTACGTCTTCCTACACGAGCTCTGCCACTCAATCCAGCCCAACCACTCCCTGCAATTCTGGGCTCTCCTCCGAAAATACGAGCCGAATGCCGCCGCATTGCGAAAGGAACTCCGCGCTGCCGAGAAGTACATTCCCGCGTGGGGGCGGAAGGAATGAGCCTTTCCTCTCGCCTGTTCGTTGCACTCACTCAAGCCGCCAAGATTGCTAAGAAGCGAGCGCTCGGACGACGGGGATAAACCCCGCCGCTACAGAGAAAGGTGCCGAGCGTCGCGTGGATAACGGGGTTTCCGTAGCGGCGTAGCTTGCCTGCGCCGGTGGAAACGGGATCACGAATGGCGGGGATAAACCCCGTCGCTACAGAGAAGAGCGGGATTAGGGACTAAACGAGTTTTGTTCTATTCTCTGCGTGCTCCGCGCCTGCCTGTCAGAATACTACGGCAGACAGGTCCTTGGCGGTGAAAGCTTCTGCCTTTCTTGGCGCTCTCTGAGGGCTGATAGGCGTCATGCCAGCTTTGCCTTTATCGTCTCTATCCCGCTAGTCTTTCTACGTCGCGTTCTACACGATCGATCCGCGCATTTGTTGCAGCTCTTTCCTGATCTATACGGAGCAGAACAACCATCATCCCGTCCAGCTCACGCAAGAGCTCATTGTAGTCTTTCTTGTATTCCTCTCTAGTCAGTGTTTCCTTTATAGCTTCGCCATTTTTCGTGACTTGCGCGGTGAGCCTGCCGATGCTCGCAGTGTTTGCATCGATCTTCGCGCTGTTGCTATCGATCTTCTTACCGTTCGCATCGATCTTCGCGGACAGGCTCTGCTCTACCTGATCGATCCTGTGTGTTAGTTTCTGCTCCACTTGATCGATCTTCGCGCCATTCGCATCGATCTTTTTCCCGTTTGTATCGATTTTTGCGATGAGCTCTTGCTTCACCTGATCGAGATCTTTTTTGGTCGCTGGTCCGTCACGGTGGCCGTTCATAGGCACCTCCACTCCATAGTTATAGCGGCTGCCGGTAGAGCTGTCAAACTTCGATGACGGTAAATGGTGAATTGTAAGTAGTAGGCGGGGAAAGCTGTGAGCTGATACCTGATGGCTGATCGCTGATGGCTAATTCAACATAGAATCGCCGTTGACATTTCGACAAGTCTGTCGCTACAATGTCGCACGATTGAGTTTCGGCGGAGGTTGGCATGAGCAAGATAAGAATTGCTATTCCCACGGCCAGCGTCGCAGACTTTTGCCGCCGTCATCATATACGCAGGCTGTCACTCTTTGGTTCGGTCCTGCGTGATGATTTCCAACCGGAGAGCGACGTGGATGTGTTAGTGGAATTCAAACCAGGCCACGTCCCTGGCTTTATCCGGTTAGCGGGCATGGAGCTAGAGCTTGAAGGATTACTCGATGGTCGGAAGGTCGATCTGCGAACCCCTGAAGACTTGAGCCGATACTTCCGTGACGAGGTCATGGACACGGCGATGGTGCTATATGAATGACTCTGATGAAGTACGGCTGCATCACATGCTCGATGCAGCACGAGATGCCATTATATTCACAACGGGAAGGCAAAGGAATGAACTCGCCACAGACCGCATGCTGACTCTTTCGCTCGTGAAGTGTATCGAGATTATCGGTGAAAGCGGCCGCACGTGTATCTGACGGGACATGCAGATGCTATCCCGAGATCCCTTGGCAGAATATCATCAGCATGCGTCATCGCCTGATTCATGCCTATTATGACGTAAACCTTGACATCGTCTGGCAAACTGTCATCGAGGATCTACCGCCTCTCATCGCATCGCTGGAGAAGGTCCTTGGATTAGAAAGCATATAGGTGGTTAGCAAAGCTGTCAGCGGGCAGCTAAGACCGGAAACTCGCGGAAGTTTCGTTCTATGTCAAGCTGCAGACTGACGGCTGACGACTGATCGCTCTCGTCTAATTCGTCACCGTGACGTTGCGCACCGCGGAATCGGTCAGTCCCTGTTCGTCGATAACGGTGAGCGTCACGACGTATGTGTGGCTGGGACCACCGGAGGAGTAGGTATGCTTCACCGTAGCATTCGTGGTCATGGAAAGCGTTTCACCGTCGGCTGGTCGGTCATTTCGCTGTCGATGCTCTTCGACACGGCAGAAGAACTCCTCGAACCCGGCATCGTTGTGAGCGATGTCGAACTCTTCGAGGATTGATCCGTCCGGGTGGGCGATGCCCGACACAAAGGTAGGGTTTCATCGGTGTGCCTCCTTGCAGTAGAGTCCTCATCCAGGTGCCTCGTCTACTGCGCAGCGCCACAGGCTACTCAGCCAAGGTACGAGTAGCTCGGCATCATTCCAGCAGATGCTCCTGGATGACAACAGGATGACGGAGGCGGCATTTCTAGACTGAGTAGCCAGAGACCAACGCCCCCGTGAGCCACAATCTCGTCGAAGTCAGTTTACATCAACGGAGGTGTTCCTGTCTCCGTGCAAAATCCAATAATCTGGTAGGAGGTGGCCCGTGGGCCACCCCCTCCCAACAGAACGGTACGTA
>CBDUVB010000008.1:0-67348 GCA_965370555.1 uncultured bacterium
GGAATACCCCGTAGTCTTGCTACGGGGATAGTCAATTTCAAGGGATTTCTTTATTTCAACGGTCTTTCCATCGCTCCTCGAATGGGTAGGTAAAGACCGGGTGGCGCGCGGCATGGGTCTGGTCGAGCCGGCGTACTGAGGCACGCGTCGGAGACGTGCATATCGGCGCCTCGTGGAGGATTCGGGGGTCTTCTCTTGCCTCCGTTGCAATCCTCTCCATCGCGTCGATGAAGGAATCGAGCGTCTCCTTCCCCTCGCACTCGGTCGGTTCGATCATCAGCGCCTCGTGAACGATCAGCGGGAAGTAGACCGTCGGTGGATGGAACCCGTAATCGATCAGGCGCTTGGCAATATCGAGCGTCGAGATCCCCTCGCCCACCCCCTCCCCAGAGAGGACGAACTCATGCTTACAGAGCCGATCGTAGGGGAGGCGATAGGTTTGCTTGAGCCTCTCCTGGAGATAGTTTGCGTTGAGGACCGCGTTCTCACTCACCTCGCGTAACCCTTCGTCCCCGAGTTGAAGGAGGTAAGCGTACGCCTTGAGGATCACACCGAAGTTCCCGTAGAAGGAGTGCATGCATCCGATCGACTGGGGTGCCTCCCAATCAAGGCGATATGTCCCCCTATCCTTCCGGATTCTCGGTATTGGGAGGAACGGGACGAGCCGTTCCGAAACGGCGACCGGTCCCGATCCCGGCCCACCCCCCCCGTGCGGGGTGGAGAGGGTCTTGTGCAGGTTGAAGTGGAAGATGTCCGCACCCATATCCCCCGGACGTGCTCTCCCGAGGAAGGAGTTCAGGTTGGCCCCATCAAAGTAGCAGAGCCCGCCGGCAGCGTGCACCAGATCGGTCACTTCGACGATCCTCTCCTCGAAGATTCCGAGGGTGTTGGGAACGGTGAGCATGATCCCAGCCACAGTCTCATCGAGGATTCCCTCGATAACGTCAACATCGACCATACCCTCTTTCGTGGATGGAATCTCGGTGACCGAGAACCCAGCGATCGCTGCCGAAGCAGGATTGGTCCCGTGTGCCGAATCAGGGAGGAGTATCCGTTTCCGCTGCTTCTCACCGCGCGCCTCGAAGTAGCGCTTCATGAGGAACATCCCGGTGAGTTCACCGTGCGCCCCGGCGACCGGTTGAAGCGTGGCCTCTGGCAGCCCAGCGATCCCACACAGGAGGCGCGACGCCTCGTAGAGGAGAGCAAGGGATCCCTGAACCAGGTCCTCATCGGCCGACGGGTGCACCGTTGCAAACCCAGGAAGACGAGCCAGATCCTCATTCAGCTTGGGGTTGTACTTCATGGTGCAGCTTCCGAGCGGGTAGAACCCATCGTCCACCCCGTAGTTCAGTTTGGAAAGGCGCGTGTAGTGCCGGATGAGGTCGGGTTCGCTCAACGCCGGGATCCGTGGTGGCTCCTTACGCAACAGATCATGTGGGATCAACTCAGTACCTTGGGCGAGGGTGTCGAGCGCGGGGAATAACCCTCCTATTCCCTCGTTCTGTTTGTAGTCGAAGATCGTGTTCATCGCATCCCTCCCAGGATATCGATCAGGCGGTCAAGCTCGTCCTTCGTCCGCTTCTCGGTCACTGCGAACCGCAAGGTATCCGGTGCCCCAAGCGCAGCAAGCGACTTCGGATCATCGAGGAGCATCCCCGCATCCTTCAGTTGCGAGCGGATCTTGCGCGGATCGCCCGGCACTTGCATGGTAAACTCGTTGAAGAACGGGGCGGAGAACGCAAGCTCATATCCAGGAAGGGCGGAGAGGTTCTCCGCCAGGTAATGGGCCTTCTCCAGGTTCAAGGTTGCCAGCTCGCGCAGCCCTGTCGCGCCGAGGCTCGCGAGGTAAACGGTCGCCGTGAGCGCACACAGCTGGGAATTGGTACAGATGTTCGAGGTTGCCTTTCCCCTTCGGATGTGCTGTTCCCGCGTCTGTGCGGCCATGGTGTACCCAACTTTTCCTTCCGCATCGACCGTCTGCCCGGTCAGGCGGCCGGGTATCTGTCGCAGGTGTCGCTCGCGGGTCGCAAAGAGGCCGAGGAACGGCCCGCCAAAGGATAGAGGGATGCCAAGGGGCTGCCCTTCCGCAACGACGATGTCCGCACCAAACTCTCCTGGTGGGGCGAGAAGGCCAGCCGTAATCGGGTTTGTTGCCACGATCAGCAGGGCATCACCGATCTTGTCTTTGAAGCCTGCCAGGTCTTCGATCAATCCAAATGCGTTCGGGCTCTGGATGATGAACCCGGCTGTCCCTTCTGGAATCGCAGCACGATCGCAGCGCCCGTCCTCCATGTACGGAATCTCAACTATCTCGATCCCGGAGGCCCAGCAGTAGGTGTCAAGGACGCGCCTGTACTGAGGGAAGATGTTGCGGGCAACTGCGATCTGCGGACGCTTCAGGATCCGTGCTGCCATCCGGGCCCCTTCGGCGAGAGCGGTCGCGCCATCGTACATCGAGTCATTGGCGACCTCCATGCCGAAGAGCTCGCAGACGAGTGTCTGAAACTCAAACATCGCGGTGAGCGTTCCCTGGCTCAGCTCGGGTTGGTATGGCGTGTACGCGGTATAGAACTCGGAACGGGAGGTGATGTGCGAAATCGCGCTTGGAATATAGTGATCGTAGACCCCCCCACCGAGGAAGGAAAGCTCTCGGCGTGCCAGGTTCGCATCGGCAAGGTCTTGCAGCGCTCCTGCAACCTCCATCTCGCTCTTTGCGGGAAGATCTAGGGGGCGAAACCGGTCCTTAACCTGTTGGGGAATATCGGAGAAGAGATCGTCGAGGGAAGTAAGACCGATCGCCGCAAGCATCGCACGACGATCGGCGTCGGTGTTCGCAATATAGCGCATCGCAGCCCGCCCCTTAAGCGATCTCGTTCTCGTAAGAGGCAGCGTCAAGGAGATGATCCGCTTCTGAGGAATCGTCCACCTCAAGGACCACGAGCCACCCTTCCCCGTGCGGATCCTGGTTGATCGTCTCGGGAGCGGACTCGAGCTTCGTATTCACCTCGATCACCTTGCCGGATAGCGGAGAGTAGATATCACTCACCGCTTTTACCGACTCCACTGTCCCCAGATTATCCCCCTTCTTTAGCTGTGTTCCGACTGCGGGAAGTTCGACGAAGACCACATCTCCAAGCTCGCTCTGGGCGTGTTCGGTGATCCCGATCTTCGCCTGGGTTCCCTCCAGGTCGGCCCACTCGTGCTCCTTCGTGTACCTATACTGTGTTGGATAAGACATGCTGCCTCCTATCGATTTTAAGAATGCGTAGGCGATTATACGAAGCCCTTTCCCTCTTGGCCAACAAAGATCTCCTAGAACGGAGGGCCCTCTGCTCGCTCCATTGAGGCGGGGTAGAAGCTGGCGTAGGCCTTGTGGAAGATCACGGGGAGCTTATCCACCGGTCCGTTCCGCTGTTTGGCGATGATGATCTCGGCCTCGCTCCCCATCCCTTGCCCGCTCTTTGCCGTATCGGAGGGTTCATCGTAATAGTCGGCACGATAGATGAAAGCTACCACATCGGCGTCCTGCTCGATTGCTCCACTCTCACGTAAGTCAGAGAGGCGAGGGTAACGTCTCCCTCGTTCGCGCTGCTCGACGGCCCGGTTCAGCTGTGAGACGGCGATGACGGGGATGTCCAATTCGCGTGCGAGCTTCTTCAACGAGCGGGTGATATGCGATATCTCCTGCTCCCGTATGTCGGTGCGGATCGATCCCTCAACGAGCTGGAGGTAGTCGACGATGATCATATCCAACCCGTGCTGGACCGCCATCCGGCGTGTCTTGGCCCGGATTTCGAGGATGGAATTACCGGGAGTGTCGTCGACGATGATCGTAGCCTTTTGGAACGCGCTTGCCGCGTTGGCGATATCGCGCCACTTGTCTGTGGGCACGTACCCTCCACGGAGTCTGTGTAGACTCACCTTCGCTTCTCCGCACAAGAGGCGTTCGAGGAGCTGTTCCTTTGTCATCTCGAGGGAGAAGATCCCCACCTTCGCCTTCTCGCGGATTGCCACATTTCGTGCGAGGGTGAGGGCAAGGCTCGTCTTACCCATTCCCGGCCTTCCGGCAAGCACGATCAGGTCCGACCGATGCAGGCCGGAGGTCATTTCATCGAGTCGTGGAAATCCGGTAGAGAACCCGGTAAGCGCATGCTTATTCGGATCGCTGTGGAGTTCTTCCAACGTGTCGATATGCTCGTAGAGAAACTCGCTGATAAGGTAGTAATCACCCTTTGACTCGCGGCGGGAGATGTCGAAGATGAGCGATTCTGCCTTATCGAGGAGCTCGCTTGTATCGCTCGCTTCATCGTACCCAAACTCCGCGATTCGTCCCCCCGATTCGATCAACGCACGTAGGGTCGCCTTCTTGCGCACAATATCCGCGTAGTACTCTAGGCTCGCCGTAGTAGTCACCCGGTCGAGAAGCTCGGTCAGGTAGATTCTCCCACCGGCCTTCTCCATATCCCCCTTCTCCTCCAGGCGGTTGGCCAGGGAGACGATATCAGAGGGCTCGCTACGATCGAAGAGCTCTCTAATAGTGCGGAATATGACGCGATGGGCACGGCGGTAGAAGTATTCGGGTTTCAGCCGCTCGACAAGGATGGGGATGGTATCTTCCGGTTCGAGGATCGCCGAGCCGAGTATGACCTGCTCGGCCTCGATGTTCTTGGGAAGACTGCGCAGGCCAATGTTCTGTGTTTGTATGGATTCTTGCTCCCTCATTCCTTACGCGACCTCCACCGCCATTATACCGGGGTCCCATCTCCTCGGGCAAGGGCACGCGCAAAGCGAGAAAAGGCCATCCACACTGTTCTTCCTCTGTATTGAAGGGACGTTCCCCGTTTGCTATACTCTTATCCAACGTTTCTCTATTGGGAGGATGATGTGGAAGTTCTGACAATGAAAGAACTGCTCGAGACCGGTGTCCATTTTGGGCATCAAACGCGTAAGTGGAACCCCAAGATGAAGTGTTACATCTTTACTGAGCGCAAGGGGATTCACATTATCGACCTCGAACAGACCGTGAACCTGTTTAAGAAGGCGTACTACTTCGTGCGTGACCAGTCTGGTGCGGGGAAAGAGATCCTCTTTGTGGGGACGAAAAAACAGGTCCAGACGACAATTGCTGAAGAGGCGAAACGATGTGGAGCACATTACGTCAACCGTCGTTGGCTCGGCGGGACGTTGACCAACTTCGTTACGATTAAGCAGAGCATCAAGCGGATGAAGGACCTGGAGACGATGATCGAGGACGGGTCGATCGACCATTTCCCTAACAAGGAAGCAACCCGTATCCGTCGTCAACTTGCCAAGCTCCAGCGCAACCTGGACGGACTCCGTCACTTGGAACGGATTCCGGATATCATGTACGTCATCGATCCCGATGTCGAAGCGAACGCTATCCACGAGGCAAACACCCTCAAGATCCCCGTCCTCGCTATCGTGGATACGAACTGCGATCCAGATCCGATCGATTTCCCGATCCCTGGAAATGACGATGCGATCAAGGCGACAAAGCTGATAACCTCGAGGATTGCCGACGCTGTGTTGGAAGGACGCGAGGGCCGCCAGGAAGAGGTAGAGGAAGCAGTCTCTGCGGAAGAGCCCAAGAAGGCTGAAGAGGGAGTACCCTCCGACGAGGAGAAGGTCGTTCCTGCGGAGGCCACCGCCGAACCGGAAGAAGAGGCTGTAATGGAAGAGGAAACGACTACAGAGGAAGAAAAAGCCGCCTCAGAGGAGACCGCGGAAGTGGTAAGTGAGGAGGTCGTCCCTGCGGAGGCCACCGCCGAACCGAAAGAAGAGACTGTAATGGAAGAGGAAACAACTACAGAGGAAGAAAAAGCTGCCTCAGAGGAGACCGCGGAAGTGGTAAGTGAGGAGGTCGTCCCTGCGGAGGCCACCGCCGAACCGAAAGAAGAGACTGTAATGGAAGAGGAAACAACTACAGAGGAAGAAAAAGCTGCCTCAGAGGAGACCGCGGAAGTGGTAAGTGAGGAGGATCCCGCCAAGGAAGAGGAAGGCGAGACCCCAAATGAGCAGGAAGGAACCTAGCCAAAAATGACGATACGAAACGAAGACATTAAGGCCCTGCGCGAGGGAACCGGTGTAGGGATCATGGATTGCAAGTCTGCCCTTACGAAAGCAGGGGGCGACATAGAGCAGGCGAAGAAGGTCCTGCGTGAAGAGGGGAAAGACCTCCTTGCCAGTAACGAGAAGGAACGCGAAGCGAATGAGGGACGTGTAGAAGCATACATCCACCACAGTGGTAAGGTTGGCGTTCTGGTGGAAGTAGCCTGCAACACCGACTTTGCCGCAAACAGCGATGATTTCCGCGCTTTCATGAGAGACATCACTATGCATATCGCCGCCAGCAATCCGCGCTTCATCGCTCCCGAGGACATCCCAGAAGAGGTCATAGAAGAGAAGAAAGAAGCCTCTCGTAAGGAGATGGAGAAGGCGGGAAAGCCTGCTGAGATGATCGAGAAGATCGTTGAGGGCCGGATAGACAAGTTCTACATCGAAGCCTGTCTCCTCAAGCAGCCGTTCGTCAAGGATACCAATCAGACGATGGAGGATCTCTTGGCAGACCTGCGTTCCAAGACAGGTGAGAACATCTTTGTCAAGCGCTTCGCCCGATACGAGATCGGAGAAGAGGACTGAGTGAACGCGCCTAAACGTCTCCTTCTCAAGCTCTCCGGCGAGGCGTTCAAAGGTGAGGAGGGGGCCTTCTCCCCCACCGCGCTGCAGCGTATCGTCGGAGAGATTGTCGCACTTGGCGACATAGAACTGGGGATTGTCGTCGGGGGAGGAAACATCATCCGCGGGGCGAGGAGCCCCTGGCTCGATCGGATCGAGGCCGACACCCTGGGGATGCTCGCAACCGTGTTGAACGGACTCGCACTCCGCTCCTACCTCGAAGGTGCCGGACGGGAAGCGATCGTCCAGTCGGCGGTATCGACCGAACTGACCGAACCGATATCCCCACGTAAGGCGCGGCGTGCCCTGGCGAATGGAGAAGTCGTGATCTTCACCGGCGGAACAGGAAACCCTCTCGTGACAACCGACACCGCGGCCGCCCTACGTGCGGTATCGATCAAGGCCGATCTTCTCGCTAAGGGATCGAACGTCGCCGGCGTGTTCACCGAGGACCCCGCGACCGGGAATGCACCACTTCTATTGGATGAGGTAAGCTTCGACGACTTCCTCGCGCACCGCTACGGCGTGATCGATATCGTGGCCGTGGAGATCTGCCGCGAGCACGCCCTCCCCATCGTCGTCTTCGATCTGGGAGAGGAAGGAGCGCTACAAAAGATCGCGCAAGGGAAGAGGATCGGCACCCTCATTCATTGAGACTGCCAGGCAAAAGTGCCAATAAGGCAACTCCTCAAGTCTAGATGCTAACCACGGTAGGATGCTCATGTTCCATTGTTGCTAATAGCTATAGAGCCTCCACGAATCGAGGATCTTCGCCTGTTCGGTTTCTCCGAAGTCCTGCCCGTAGAGCCTGAGGAACACGTGTTCCCGCAGCGCATAAGGGCCTATCAAACCGTGCTCTTCCTTGATCCCAGCTTGAACTAGAGTTCTAGCTGTAGCGAACATACGGCAGGCCATAGCCAGACGTTCTTGTGGTGACCTTGCCATGATCATCTTTCGGAAACGCTCTTCGATATCTATAGGATTATCGTTCATCGCTTCTTCACCTGATCGAGCAAGACTTTCACTCCCAGTCTCTCGGCCCATGATTCCAGATAGCTCCAATCAAGATCAGTGCCCGCGTACGATTAAGTCGGCCTTGACCATCCACTCGTTGTGAATGATGCTGAACATGGATCGTCTGATCACGGCGTTTCGAATGCTGTCCTAGTTTACATAGCAATTAGCCTTAAAGAGCTGGGCGATCTTCGGTGAATCCTCCAGGTGACACTCGACGACCAGGTCTATATCCCGCGTCATGCGCGGTACTGCGTAGATCGCCATCGCCATCGAACCGGTCAGCATATACCGAATATCGGCTGCATCCAATCGCTCTGCTATCTGCTTTACAAACTCCAGTTGTTCGTTCATCACAAACCAAGTTTACCATCAATGGCTCTTTGAACATACATTCGCAGGCAGGCAGCCGCCTGGTTGGCCGCCGTCCTCTCTTGCGCTCATGGTATGTGTAGCTAAGGCCATCTACGTTGCGCTCAGGGACGACAGAGTCGGACACTCGCGCTTCTCTCTCGCAGGCATCCACAAAGGCTTATGTTGAGGCGATCAAAGGAGTTTGTCGAGGATGTCTTCCATGTCCTCGTCAACAGGTGGAGAGGGTGACCAATCGACATGGATGACTTGTATCCCCTGATCCTGAAGGCTCTTGGCGAATTCTTGGAGTCCAAGGTTGATCGCAATGGGGCCAGCTTCCATCAAGCTTCGCAGATCGGCCATCCCTAGTTTGATACCCCCGTTCTTTGACGCACGATGTCTCGCGCGAACTGGCTTGCCTGAGCGTTACTGGGGAAGACAACGACTCCAGCATCTTCCAGCATCTGCTCTTGCTTCTCCAACCCTTGTGGATCTTCGTTGGTGCCACAGATAGACGCTACAACCGAAAGATAGTGACCTTTCTCATCACAGCGTTGCTTCGCCTCGACGATGGCCTCAACAAGATCACCAACAGGATCGGGCGACGCATTGTAGCCAAGAATGAAGTCCAGAAGGAGCACGGCGACGTGCGGATCCTCCGCCTCATTCAGGATTCGCTCCCGCCTTTTCGTGGCATCGATCATCGGATGGGGGGCGCCGATCGTGAATGCATCTGCCCCCATATCGATAAGCGTGTTTTCTACACTGGCGTTCGCGCCGTTCAGTCGTCGCATGCCTTTCAGCGGAGCGTTCGAGTGCACGACGATGCCCCCATCCCTCATCACCTGCTGTGCTTGATAGCAGAAGGTACCTCCTGCGAACAGGCCACGAACATACATCTGATCCGAGCGCATTCTCACAACTTCGGCCTCCAACTGCTCGGTGTACTCGCTGGGCGAGAGAAGTGCAATGCTGGTCGTCGCTGCGCTCGCCAGACGGAGCGAGGTGGTCACGACATCATCCAGTGTGGCACAGATCTCGAAGCGCGCTTCCGGCGGTCGGTTGGTCGATTCAAGCCCCAGGAAGCAGGCGGCGATGGGTTTCCCACATCGATTCAGTCGTTGAACGATGCGCCCCAGCGTGTCCTGTCCGGGAGGCTTCGAGATGACGGCAATGGCGTGGGTACCTGGATCCTTCTCTAAAGCATCGATCGCAGTAAGAGTGGAAACCCCTCCCACGGTATCGGAGAGATCCCGCCCACCGGTTCCGAATCCGTGCGAAATGCCGGCGCCAGACCGGTGCACGAGGGATGTGAATTCCTGAAGCCCTGTCCCTGAAGACGCCACAACCCCGATCGAGCCGCGCCGCACGACGTTCGCAAATCCGATTCCCGTCCCGGCAATGATGGCCGTACCACAGTCAGGGCCCATGACGATCAGCCCGGCATCGGAAGCCTTCTGCTTCAGTGCCACCTCGTCCTCCAGGGGGACGTGATCACTGAAGAGAAACACGTTCATGCCGTGATCAAGCGCAGCTTGTGCCTCCCTGGCTGCATACTCCCCCGGAATGGAGATCACGGCGAGATTCGACGCATTCTGCTGTGCCCACGCATCATCAAGAGACAGAGCCATTCCTCCATCGAGTGTAGATTTCGGACGAACCAGCCACTGCTCGATGTCCTTGAGGAGGCCATTGACTGCTTCTGCTTCCCCTTCGAGTGCCATGATCAGGTCGTTCGGGCCAGCATCTCTCAGGGCCGCTTCGGTAAATCCCATCTTGATCAGGACCAGTTTGTTGGCTGCCGATCCCATCACTGCAGCAGCATCCTCAATGCCCGGCTGCTCGGCAAGTCGATGAGCCACCGCCATGAGGAAAACGGAATCGAGGTAGCGGTTCTTCTTAATGGTGACATCGCGTGTACTCATTCCGTCTTCTCCCGTTCGTCCACAGGGTCTGCTGGCGGCTAACCGATATCGTATTTCGTCGCGAACTGCGTCAGCGCCTTCTTGAAACAATCCAGAGGGGGCCGCACAAGCCCAGCGCCGATAATCGGATGCCCCGGCTCCTTGTGGGCCATCGCGGTATCGATGATCGGCAGTACACCAGTCTTCACGATCTTGCGGATGTCGATACCAACTGCGGTACCCTCGAACCCCAGCGCCGGGATGAGGTAATCAGGGCTCTGCCCGATCGTAATCTGCCTCATCTGTCTGCTGTACGCCAATGCTTCACCAGGTGTTCCACCGACAAAGTTCAGAATTCCTGGGGCGCCTCCAAGGACGAAACCTCCCCAACCGACTGTTTCGGTGATTGCGGAGTCCCCAATATCGTAGCCTTCGTCGCCCTCGCTATATCCGGGCAGGAAGAGCCCCTTCACTTCAGGCGCCGGCGCTGTGAACCAGTCTCCTTCCAGACCGCTCACTTGAATACCGAACTCCGTCCCGTTGCGGGCCATCGCGGTCACGCCTGTGCAGTACGGTATTCCTCGGGCAGGGTCAGTAATCGATTTCGCTGCCGCCATCGAGAGCCCCAAGAAGAGTAGTTCATGTCCGCCCAGATACCCGAGTGTTGTCGCAATTTGGTTCTCAGGCAGTCCACTCTTCAGGAGCGGAATGGACATCGCATTTGCGAACAGACTCGATGCAGCAATCGGACGGTTGTGAAGCTCGTCTCCCATCTGCAAAGCCTTCGTGATGATGGGCTTGAGCGGCACCCCTCCCATAGAGCGAACGGCTGTTTGCAATGCGGGCGCCCACACGTCGCGCCACTTCTTCAAGCCCTCAAGGGCTTCGGCTGTATACTCGCCGAACTGCTGTCGCCCCTCAACCTGCCGGCAGTACGCCCGGTTGCCAAACTCCTTGTTCTCGACAACCCAGACCCACATCGATGGGGTGATCGTCCCAGCCATAGGCCCAACTGCATGATGGTGATGGTTCGGCTCCAGGTGGATCGCTCCGCCCTCCAACAGGCGAATGGCCTCATCAGGGCTAGCAGCCCATCCCTCAAACAGGACCATGCCGATGCACGCGCCACGCTGCGCGCCACTCATCTTCTGCCATTCCACGGGAGGACCTGCATGCAGAATCGTTCGTTCCGGGAGGTCCGATAGCACGTCACCCGCTGGAGCAACATCGACCAACACGGGATTCCCGGAAGTCATGCGCCGCAAGAACTCTTCATTGGCTTTCTCAATCTTCTGCTTGACGTCAGTAGACACGCACAACCTCCTTCCAAGGTTCAAGTTCTTGTTTCATCTCTTGTGCCACCCCATGGGCACTGGGGAAAATGCCGTGAACAGAATCGTGGGCCATTAAGCGCACACAAGCAGAGCACGCACAGTGCACTCCGGCCAGCATGTCCCAGCCGGACGATTGGCCGATCAACGATACTCGACCAACAGCCCGTACAAGGCACTCCAACGACTGTCCATCTAATGCCGCGTTCAAGAGATCATGTAACGGAGAAGCGGCATCTCCATACGCATGATCGGCCAGGATGGTGAAGCTGATCTTATTCGTCAGCCCCCTTGCTTGCTGCAGCCATCCATCTACACCCTCCCAATGGACTCCGACGAGTCCACAATAGGCCGAATCAAGCGCGTGGAGGGTGTACAGGAATGCACCAAGCAGATCGTCTCCAGACGGCGTCAGCCCCTGTCCGAGCCCGACAACACCTATAGCATTTCCGAGTCCATCTTGTAGATCTGCCCCGACTGAGATCTGACACAGTGATTCGATTGTTTGGTAAGCTCTGGCGACAAGTCTCTTCTCCAACGAACGTCCAGATGCTCCACTGTTGGTCGGTGCATGGAAAAACATGGTGTTGGCCAGTGGCCCTCGAGGCGTTGATCGGAAGGCGGTTCGATCGATCGCGGTCAAGATCCGCTGTGCAGCATCAGAAGCACTCACTCCTCCTCGCACAAGCAGCTCCGGAGACCAGAGCTCGGCATCGCAGAGCCTGATAGCGAGATCGACTCCTACGTAGAGGTAATCATCTTCCAGATAGCACTCGGCCCCGACACTTGGCAGCACAGCCGGCATGACCGGGAGCAGGATAGCGCGTGGATGCAGGGCAGATGAGCTTGCCGCTATCCAGAGGATGTCTCCTGCATCGCTCTCGATGTAGATCGCACCACTCACCGAGGCGAGCACAGACCACGATCTATCGGACTCAAGCATCGCCGCATAGGCAGTTGCGCCGATCTGATGGGCAAACAATGTAGTCGTCACCGTCCCGCCCTTCGTCAATGGATGATTCCACTGCAGTTCTCCAAGGCCCTCAACAGCCTCGGTTAAGGATGAGTCACGCCGTGCGTTTAACGCACAGCGTGACCCGTGGTTGCCATTCGCTATTGCGCTTCGCCGATCATACCTTCGATCAGCCAGTCCCAGTCGCCCATCTTATCATTGCCCCAGAACTCGCCTTCGGCAATGCGGATGACTCCGTCTTGGTCAGCAATCGGCCCGATGAATGTGTCGATCAATCCGGCCTTGTAGCCCTCTGCAACAGCCAGCACGAACTGCCTGACTCGGTCAGGGACTGCATCCCCGAACGGAGCGATCTCAAGGAATCCTTCTGCGAGCCCCCTTCGGATGAAGCCAGTCTGCCAAGTCCCATCGATTACGGCTTGTGCGCTTTCCGTGAAGTAGTTGCCCCACGAGAGGGCGAGGCCAGTAATCCAGCCATTGGGGGCGTACTCCTGAGCACCCACTGACATGAATCCGATCGTGTACGCACCTGCGGCTTCCACCGTCTGGATGACAGCGACCGGCGAATCCAAGTGCATGGTGATAACGTCGCATCCTTGATCAAGCAGGGCTTGCGCCGCAGCCGCCTCTTTCGTTGGATCGTACCAGCTGAACGTGAGGAGCAGATGAGTCTCGACATCAGGATTGACGGCTCTTGCACCAAGATGGAATCCGTTGGCATTGCCCGCCATGTACCCGAGGGGCATGCCAGCGATGAATCCAATCGTGTTGGTTTCGGTCATCATACCAGCAGCAACGCCCATCAAGTAGAAGTGCAGCTGCGTTGTGGCGAAGAAGTTGCTGAAGTTGCCCGTAACTTCCCAGCCTCCAGGGTGCATGAAGACGACATCCGGGTGTCGTTCGGCAACGTTAAGGGCTGGATACTGGAACGCAAATCCACAGGGGAGAATCATCTTCGCGCCCTGTATGATCATGGTCTCCATCGTGCTTTCTGCGTCCGCATCGCCAACGTACTCCGCGACAAGAACCTCGACACCAGGGATATTCTCCTGAACCTCCAACACCGCATCGTAGAACATCTGATTGTAACCCGCGTCGCTCTTTGGCCCCGGAAGGAGCAGGCCGATGATCAGACTTGGCTCTTGTGCAACAGCAATAACTCCGACTAGCATGGTCGCTACGAGCGCGACCAATACCGCCAGGACTATAGTGTTCTTTACTTTCATGTCTCCCCTCCTATGGAAGATCCTTCATAGCGCAACTCGATCCAGTGAATGATTCGTCGTAATCTGCCTGCCTTGATCACCTCCTCCTGCCGTTGAGATCTGCGAGGTGCAATCGCTCAACGGCATTGAAACCTCACCTGCCCTACTCCTCTCCGGAATACACTCGGCCTAAAGCCCCCGGCGCAGCGAAACGCCGCGCGCCGCCCCAGACCAACAGAACGCCCAGCGTCAGCACATACGGGATCATGTTGAGCAGGAAGGGGGAGATAGATGATCCCTGTGCTTGCAGCTGGAGCTGCAGCGTCACAGCTCCACCGAACAGCATTGCCCCGACAATTGCGCGCAGCGGATGCCACTTGGAGAAGATCACGAGCGCGACGGCAATGAACCCTCTTCCGCCTGACATCCCCTCGCTCCAGGTCCGCGCCAGCGCTACAGACAGGTGCGCTCCTGCGATACCCCCCAGGAGGCCGCACATCAGTGCTGCTTGATATTTCAACAATGAGATCCGCCGTCCTGCAGCGAAGGCTGCAGACGGACTTTCGCCCACCGCTCGCAGGCTCAAGCCCCACCGTGTTCGGAAAAGAATCCACCACACGAGAACCGCTACAGGGACCGCGAAGTAGACCAGCAAGTCGTAGCTGAACATCGTCTTGGTTGCCCACGGGAACGCGGAGATTCCGGGAATCTGATATCGAACAAGCCCCTTGCTGCCGCCACCGACGTATGCCCTTCCGATCATTGCACTGACACCCATGCCGAGGAACATGACAGCCAGGCCACTGGCCAGTTGGTTCGCTCTGCGATTCACGACCAAGAATGCATATACGAGATTGAATAGGGCGCCGGCGATCGCCGCAGCTATTATTCCGACCCACGGATTTCCTGTCTCGACAGACACCGCAAACCCGACTGATGCGCCGATGAGCAGAATACCTTCCAGTCCCAGATTGACCATCCCTGCTCTCTGCCCGATCACTTCACCCAAGGTAGCGTACAGGAGAGGAACGCCATACATGATCGTGCCCGATAATACTCCGCGAATGAGAGCCCACGTCATGATTTCCTCCTCAGGGCGTTCCATGAAAGCCTTGGCTTCGCCAAAACCACAAACAGGATGATGGCCATTAGAACGTTGATCGCAGCGAAGGGCACACCCTGCGTGATCTGGAGTAGCGATCCCCCGGAGAAGACGATGGCCAGAACGAACGACATCGTCAGAATACCTACAGGGCTTCCTCCGGAGAGCCAGCTGATCAGAAATCCGATGAAGCCATATCCAGGTGAGAAGCCGGCTCGCAATCGCCCGTGGAGTGCTGACACCTCCGCCATCCCCGCCAAGCCGGCGATCCCTCCGGCAATGAACATGACAATAACTATGTAGAGCCCTAAACGAATCCCCACCCTCCGTGCGGCCTCAGAATTCCCGCCAATCGCACGCATCTTCAAGCCCCACTTCGTTCGTTCCATCACGAACCAGAAGACAAACAGAACCACGAGCGCGAGAATAATCCCCAGGTGAACGCGTGTGTCAAAGAAACGCGGAAGTCGAGCGGCATCGGGAAACGCTACAGACTGAGGAAACGCCGAAGATCCCGGCTCTCGGGATCGCCACGCCCCGTAGACGAACAATCCAACGATCAGCGGCGCGACGTAGTTCATGAGGAGCGTCGTAATCGTCTCGTTCACCAGGCCGCGCGCGCGGAAGAACCCGGCAATCGCAGCCCAGGCTCCTCCACCCACGAATCCCAATACAATGAGAAATGGGACGAAGATCGCTTGCGGTAATCCAGTGAATGTGATGGCGCCCCACGTCGCGAGCCATGCCCCCATGTAAAGCTGTCCTTCGCCACCAATGTTGATAAGACCAAGCCTTGAAGGCAGTGCGACCGCAACCGCTGTGAGCAGCAAGGGTATCATCCTGACAATCACTTCCGAGAAGCCATACCGGGTTCCCAGCGTGAACGAGAAGGTATCGACGCAGGCCTTGATCGGGTCTTTCCCTGCCAGTAAGAGCACAATGGCATACGCAACAAGCGCGATCGTAAGGATCATTGCATACCTTGCTGCGGCAACTGCCCAGCCCTTCCGTACGATTTGAGCAACTCCCTTGAGCGGCCTACTCATTCGTTCCCCCAGAACCTGTCATGAGGTGCCCGATCTTGTGCCGGTCGATCTCGTGAGGCAGGAAGTTGCCCACAATCCTCCCTTGGTGGAGCACAATCAAGCGATCGCTGAGGCTGAAGAGCTCATCCAGATCCTCGGATACCAGCAACACTCCTCCTCCATTCTCTCTAAGCATGGCGAGAACCCTACGAGCGGCTATGGCACTTCGGACATCAAGCCCTCGTGTCGGATAGGAGGCAACAAGCAGCTTGGGCCTTCGTCCAAGCTCTCTGGCTAAGACGACTCGCTGTAGCTGTCCGCCCGACAGGGTGCGCACCGGTACCCAGGGATTGAGAGCCTCAAAGGACAGCTCCTCGAACGAGGTTCTAATGTCGCGTTGCACGTGATTCCAGTCAAGGGATAGTCCACCGTGCCGCGCATAGGTCTCTACATTTCCTAAGGCGGCGTTCTGAGCCACCGTCATCCACGGAACAACACCCATGCCAAGAGGGTCTTCCGGCACGAACCCCACGCCACTTGCTCGAATGTGTCCGGCGGTCCACGACGTCGCGTCGACTCCCTGCAGCAGCCGTCTTCCGTGGGCACAAGCGATTAGCCCAAGAATGACATCCCCTAGCTCGCGCTGACCGTTGCCCGATACACCGGCGACCCCCACGATCTCACTGGGGCGGATCTCCAGGCTAATGTCGTCGAGTCGGGTTCCTTCGCCCTCGGCCCGTGTGGTGACGTTTTGAAGCTCTAAGAGAGGGGTCCCGTCAATCTTACGCTCCCCGGCCACTTGGCGGATCTCTCTTGGCATTGCATCGCCGAACATGAGGGCCACAAGCACCTCCTCCGTCGCTTCCGAACGAATCAGCGTTCCGGCAATACGCCCGCGCTTCATCACGGTGATCCGATCGGCGCACGCAAGGACTTCACGTAACTTGTGGGTAATGAACACGATCGCATACCCGTCCTCCTTAAGCCTTTCGAAGATTCGAAAAAGACCTTCGATCTCATGCGGAGCGAGCACTCGGGTCGCTTCATCGAAAATGAGAACTCTCGCACGGCCGACCAACAGCTTGAGGACCTCGACCTTCTGCTGATCTCCGATCGCGATATCTCGAACAGGTGAGCGGGGATCGACATCCAAGTGATACTGCTTCCCCAATTCATCAATCTGCTCGGCGATTCGTCGGCTATCCAGTATTGCAGGTAGATCCGGGAGATAGAGCGCGATGTTCTCCGCCACGGTCATCGCCGGAATCAGGGTGAACATCTGAAAGACCATTCCGATCCGAAGCTTGCGGGCGTCCAAAGGAGATCCAATGTGGGCTTCTTCTCCATCTACGGCGATCGTGCCACTGTCGGCACTGTAGAAGCCATAGAGGATCTTCATGAGCGTGCTCTTTCCCGCGCCGTTTTCGCCGAGGAGGGCATGAACCTCCCCGGGGAAGAGATCGAGGTCAACCGAGTCGGTTGCGATAACGTTCGGGAACCGCTTGGTGATGCCCCGAAGCGACACGAGCGGAGCCGGTGATTCGGTACCGAGCTGTTGCGTTGCTGTTGTCATATCGTGCCTACTGGACATGATCCGCCCTGGCAGACGCCACCGACGTGTCCTGAGCCCTGTACGAATGCCTGACAGGGGAAGCGTGTCTACGTAACAAGATTCGTGCCTCCTATCCCCGAGACATTATGAAGCCGTTGGTGCCTGTTGTGAATGTCAACTCGCGACAAGGCAACGCGAACATCTTGTCAATAGTTGACAAACAGAGGCTATCCCGCAATTGCACTATCGAGAGGCTAGTGTGCAGTGGTAGAAGACTCTTCCGAGGGAAGCGCCTCATCCAGTAGCGGGTGCAAATGCAGGGCTACTTCTATCGCAAGTCGTTTCTGTGGCTCTTCGAAGATGTTCCCAATCAACTGACGGACCCGTTTGAGGCGATAGCGGAGCGAGTTGTAGTGAATGCCCAACACCCGTGCCGCTTCAGCGTGATTCTGATTACATTCGAGGAATACACGTAGTGTGTCGAGGAGGCGGGCGGTGCTATTGCGATCATGTTCCAGTAGAGGGCCCAGCATGTCTATGCAATAGTTTCGTATACCCACATAGGTCTCCGAAACCTGCGCGAAGCGCAGCAGCCCAAGGTCGTCGTAGTGCGTCACAGCGCTGTTCTTGCCGCCTGCAAGAGCGCGGCCAATTTCGAAACTCTGTCTGGCTTCTTCGTAGGCTTGACGAAACTCCCCTATCGCATCAACCTGTCGACTGATGCCAGATGAAACAGTGTATGGAGCATTCTCCGTTTCGATCCGCTCACAGACTTCCCGAAGCATAGACGCGATCGCTTCCCGCGTTTCAGGGAGCTCCCGTGATGCCATTGGATAGAAGACAATCAGGTGAGGCCCTCTCCGCCAGAAGGAGAGCCCATCTCTATAACTTCGGATGTATCGCTGAGCAAGATAGAGACTCGTATCCACATTGCTCTGCTGCCGCCGCTCCCTCGGAGCCAGAAGTTTGTGTGAAGGAACGTCCGATCCTACAAGGAGAATGGCAAATGGAGGCTCCAGACGGTGCCCGAGGCTTTCCGATAGCTGCAAGGCACTTATTTGCGAGGCAGCCTGTTCCGAGAGAAGCCCCTCCAGAATCTCATTTCGGAACTGCTGCTCGACCTGCCCAATCGATCGCGCCTCCATCATCTTCAGAGCCACGACCGTGGCACCATGCTGGATGGCCATGAGTGCTCTAGCATCGACTTTCGAACTGGCGTGCTCCCAGATGATAATGCTTCCAAGCTGAGTAGAGCTCACCTCGACAGGATACACAAGGCTGTGAAGCTCCTTGTCGCCGACTTCGACCACCATGTGTTGCGGGGACTGCCCGACCTGATCCGCGACGCTCACTGGCTCGCACTCGGTGCCAAGATAGCTCTCTCCTGTCCGGTCCTCATCCATAACCTCCAGCGCCATGGACTCCCTCACATTTCCTCCCTGTCCCAAGATGCGACGGAATCGATCCACAATAGATACCGGATGCCCGCTGACCTCGCTGATCACCTGCGCAATGTCCGAGTAATCACCGCCTATGAGTACGAGATCCAGGAATCGCCTGAGGATGGTGTCTGACTGCTGCAGCTCGTCTGCTTGTAGATCGAGGATCTTCGACGTTAGGGGCTGAATTATGTCCACGAAAGAGACGCGTGGCGGAAGCTCGATAAGCGGAAAGCCCAAACGGTTTGCATCCTCGACCATGCACTTGGGCAGTTCATCGATGTATGAATCGGGGGTCACGGCCAATCCCGCTAGCCCTTTCTCGGCAAGCAGAGGAATCAGGGTATCGACTGCAGCTTTGTCATCGCGCAGCGGGTAGAGGGTTGATACAAGAAGCTCTCCGGGATGCACCCAGTTGACGATGTCAGGTACCTCCATCACATTCACTGACCGGATGACGTTGTCCAGACCACTCTCGCCAGCTACAACGCGGGCCTCGCGCAAGGGTTCTGCCAGCGTAAGCGCTTCACGAAGGGTTAGCTGCATCGTGTCCTCCCAAGTACCCGATCAGGTCAATTGTCATTATACCACAATCGACTTCACGGACGAACCTAGGAAATCTGGAAAGAATGCTGCGTATAAGCTCCTGCTGGAAAGGCTTACTGGAACTTCAGGTGTGTGGTACGAGAAGGGTAGCTGAATGCTGCGATTGGCGCAAATCTATAAACCAAAGACGCAGATCGCCACGAAACGACTAACGAACGCGGTATGCAGATTCCATTTATCAAGATCCATTGTCCATCTGTGACGTTTCGCGGAGCATACTCCGCAAGTAATGGACGCTACGCGGCTATTGCTTGTCGGAGTCAATCTCTGCGGGTTGGATTCCCCGCAGCTTGCTGCGAATGTCGTCATTCCGGCGCATGCCGGAATCCAGTGGTTCGTTCCTGGACACCGGCCTTCGCCGGTGTGACGTAATGCTATTAATACCCCGACCGCTTGCGGCAGGATAGTTTATTGCTCTTGTTCGATCGTCTTTTGCTGCAGAAGTATGTCCACGGTATCAAGGAGGGCATCGAGTTCTTCTTAGATGATGCCCCACACGATGCGGTCGTCAATGGTGTCATAGCCGTGGACAAGGATGTTTCTGAAGGAGATGATGGCACGGTGCTCGGGGATTTGCTGCAAGAGTTCGGGCTCGTCACGTTTGATCCTATTGAGGGACTCTCCGATAATCTCAAGTTTCCGTTCCACCCCGCTTCGAAGCAGTTCGTCAGAGGAGTAATCTGCGAATGTGCATCCGGCGACAAAAGCCTTGATGGCCCTTCCGGACCGAAGGATGTCGTCCAAGTAGGCAAGAAGGTCATCCTTCATAAATGGGAATCCTCTCCTTCAAGACGCGCTCTCTGAAGTATGGGTTTCGGAGACTGGCAGTAGTGAGTAGATCGACCTCGCAACCCAAGGTGTCTTCCAGTTGGTGGAGAAGACCGAAGAACCGTCTCGCAGGACTACGGTCCGGATCCCTGAACTCGACCAGCAAGTCAACGTCGCTTGTGCCGCTCGCGGCATCACGAGCGGTCGAGCCAAACACATCAAGTCGCCTGACATCGAACTTGCGGCATGCAGGTAATGAGGCCTTCCTTATGTCTTCAGTATTCATGTCCAGATTATTGCATTTTCGGGTTTCCTCATCAAGTCAGATCGAACGTACGGCTCACCCTCGGTCCTCACCGTCTCTTTGAACCAGTTGCTCGCCCATCACAGACCAAGTTTACCACCGATTGATCTTTGAACTCACATTCACAAACGGATGCTGCTGACGACCGAACGATAAGGTTCAGCCGCACGTAAGGCACGCAGCCGCCCGGAGCGTTGGCTGGAAGCGATTGTTAGGAAGCTACAGGGCAACGTATGTCTCCTCTTCAACCACGTCTCCAGCTTCCGTTTCCCATTTGAGCTTCACATCGAACGCCCGAGCGCTTCCGAACGAGAATGCTGCTAGTGCTCCGATCTCACTGCCAGGCGAAATAACAGGGGCAGGAAATTTGTCGTTGTAATCGCCTTCGACCAGAGGGCTCTTACCTTTGCCATGCGGATGAAGCATGAAAGAGACGTTACGAGCCGGTGCTTCACCAACGTTGCTGACAACGAACTTATGGCTGTTTCTACCGTGGGGCCTAATAGATATGCGCAGACGCGCTGAATCAACCCGGGGCAGCGGAGATTCAGATCGGCGCGGAGAAGACTCAAGTTGTTCCAATTGCCTTTCTGCTAGACGTGCCATTGTTCTCTGAAGATCGAGCTGTTCTTTAGTAGTCCACTGAGATCCTCGCCACGCCTTATACGCGAGAAGCAATGAACCACCTGCAATTAGAAGGCTTATCGCTTCAGAGATAGTCACTGCGTAAGCCCCCTAACCACAGTATGCCCACCGGCTTGCATGGCGTACATCCACTTATCTGAATGTTTTATAGGGATCATCATAAACCACCTCCACGACTTCACTCATACGACTTATAGCATGTCGGCTGCAGCAAGTTGTTAGGTTTGCCAATAACGGACAGTGCACCCATGGGCTTTTGCAGCCTCACTTAAATAGAAATCTGCGGTCAGCAGGGTATACCCGTTATCCACTGCAACTTCAGCAATTAGCGCGTCCATCGTATTATTCGCCTTTCCTCCATTTAGGGAATCTAGTTCTGCCTTAATTGCGCTATATACGGCACCATCGCCCAATTTGCATTCGCCGAGTCGCGACACTCCAAGTATGGTAGTTTCCGTCGGAACTACCTGAGTGATTGTTTTGGCGAACTTAAGAAATAATCTTGCCCTTCGCTCTTCGTCCTTCGTCTTATTTAATTCATCTATCTGAATGTGCGACATAAGGAATTCTCCGTCGCCAGGTAGGTCCTCTGGCTCAATCAGCCCATCCACAAGCTTGTTAATGATGCACGTGTCAACAACGTAGTTCATGGTAAATTCCGCATAAACCCCGTGGCCCTGCACTTTTGTAGCGTAAACCGTTAGGTGAGCGCGTGTGGAGACCGCCGCAACCACACTCAACACGACGGCTAGCACGCTTGTCTGAACGTCTTCTATGGATCCGCATAAACCACCTCCAGGACTATACAGCAAGGTCGGCTGCAAAAAGCGGTTAGGCGGCGGCATCTATACTTCCTCACTTGTGGATTCATTCTCCACCTCTTCCCATCTCTCGGAGATAGTGGAGAATCTTCGCCTCCATGGGAATTCTGTCGTTCGTTACATAGTAGTTGACATCAAGAAAATCACCGAATGTATTGCTCTCGCCAATTCCGCCTTCGATGACTTCTCCCACTGCTACGTCCAACGGAACGAGCACTCTCATCGTCGCATAATCTTCATGCACTTGCATCTCCTCAAGGATTGAATCAAACCTACGGCAAATGTATGAGAAAGCTCTTTCAATGGTCACTTTCTGTGCACTCGTGAAAGCAACATCATTTCTGGACCGAATCATAAAGAAATACCGCAGCTTGTTGACCTCGCCACCCAATCCTGTCATGACCATTCCAACATTCTGATCCAGCAGAAAGCCCTCAAGAAACATCCGGCATTCCTGAAGAGCCAATACACTCCAATCCTCCAGTTCTTGCTCTGCCGTTTTCAAGTATCTCTCAATGGTTCTATAGGATTCCACTGTGCCTCGATGAGCCAAGATGGCAAGTGTTTCCTTCTTTTCTCCCAGAGGTGTGCCTGGACCGAACAAGCTCTGACTTCTCGCTGAAATATCTTCCTCCGAATACTGGTCGTAATCAAGTCTGTCCGTATGCTCCAAGTATTCTTGCTGCACGGAGGAATCAACACCTCCTTCAGCTACCGTCAATCGCTCAGGAATACTCTGTAGGATATCTCGGATTTGCTCATCAATCTCGTTTTTCATCATGCTTCTACCTTCAGCGAGTAATCGCGGCACGCCGACGCCTGACACTGATTATACAGTTCCGTATAAGAACCTGGACAACTCTATCTTGCAATATAAGACGCCCGCAGTTGATTTGCAAGAAATGCAATACCACACTATTCGCAATGGCTTGCACCCTCTTGCCTGAATGTCTTAGATGGATTCACATAAACCACTTCCATCCCTTGACGAGCATTCTCTTTCGACCTATAATTAGCAATTAATGTAGTTGACTGCTAATTTTGGAGGTGTTGATAATGATTCGCTTCGACAAACTGACTGAAGGCGCGCAGGAGCTGTTCCACGAGGCACAGGACCTTCTAACGCGCTACAAGCAGAACCAGCTCGATGTGGAGCACATCTTCACCGTGCTCGTCACCAAGGAGGGTGCGGGACGCGACATCCTGCAGGAGATGGGGGTAAATCTAACCGGTCTAGCCAAGGACCTCGATGTTCTGTTGAAGAGCAAACCCTCGATCTCCGGCCCGGTCGGCGCGCAGATCTACATCACCCCACGCCTGGATGCGGTCGTCGCCGGCGCGCAGATGGAGGCCGAGCGGCTGCGCGATGAGTTCATCGGGGTCGATCACCTTCTCCTCTCGCTTAGTCGTGCGACCGACCCCGGACTGAAGCGGGTCCTCGATCGGTATCAGATAACCCCCGAGGCTATCTACACCGCGCTTCGCAACGTGCGTGGGGAGCAGCGGGTGACCGACCGCTCCCCAGAGGATCGCTACCAGATCCTGAAGAAGTACTCTACAAACCTGACGGAGATGGCCGCTCGCGGCGAACTCGATCCGGTGATCGGTCGTGAGGAGGAGATTCGCCGCATGGAGCAGATCCTCTCCCGCCGTCGCAAGAATAACCCCGTTCTAATAGGGGAGTCAGGGGTGGGGAAGACCGCGGTCGTCGAAGGACTGGCGCAGCTGATCGCCGCGGATGATGTGCCCGACACCCTGAAGGGAAAGGAAATAGTTGCCCTCGACATTGCGGCGATGGTCGCCGGATCCAAGTTCCGCGGAGAGTTCGAGGATCGGTTGAAGGCGGTGATCAAGGAGATCGAAGCTGCGGCAGGTAAGACGATCGTCTTCATCGACGAGGTACATACGATCGTTGGGGCCGGTGCTGCCGAGGGAGCGATCGATGCTTCCAATATGCTGAAGGAACCGCTCTCCCGCGGGAAGTTCCAACTGATCGGGGCGACGACTCTGAACGAGTACCGCGAACACATTGAGAAGGATTCCGCATTGGAACGACGGTTCCAAAAGGTATACGTCGGTGAGCCGACCGTGGGAGAGACGATCGAGATCCTTGAGGGACTACGGGAGAAGCTGGAGGAGCATCACCAGGTGAAGATCACTGACGACGCGATCCGTGCGGCGGCGAAGCTCTCGGAGCGCTACATCTCCGATCGCTTCCTCCCGGACAAGGCGATCGACCTTGTCGACGAAGCGGCGAGCAAGCTACGAGTCGACGGAAGCGGCAAGGAGGTGGCAGAAGGTGGTATCGCCGCGCTCGTTTCACAGTGGACAGGGATCCCGGCAGAAAGGATGGTCGATGAGGAGAGAGAGCGCCTCTCGAAGATGGAGGATCTGCTCCATGAGCGCGTGATCGATCAGGAAGAGGGCGTGCACGCCATCGCTGAGGCGGTGCGCCATTCGCGTGCCGGTCTCTCCGATCCGCGCCGCCCAATCGGGACCTTCCTCTTCCTCGGGCCGACCGGGGTGGGGAAGACAGAGCTCGCCAAGGCGCTCGCCACATTTCTCTTTGGAAGTGATGATGCTCTCCTGCGGATCGACATGTCCGAGTACATGGAGCGGCATGCCGTGGCGCGGCTGATCGGGTCTCCACCGGGGTACGTGGGCTACGAAGAGGGAGGGCAGCTCACCGAGGCGGTCAGGCGGCGTCCCTATCAGGTTATCCTGTTCGACGAGGCTGAGAAGGCACACCCACAGGTGATGAACTTACTGCTTCAGCTCCTCGATGAGGGACGTCTGACCGACGGGCACGGGCGCACGATCGACTTCAAGAATACGATTATCATCATGACCTCTAACGTGGGTAGCGAGTACTTCACGACCAACCTCGCAGAGGACCAGGTTCGTGAGAAGGTCGAGGAAGAGTTGAAACACACCTTCCGTCCGGAGTTTCTCAACCGGATCGACGAGACGATCATCTTCCATCCACTCTCCGAAGAGGCGATCCTAAAGATCGTCGATCTGAAGGCTAAAACACTGGACGAGCGGCTCAAAGAGCAGGGGATCGCAATCACTATCACCGAGGAGGCGAAGAAGGTTCTCGCCAAGAAGGGGTACGATCCACACTACGGCGCGCGCCCTCTTGAACGGGTGCTGAAGTGCCTTGTGGAGAACCCCCTCGCGATGAAGATCGTCTCCGGCGAAGTAAAGGAAGGGGATCACGTTACGGTCGATGCGGCCGCGATGGCCGACGCTCTCGTGATCCGCCACTAGAACTGCGAAGAGAGGGAGACGCGGGGACACGGAGGTAGGGAGCGCGGAAAACGCAAGGATTCACACTCTCGCTACTTCTCCCCTCTCCGTGTCTCTACGGCGATTTTCTATCGACAACCTGTGAGCACCGTTCCTTTCCCAGCGCAGCAAATGACCCCGCAAGAAAAGGCGATGCATCTTTGTGGATCAGCGACTATAATCCTTTCTATTGGTTCCACAAGGAGGAGACCCCATGAGTGAGGAACAACGAGAGAAGGTGCTAAAGACGGTAAAGGAAAAGGGAATCCGGTTCATCCAGCTTTGGTTTACCGACCTTTTGGGGAACCCGAAGAGTGTGGAGATTACAGCGACAGCGTTGGACGACGCACTCCAAGAAGGAGTTGGGTTTGACGGCTCATCGATCCACGGGTTTGCGCGCATCGACGAGAGCGACATGATCATCAAGCCCGACCCAGAGACTTTCATCACTCTTCCCTGGGGGAACGTAGCTCGTCTGATCTGCGACGTCCTTAAACCGGACGGAACCCCTTACCATGGCGACCCTCGCTGGGTGCTTAAGCGCGCCCTCGCTCGGGCGGATGAACTGGGATTCTCTATGTACGTCGGACCGGAGGTGGAGTATTTCTACTTTCAGTCGGACTCTGAGATCGATCCTCTGGATTGTGGTGGGTACTTCGATCTCGTTCCTCCGGATAGGGCATCGACGATTCGGAGAGAGACGGTCCTTGCTCTCGAGGATATGGGAATCGGGGTGGAGGCGGCCCACCATGAGGTGGCTCACGGCCAGCAGGAGATCGATCTTCAATTCGGCAATGCCTTGACAATAGCGGATAGCCTTATGACCTGCCGGTTGGTCGTGAAGGAGGTAGCAAGAAGACACGGATTGTATGCCACTTTCATGCCTAAACCGATCTCTGACCAGAACGGCTCGGGAATGCATACGCACCAGTCTCTCTTTCGCAAGGACGGCCACAATGCCTTCTTCGACCCTGAGGATCCTCTTTACTTATCCTCGATCGCCAAGGGGTACATAGCTGGAATCATGAGACACGCCAAGGAGATCACCGGCGTTTGCGCGCAGTGGGTCAACTCGTACAAGCGGCTCGTCCCCGGATATGAGGCACCGGTCTACATCACCTGGGCCCACCGAAATCGGAGCAACATGATACGTGTTCCCATGTACAAGCCCGGTAAAGAAACCGCCACTCGCATCGAGTTTCGGGTCCCTGACCCTGCGTGTAACCCATATCTCACTTTCGCTATCCTTCTTCACGCCGGGCTCGACGGGATCGAGAAGGGTTACCCCCTTCCAGCTCCGATGGATCGTGATGTTTACGGGATGAATGATGAAGAGCGAGCCAAGCTTGGGATCGAAACCCTCCCTGGGAGCCTGAACGAGGCAATCGCGGCGATGAAAGGAAGCGGGTTCGTCCGCCACGGCCTGGGTGACCATATCTTCGAGAAGTTCATTCAGAACAAGAAAATCGAGTGGGAAGCCTATCGCTCCCAGGTCCACAGCTACGAACTGGAACGCTATCTCGCTGTTCTGTAGGCCATCATGGTTTCTCATGTTTAAGGTAAGGCAATCCAGAAAATGGCTCTTTGTCGTTTTGAGTGGGTAGCTGGAGACAGCAGGGTACGTAACATAAGGGCTCTAGCAAAGGAAAAGCAGAATACAGAAAGGAAAAACAAGAACAACAGGGGATGTTGGAGCGCCGTTCTTAGCGATCACTGCGCCCGACGTTGCGCTGTGAGATTGTGTCTCAACGTGGCAGACGAGCTACCACGCTACAGAAGAAGGCTTGCGTAGCGTCGCACCTTGTGTGCGACGTTGTGCTGTTGAAGTACAACGAACGAGCAAGAGAACAGCGTTTTATCATTTGCCATCAGGAATCCGTTACCCACTCGAAACAGCGAGAAGCCCTCATAGATCGATGGAATCAAGCCGACTGACAAGCAGAAAGATTCTTGCTTGGTCCCCCTTTATGATGTAAACTATATAAAGAGTTAAATTTATTGATGAGGAGGTGAATCACATGCCTAAGAAAGAGGAAATTGCGACCCTTTCGATCTACATCCCTAAAAGCAAGTTGGAGAAGAAACCAGTCTCTCGGTTGGAACGATTGAGCAAGAAGCACGACCGTTCGATCAACTACCTGGTTGTCGAGGCGATCCTCCAGTACATCGATCGAGAGGAGAAAAAGTAGTTCTCCGGTGTCGTTCGAGTTTTCCGATGATTGAGCCGATTCATCGTGTGCTCGGTCTCAGACTTAGTGTGAGGAAGACCTGTACCATGCCTAGAGAGGATACTGTCATCGGGCGGGTTAGTATCCCCGGGTAAGGGTCACCTGGTGTCCCCAGGGTACGGTCGGCTGGTATCCCCGCCTAAGATCAGTTAAATATCCTCCATGTTGAGCAAACATGGATGTAGCGTCGTACCTTGCGTGCGACGTTACTTTCGATGTAACGAAGCTCTACATGAAATTGTAGCACGAAGACCAACTCCGGTTAGATCTTTGGCTTCTGCCTTTCAATGCCCCCAGCTTACTGGGGGTTCTTTACTCCCCAAAATTACACCTACGAGTTGAATTCACGCCTCGATCCAAGGATCTCGATCCAAGGATCTCGATTCTATTCAGGCAAGCCTCCCTTATAGTTGTTAAAGCCCGCAAAGGTTGTTACAATTCGGCACTGGTCTTGATTTCAACCATTTAAGGGGGAGATTGGGTGTCCGCGCAGAAGGGTGATACGCCGCGTTACCGAAGGCTCTTGCCACTGGTGATCATTGTCGCACTGGCCGCGGTCTTCGCTGCCAATCGCTTCTTCTTCCCGCCTCCGATGCTGTTCTTCCAGGATCGCCGCGAGATGATGGATACATGGGTGACGATCACTGTCTACGATCGGAATCCTGAGGTCGCGGAAGTGGCGATTGCCACGGCCTTTGCTCAGATGGAAGAGGTCGAACGGATCGCCTCGATCTACGATCCCCAGGCCGAGGCGTTTCGCTTGAACGAAACAGGAAGATCGGATAATCCCTCTCCTGAGTTATGGAAACTAATCGAGGTTTCTAAGGATTACTACACTCTCACCGACGGCACGTTCGATATCACTGTCGAACCCCTCCTCGATCTATGGCGCTACAAGGAAGGGGCGGAACAGCAATTCTGGGAGCTCGATCCGGAGATCCAGGAGCAGGCGATCACCGCTGCACTCGCCCTTGTCGGTGCCGATCGAATCACGCTCTCCGCCGATCCGCAGCGTTCAATCGTTCTCGAACCGGGAATGAAGGTCACGTTCGGCGGCATTGCCAAAGGATACGCGGTCGATCAAGGGCTGAACGCACTGCGCACTTCGGGAATCGCACATGCTCTAATCGATGCCGGTGGCGATATCGGCGTCTCCGGAGGGAAACCCGGCGGGGCAAAATGGGAACTCGCTCTGCGCAATCCAAGGGATTCTGAAGATTTCCTCGTGCGGTTCGTGCTCACAGACGGAGCGATCGCCACGTCGGGAAACTACGAACGCTACTTCGATAGAGAGGCCAAGGTGGGACACATCATGGATCCGCGAACCGGGTATTCGTCTCACGCCTCGTCCAGTGCAACTGTGGTCGCAGGGACGTGTATGCAAGCGGATGCGCTCGCCACCGCCGCGTTCGTCCTCGGTCCGCAAGACGGGATCGAGCTTGCAAATTCGCTAGACAGGGTAGAAGCATTGATCGTCTCCTACGACGAGCCGGATCAGGTCTATCGTTCGGGCGGTCTCGAAGAGTACGTCGAAAAGAAGGGTGACTTCTGAAGTTGAGTGATTTAGCGAGTGAGCGATTGAGTGATTTAACGCCTAAATCCCTTGTAGGCGGTAAAATAAGTCAAAATAGGAGCCGAGCATGAAACTAATCCTCAAGCACGATTCATACAGCAGCCTATGAAGAACCACATATTAGAGGTATTGGGATTGAAGCGTCCCGCCGGGGTCCATCCCCCTGCACGGAAGCTCGCCGCAGAACAGGCAATAGAGAGGGCTCAGTTGCCGGAGACGGTGATCCTTCCTCTGCAGCAACACATTGGTGCTCCGGCAAAGGCCGTAGTGGAGCGGGGGGACGAGGTGAAGGTGGGACAGATGATCGCCGAAGCCGGTGGGTTCGTCTCCGTGCCGATCCATGCCACGATATCGGGCACAGTGAAACAGCTCGCCACCGTGGCAAGCCCCATCACCGGACAGCCGGTTCTCGGTGTGATCATCGAATCC
Organism: uncultured bacterium; assembly: GCA_965370555.1. Taxonomy (GTDB): domain Bacteria; phylum Bipolaricaulota; class Bipolaricaulia; order UBA7950; family UBA9294; genus JAJOKK01. Next base: position 29,258 of record CBDUVB010000008.1, read on the forward strand.
GACGGGAAGGACGATTGGATAGATCTCACGCCCGCCGATCCAGAGGGGCTGTCAACCGAAGAGATTATCAATCGGATCAAGGGAGCGGGGATCGTGGGGATGGGAGGCGCGACATTCCCCACCCACGTGAAGCTCTCACCCCCTCCGGAGAAATCGATTACGAGCGTCATCGTTAACGGGGCGGAGTGCGAACCGTACATCACTGCCGACGATCGGCTGATGCTGGAAGAGACGGATCGGATCCTGATTGGTTTGAAGATCGTGATGCGAGTCCTATCCGTTGAGCGAGCGTACATCGCCATAGAGGAGAACAAACCACGGGCGATCGCGCGGATGCGCCAAGCCGTAGAGAAGGCATCCTTCCCCGGCACGGTGACAGTCGAGGCGGTCCCGGCAAAGTACCCGATGGGGGCGGAGAAGACGCTCGTCAAGTCGATCCTCGGTCTGGAAGTTCCTGAAGGAGGGCTCCCCATGGATGTGGGGACCGTCATTCAGAACGTCGCCACCCTCGCCGCTGTGGCCGACGCGATCACCCTTGGGAAGCCTCTGGTAGAGCGTGTGGTGACGGTGACCGGTCTCGTCGGCACCCCAAAGAACCTCCTCGCCCGCTTCGGCACGTCCGCCTCCTCGTTGATCGAAGAGTGCGGTGGCGCCGATCCGAGCGCCGATGAGTTGATCTTCGGCGGACCGATGATGGGAATCGCGCAGAGCCGCGTTGATACCCCGATCATCAAGGGAACGAATTGCATACTCGTGAAGATGAGCGACGTCCGCGAGGAACACGACTGTATCCGCTGCGGCCGCTGCATCGAGACCTGTCCGATGGGGCTGATGCCGCTCATGTTCGTGAACCTCGTCAAGAAGGAGGACTACGAGAGCTTGGCCGACTATCACATTGCAAACTGCGTCGAGTGTGGGGCATGCGCGTACAGTTGCCCGGCGAAGATTCCGATCGTTTCCTATATCAAGACGGGAAAGGTCGAGTTACTCAAGGCGGGGGTGAAGTGATGGAGAATACGAAGAGGCTCATCCTCTCATCGGCTCCGCACCTACACGAGGGGGCGTCGATCAAACGGGACATGTACATCGTGATCCTCGCGCTCCTCTTCCCCACGGCCGGTGCGGTCTACTTTTTCGGGGCGTACGTCCTCCTCATGCTCGCGACCGCGCTCCTCTGCGCGATCCTTACCGAGTACGTTGCGAAATGGATGCGCAGGCGACCGTTTTACATGGATGGGAGCGCGATCGTCACTGCGATCTTGTTCGTGCTGGTGATGCCGCCGCGCACCCCATTGTGGATCGTGGCGGTCGGATCGATCTTCTGCATCGCCGTGGCCAAGGAGATGTTCGGCGGTTTGGGGCAGAACATCTTCAATCCGGCGCTCGCCGGTCGGGCATTCGCTAGTATCTCGTTTGCCGGCGCCCTCACCCGGTGGATCGGACCTGTAGCCTCATTCATGGCCGATGGAGTGACAACGGCGACCCCACTCAGCGAGAGTTTCGCCACCGCGCTCAGCCGGGGAGAGTTATACAGGGCCCTCTTCTTTGGGAACGTTGTTGGGAGCGTCGGTGAGACCTCCGCACTATTGGTTCTGATCGGAGGGGTGATCCTCCTCGCGTTCGGCCTGATCAAGTGGCAGGTTCCTGTCTTCTACATCGGCACGGTCGCCCTCCTCAGCTTCTTGCTTGGCCAGGACCCGCTATTCCAGATCCTTGCCGGGGGGCTGATGCTGGGAGCGTTCTTCATGGCCACCGACTACGTAACGAGCCCGCTCACTACAGGGGGAAAGATCATCTTTGCGGTGGGAGCAGGCGTCCTAGTGGTCTTGATCCGAACGTGGGGGAGCATGCCCGAGGGGGTCTGCTACTCGATCCTGCTGATGAACGCGTTCACCCCACTGATCGACCGCTACGTTCGCCCGAAGCTGTATGGGTACGTGAAGAGAACAAATAAGGAGGAGGCCTCATGAGGAATAAGAAGAGCGATTTCTTCCCTGTCGTCTTCTTGACCCTCATCGTGATCATCTCTGTCGTTGCTCTCACCCTGACGGACGGGATCACCAAGGATAAGATCGCCCTCGCCAAGAAGGAGGCGATCGCAGAGACGCTCGCAACCCTCTTCCCGGAGATGAACGATTTCACCATCAATGAGGAGAGCGGCCTATACACTCCGCTTGCGGAGGGGGAGAGGCTCGGGCACGCGTTCATGGCGACGGCGACTGGGTACGGCGGCGCGATCGATATCCTGATCGGGCTGAAACCGGATGCGACCCTGCGTGGGATAAAGATCATCTCGCAGCAGGAGACCCCCGGACTGGGGGCGAAGATCGTTGACGGTTCCTTCCTCGCCCAATTCAAAGGGCTGAGCGTGGATGAGGTTGATCTCTCCGCTGACGGGGGAAAGGTCGATGCCATTACCGGTGCCACCATCAGCTCCGCAGCGGTGGTCAAGGGAGTGAAGGAAGAAATCTTGAAGAAACTTGAGACCTTGAATACGGAAGAGGGGGGGGACTGATGCACTCTTTTGGTAAGAACTTCGTCAAGGGGATTGTCCGTGCGAATCCGACGTTCATCCTCCTCCTCGGACTGTGCCCGACCCTAGCGGTCAGCACATCCCTGGATAATGCCGTGGGGATGACTGCCGCGTTCCTCTTTGTGTTGCTCTCCTCGAACATCATCATCTCGTTAATTAGAAACTACGTGCCGGACCGCGTACGCATCCCGATATTCATCGTCATCATTGCTACATTGGTGACTATCGTTGACCTGATGCTGCAGGGGTTCGTTCCCGCGTTGAGCAAGTCTTTGGGGATGTACATCCCGTTGATCGTGGTGAACTGCATCATCCTTGGGCGGGCGGAGGCATTCGCGAGCAAGAACGGGATCTCCGACTCGATTGCCGACGCACTGGGGATGGGAGTCGGCTTCGGCCTGGCGATACTCCTCATCTCCTTCATTCGACAGCTTCTGGGGACGGGAGAGCTCGATCTCTTCGGCCGCTCTCTCTTTACCATCCCCGGGCTGAGCGACAACCCCGCGGCGATCTTCATGCTACCGATGGGGGCGTTCTTCGTCATCGGAACGCTCCTCGCGCTCTTCCGATGGATGGGGGTGAGTACAGGTGAGTAACCTATTTGCGATCTTCTTTGGCATGGCGTTGGTAAACAACATGGTCCTCGTCAAGTTCCTCGGTCTGTGCCCCTTCTTCGGGGTCTCCAAGAGACTGTCGAGCGCGTTTAGTATGGGGATCGCGGTCCTCTTGGTGATGCTCGTCGCCTCGGGTGTCACCTGGCCGATCTACCATTTCCTCCTCGCCCCCTACGGGGTGGAGTTCATGCGGACGGTGATCTTCATCCTGGTCATCGCCTCCCTCGTACAGATCATCGAGATGGCTATCAAACGGACGAACCTCACCCTGTACAACGCCCTTGGAATCTACCTTCCTCTCATCACAACCAACTGCGCCGTTCTAGGGATCACGTTCATCAACATCGATCAGACCTACAGCTTCCTCGAATCCATCACTGCCGCGTTAGGGGCAGGAGCGGGGTTCACGCTGGTCCTCATCATCATGTCCGGGATCCGGGAGCGCTTGGATCTTGCAGATCCTCCCAAGGCGTTCAAGGGAACACCGATCGCGTTCATCACCGCGATGCTCCTCGGCCTCTCCTTCTTCGCGTTCAAAGGAATGGTATAAATGCTCACGATCATCCTCCTGTCGCTCATCGGGTTCGTTTCGGGCTTGGCGATCTTCCTCGCGAGCAAGTTCCTCCCCAAGGAGGACAGTTCGTTTGAGGAGACGGCACGGATCAAGGAGTTCCTCCCCGGTGCCGACTGTGGGGCCTGCGGTCATCCCGGCTGCTTCGCGTACGCACAGGCAGTAGCGAAAGAGAAACAGGTCTTCGTCAAGACGCCCTGCCCGACCCTTGCCCAGGATAAAGAAGGGATGAAGAGACTGGAGACGTACCTGGGACTGAAGGCCGAGGCAACGGTCGGCAAGAAGGCTGTTGTTCACTGCACAGGGCAGTCAGAACCGATCGCCGACTACCACGGGGTAGCGACCTGCAAGGGAGCGGCGCAGATCGCTTCCGGATTCAAGGAGTGTCCTTATGCCTGCCTCGGGCTCGGGGACTGCGTGACGGTCTGTCCGACCGGCGCAATCGCGATCGACCCCGAGAAGAAAATCGCCATCGTCGACTGGAAGAAATGTATCGGTTGCGGACTGTGCGTGGAGGCCTGCCCACAGGGCCTGACCGAACTCGTCCCGGCGGATATGCCGCAGTATCTGGGGTGCAATTATCAGGCAGCGCGGGACATCCCCGGTAGGAAGCGATGCGCGGATGGGTGCATCCATTGCAAGATCTGCGTCAAGGTGTCGCCGAACGGCGAGGTAACGTGGAACGAGGAGAAGGACCTCCCTTATTTCGACCCGGAGAAGTCCCTTCCCGCCCCAGCGGCGATCGAGAAGTGCCCGCGGAAGATCATCAAGAAGACCGCAACATACAAAGAGCCGTCAGCGATCAGCACTCAGCTGTCAGCAAAAGAAAACCGCTCCGCTAACGGGGAATGCTGACGGCTGGTCGCTGAAACTGATTGTGCTGAGAGCTGACAGCTGATAGCTTCTTCCTCACACCGCTTCCGCAAAGGCACGCTTTCCTACCTGGATGAGGATGGGAGGGTTAAAGGGAAGGTCGAGATCTGCCGATGAGATCCGCTCGTCGTTGATCTTCACCCCGCCCTGCGCGATCAGGCGCTTGGCCTCCCCGCGGCTCTTCACAAGGCTCGAAGCTTGCAATAGATCAACTATCCAGATCGCCCCACCCTCCTTGATGAGGGTACGATCGATCTGCACTTGTGGAACCTCGCTTGGGCGCTCATGCTGGATGTGCACACGGTCGAACTCTTCCTGCGCCGCCATCGCCGCGTCTTTGTCGTGATAGATCGACACAATCTCTCTCGCCAGTACGCGTTTTGCATCGCGTGGTGCATCTTTGATCATCGGCTGTACGTCCTCCACGGCGACGCCGGTGAGCTGGTAGAAATACTCGTATAGCAGGTTGTCCGGTATCGAGAGAATCTTTCCGTACATCTCCCCCGGCTCTTCGCCGATCCCCACGTAGTTTCCCGTTGTCTGGCTCATGCTGCGCTCTCCGTCCGTCCCGATCAACAACGGAACGGTGAGGATCACCTGCGGCTCCTGCCCGTATTCACGCTGAATGTCGCGCCCGACAAGGAGATTGAACAGCTGATCAGCCCCACCGAGCTCTACATCGGCATGGATCGCGACCGAGTCGTACGCTTGCGCCAGTGGATAGAGGAATTCGAGGATACTGATCGGAAGGTTACCGGCGAACCTCTTCGCGAAGTCGTCGCGTTCGAGCATGCGGGCAACGGTGTACTTGGATGTCAGCGTGATCACGTCGGCAAAAGTGAGCTTTCCCAGCCACTCTGAGTTGTAGCGGATCTCGGTCTTCTCGGGATCGAGAATCTTAAACGCTTGCTCCACGTACGTAGCCATATTGCGCTCGATATCCCTTGTGTCCATCACCGCACGTGTGGATGATCTGCCGGAGGGATCGCCGATACGCCGTGTAAAGTCTCCCACAACGAGGACCCCCGTATGCCCGAGGTCTTGAAACTGACGCATCTTGCGCAAGGGAATCGAATGACCGAGAGTTAAGTGCGGGGCTGATGGATCGATTCCCAGCTTGATCCGCAAGGGTTTTCCAGTCTGCTCCGATCGCTTAAGCTTCGCTATCAGATCCGGGACGGGAATCAGCTGATCCACGGTCGGGCGCAGTCTCACTTGGTCCACAAATTGAGTGGATTTTTCGTCCATCAGTGGCTCCTACGTTCGCACCACAGAGACAATACGATCATCTTCGTCCAAGTCGATCAGCTTTACCCCACGGGCGTAACGGCCGTAGGTGTTGATCGTTCCTGCGAGGATGCGAATCACCTTCTGTTCGGTGATTATGATGATCTCGTCCTGGCCGGAGACAATCCCGATCGAGACGAGCGGGCCCGAATCGCGGTCGAGTTTAATCCCGAGAACTCCCTTTCCTCCACGTCCTTGCAGTGGAAAATCGGCCAAGGAGACACGCTTCCCATAGCCGCGCTCGGTTACCATCAACAGTTTCTTATCCATGGTGATATCCCGCTCCATCGCGGCCATCCCGATCACGCAGTTCCCCTCTTCAAGTCGTATTCCGATCACTCCGCGCGATGGGCGCTTAGTCAGTCGCACGTCCGCCTCGCGGAAGCGGATCGATTTTCCATCTTGAGTGGCCAGTATGAGCTCACCATCTCCCGAGGTTCCGTGAACATCGACCAATCGGTCATCCTCATCAGCATTCATGGCGATGATTCCACCTGCATGGACGTTTGAGTAATCGGCAAGTCGATTCCGGTTGACGATCCCATTATGGGTCGCCATCAAACAGCGCTGCTCCCCCACTTCTTTAAAATCGGCGATGGGGAGAATGGATCGCACAACCTCGTCCTGTTCAAGGGCAACCACAGTACGCAGGTTCTTTCCCACCGCATCACGCTTCATCGACGGAAGCCGATACCCTTGCGTTCGGTAGACCCTCCGCTGATCAGAGAAGACAAGAATCTCATCGCGTGCATTGACGAGGGAGGTCGAGCAGATATAGTCATCATCCTTCGTCCGCAACCCGATCACCCCCTTACCACCGCGTCCCTGGCTGCGGAATTCAATCGCCCGCGGGGCGTTGACGTAGCCGCGGTTGGTGATCGTCACCATAAGGTCATAGTCGGGGATAAGGCCATTGAAATCGACGTTCCCGCTCTCATCGGTGATCAGTGTTCGCCGCTCGCTCACATACTTCTCGGCGACCTCATGCAGTTCGCGCTTGATAGTCTCGTCCAACAGAATCTCGCTCCCAAGAATCCGTTCGTACTCAGTGATCGCACGCAATTTCTCCTCATACTCAGCATCGATCTTCTCCTGTTCGAGCGCGGTCAACTGGGAGAGACGCATCTTCAGGATAGCGTCGGTCTGTTCGTCCGTGAGGGCGAGCTCCTCCTTGAGGTGAGCGGCAGCCGTCTTGGTATCCTTCGCGGCTCGGATGATCTCGATCACCCGCTCGATATTCGAGAGCGCTATGCGATACCCGTCCAGGATGTGGGCTCGTTTGCGGGCGACGTCCAACCGGTGCTCGGTTCGACGGCGCACCACCTCGCGGCGGAAGTCGATGAAACAGTTGAGGATCTCTTTAAGTGTGAGCGTACGCGGATTCCCGTCGAGGATGACAAGGAAGACGGCCGCGAAGGTTCGTTCGAGCGGGGTGTACTTGAAAAGCTGGTTCAGAACGACATTCGGGTTAGCCGAGCGCTTCAACTCGACGACGATGCGCATCCCTTCGCGGTCGGACTCATCGCGCAGGTCACTGATCCCGTCGATCTGGCCGGCATGGACCTTATTGGCGATCGACTCCACAATGGTCGATTTCTTTATCAAATACGGAATCTCGCTGATGATGATCCGATCATCCTCAATCGTAGCCTTCCCGCGCACACTCATCTTCCCCTGGCCGGTGCGGTACATCTCCTCGATCCCGTCCCGCCCCATGATTATTCCCCCAGTGGGAAAGTCCGGGCCGGGGATGTGCGCCATAAGGCCCTTCGCCGAGATATGCGGGTCGTCCATCAACGCGATGATCCCATCGATAAGTTCGCCCAGGTTGTGCGGTGGAATCTGGGTCGTCATCCCGACGGAGATCCCCCACGCCCCGTTCATCAACAGGTTCGGTACCTTAGCTGGGAGAACGACCGGCTCCTGGAGGGAGTCGTCGAAGTTCGGCGTCCAATCGACCGTACCCTCCCCTAGCTCTTCGAGAAACTCGGTGGCGATCGGTGAAAGCTTGGCCTCGGTGTAACGCATCGCTGCCGATGAATCCCCGTCGATCGACCCGAAGTTTCCCTGTCCATCAACCAGCGGATAGCGGTAGGAGAATGGTTGTGCCATGTTGACCATCGTATCGTAGATAGCCGTATCTCCGTGCGGATGGAACTTACCCATTACCTCACCGACGATGCGCGCCGATTTCTTGTGCGATTTGGAAGGGATCAGGCCAAGTTCACGCAGGCCGTAGAGGATCCGCCGATGCACGGGCTTCAACCCATCGCGCACGTCGGGGATCGCCCTACCACGGATGACGCTCATCGCATAGTTGATGTAGGACTGCTCCATCTCCTCTTCGATGAACGTCCTCTCGATTCGCTCCATACCAAAACCAGCCTCTCGTAACAGGGATATATACCAGTAAAGGTTACCGGAATTCTAGATGGGATGCAAACTTAAGCGCGTTTTAGATGATGGTGAATGGGTCGACCGCGTCACGTAGCGCGTCCCCCAAGAAGTTGAACGCGAGGACCGCGACAACGATAAAGACACCTGGGATCAGGAGCCACGGATGTTCCTCTATCCCCGAGATGTTCGTCGCCGCGTTCAACAGCTGGCCCCAGCTCGTCATCGGCTCGTGAATGCCATAACCAAGGAAGGAGAGCGCCGCCTCGGTGAGCATCATCCCGGGAATGGTCAGCGTTGCTGCAACGACGAGGTAGCTCGTGATGTTCGGGGTGATGTGGCGCAGGATGATCCGTATATCACTCGATCCGGCCGCCTTTGCGGCGGAAACGAAATCCATCTGGCGGATAGCGAGGACCTGCCCGCGGATTATCCGCGCCATCCCTGCCCAGCTGACTATGGCCAAGGCCGCGATGATACCCAAGAAGACAATGGTGGCAGGAAATCCAAATCCCGAAAGGGCCGCCCCCATCACCAGGAGGATCGGGAGACCTGGTATCGCCATGAAGACCTCCCCAAATCGTTGGAGGAACATATCGATCCCCCCGCCGTAGTACCCGGAGATCCCTCCCAGAACAATCCCTATCGGGAAGATGATCAAGATAACGAGCGGACCGACCGCAAGGGAGATCCTCCCTCCGATCATGGTGCGGGTGAACAGATCGCGTCCATACGCATCCGCTCCAAGGAGGAAGATCATCGCTTCGTCGCCATTCGCTGAACGGGCTCCGAAGAGGTGAATGTCGGTCTTAAATAGACCAAGCATTTTGTACTCGGAGCCGCGGACGAAGAGGCGGATGTAGTATTTTGTGCTCGTGTCCTCGACAAAGGTCGGTGTATAGGTCACCCGGTCGAACTGCCGCGTGGTTTTGTAGACGAACGGGCGCAAGGAGAAACCATCATCACTGCGAAAATGGAGCGTAGACGGGGGAGAGAAGGAGTAGGAATTGTACTGGTCCTTATAGTCGTATGGCGCGACAAACTCCGCAAAGACCGCGCTCACAACTAAGATCAGCACGATCACCATACCGATGTTACCCAAACGGTGTTTGCGAAAGGCTCGCCAGATCATCTGCCCCTGGGAGAGGCTTACGTGCTCGCGCTTTCTAACTTCTTTCTCTAATTCCTTCTTCTTGCGAAACCACGCCATAGTCTATTTATCTCCTTAAAATCTTAGCCGTAGCGGATCCGTGGATCGACCCAGGCGAGCAGGATGTCCGCGAGCAGGTTCCCAATCAGCAAGAATAAGCTGAAGAAGAGGAGCCCGCCCATGATCACGTACGTATCCTGCCCCTGCAAGGCAGAAAAGAACGCCCGCTCTACAGTCGGCAGATTGAGGACGATCGCCGTCACCAGAGAGCCGGAGACCAGTCCGGGAAGGCTCATCCCGAGCATGCTTACCAGCGGATTGATCGCGTTTCGGACCGCGTGCTTGTAGATGACGACCCTTTCATTCAGACCCTTGGCGCGTGCCGTCTGGACGTACTGGAGCGACAGGGTATCGAGGAGGCTCCCGCGCATGTAGCGCAGCAACCCGGCCATCCCGGAGGTGCCTATCACCAGCCACGCCGGCCAAATGTGCCACAAGAGGTTCCAAAACTTCGCCAGCGACCAGGGAACCCCGATAAAGCGATTGTCGAACAGTCCACCGACTCCCAAACCGTAGTTCCCTACCTTGAAGATCGCGACAAGGACCCACAGCACAACCAGCGCGAAGAAGAAGTTGGGGACGGAAAGCCCTAAGAAACCGAAGAAAGTAAGGGTATGATCGCTCGGCTTGTACTGGTGGGTCGCGGAGTAGATCCCCAGTGGGATGGCGATGAGCCATGTCAATAGCATCGTGGTTGATGCGATGATTATCGTCCACATAAATCGGTCGCCCATGAACAGGGTCCAGTAGACCGGCCGCATCGTCGCAAACGACGTACCAAAGTCACCCTTGGTGATTATCTGTTTGAACCATAGCCAGTACTGAACGACAAATGGCTTATCGAGCCCGTAGTTGGCCTTCATCCGGTTCAATGTCTCCTGCGTGACCTGTGGGTTCATCCTCGCCCGGCTCAGGTAATCACCTGGCATGACTTGAATGAGACCGAACGAAATCACCGAGACAAGGATCAACAGCGGGAGCATGTAGAGAGTCCGCCGAACGATATATGTAATCAAAAGAAATTCCCTTTACGAAGATAAGGTGGGGCACAGTAGATCCAGTGCCCCACCTCAATTAGCCGCTTACTTGCGGAAGGCCAGGTCCATCGTCAGGCCGTTACTGCCACTCGGTGTGGCGGACGGGCTAGCGATATTCGCGTTCCCCAGCGTGTTGGAGTAGGCGTAGGTGAACGCCGAGTTGACGGTGTATACAAGGCCCAGGTCATCATCAGCCAGCGTGACCTGGTACTCCTTGTAGATCTCAAACGCCTCGTCGTTGTCGAGCGTCGCTACGGCAGCATCGAGAAGCCCATCGATCTTCTTCTCCAACTCGGTTGGCTCATCGGCAGCAGAGTAGTGCCAGAAGTGCAAGCCTCCGCCCGAGCTATAGACGTTCGCCCCGCTGTTCGGCTCGTTTCCACCGGTCAGTCCGAGGACGATCATCTCGCCGGTCGAGGCGAAGAGCTTGTCGACCAGCGTATTGAAGTCGACAGGAATGAAGTTGAGCTTGAGCCCAATCTTGGCCGCACGGTCGGAGACGATGAGGCAGACCCCTTCGCGCACGGTGTTTCCGGCGTTGGTGTTCATTTCGATCTCAACGCGCGTTCCGTCCTCGTAGTCGCGCCAGCCATCGCCGTCGCGATCGATGATCCCGATTCCGTCTAGGAGCTCTCCAGCTTTAACGAGGGAGTACTCGAAGACGACCGCGTCCGTCTCGGTTACCGGTCCACCGTAGTAGTCACGACCAGCGTAGAACGGGGAGAGGTAGCTCACCGGGCTCCACTGTGGAACAGCAAGGCCGTTGAAGAGCGTATCGATCATCGCCTGTTTGTCGACTAGGTGTGCCATCGCCGCACGGAAGTCGCGCGTGCGGAAGAGGGTCCGCAGGTTCTCGTACGTCCCCTCGGCAAGGCCGATATCCTGGTTGATCCCGATCCACGAGGTCCCGTAGTTTGCCACATCCGGATCCACGAGGACGGTGAGGTTCTTCACCGCTTCCTCGCGCTTGAGGATGGGGACGTCGGTCGCGCGGATTCCGAGACAATCGAGTTCGCCGTTACGGAACTTGAGGAGCGACACGTCCTGGCTCGCCACCGTCAGCACCACGTACTTGTCGAAGTAAGGGAGCTGCGTCCCTTCTGCATCGTAGTGGTAGTAGTAAGGGTTTCGCACCAGGGTCACGTACTGGTCAGGGGCGTAGCTCTCGACCATGAATGGGCCCATCCCGACGAGTTCCGCGGGATCGGTATCGAGTCCCCACGAGGAGTTGAACGTACCCACGGGCACGTCCGGGTTGAGCTTGTGCACGTACTGTGCCACCGCGTGCTTCGGGAGGATCGGTGTGCCGATCGAGTTCAGGATCGGGCGGAAGATCATCGACAGGGTGACCTTCACCGTGTAATCGTCGACCTTCTCCACCACCGGGTAGGTATCATCCGGAAGGATGAGGATGTCGCGGGTGTCGGTCTCAACGTCCTCGTTATAGATAAGGTCGTTGAACGTGAAGACGACGTCATCCGCGGTGAACGGCTCGCCGTCGGACCACTTGAGCCCTTCTCGCAGGTGGAAGGTGATCACCAAGTTATCCTCAGAGATGTCCCAGCCCTTCGCGAGCTCCGCCTCGAGCGCTCCGGTGACAGGGTTGATGTCGACCAGACCGCGCAGCATCATGTTGCAGTACTGAGTGGTGCTCGTCTCGTGCGCGGTAACAACGTTCCACTTCTTGGGGTCGCTGATCGAGGCGACGTACATCGTGCCGCCTCGAACACCAGGCTCCTGGTTCTCGTAGGACGTGCCCGCCACACCAAGAGGGATGATCTTTGCGTCTGCCGGCTGCGTCGCATAGCCTTGTGCCATAACGATGGCAGAGGCAGAGAAAACGACCAGCAAGGCCGCCATAACTAAAACTAGCTTTTTCATTGAATTACCTCCTTAATCAATCACCAAGCTCGCTTTCTACGAACCGTAGCGAACAGCCAGCGCGACCTTGTAAGCAGCGCGATACTCGGCACTCTTCGTCCCAGCGATGGAGAGAAGGGTCGTCTCGATGTCGAGCGCTGTCAGGTCCGAGTTAATAAGAAGCGTAGCGAGGGCGATACTGCCTGCCACGCGCATACCCGCGCTCTCCCCGTTGATCGCCAACTCCTCGAGTTCGGCCTGGGTCTTGGGGTTGAACGAGAGGTAGAACCCGGACAGGATTTCACCGGCAGCGTACGCCAGTTCATCGCTATCGTTGGTCACTGCCTGTACCTCAAGATCCTCTGCTTTCAAGGACCCACGCATCATAAAGTAGTACGCCTTGGCAGCAGCGAGTTTCATCTCATGGGTCTCACCATTTATCGCAATGTCCTTGAGATAATCGGTCAGGCTAAAGTCCTCGGCCTCACTCGTAACCGAGATAAGGTAGATCATCGCCGGTTCAATCGCAGCGGCACGGATCATCGGATCCGCTGTCCCCTTCAGAATAGCCATGATCTCTTCTTCCGTCTTCGCACGATACTGGATGGCAAGGGCCCCGCTCGCCGCGGTGCGCAGACCGATCGTGCGTCCGTTCGCCGCTAGAGCTTCCAGATCCGCTTCCGTCATCGTATCCGCATAGGAACCGGCAAGAGCGATTCCAGCAGCAGCGCTAATCTCGGGGATGAGTTCGTCCGAGACAATCGTCTCCAGACTCGCCACAGCCGCCATCGAGAACAGAGCTACCACACAAGCAACAACTACCAGTGCCCGAAGGCCAGTAAGTTTCATTCTTGTACCTCCCTTATTACATTTACCACTATCGACCCAACATGCCCACTTACCGCGCGCCATCACCTCCAACAATACGCAAGCCAATCTAGTGGAGTGCCTTGCGGAATCTATTTGATCATTAGTAGGATACCACAGATAGCGCCCCTTTGTCAATCATCCATAGGCCATCCAAACGGCGTCCATAAACATCACTCTATTCTTACTCATTGCAGGGTAAAAACGAGGAAAAGAGGGATTCTTCGACCTCTTCTCGCGTCGTCGCGCACACCTCGCTGAGCGCCGTGTCGAACGAAAGGTATCTATCCAAGGGGGAGGTTGCGATCCAGATCTCGCGCAGGTTTTCTCCCCCGTATCTCTCAAGGAGATAATACAGAAGGAGACCGGCTTCTACCTCGACCGTTCTCTGAGAGGCCATCCCAAAGTCGATTGAGGATAGTGAGAACCATAGTTCCTCCCGCCGCAACCGGCACCCTTCTTCCACAAGGAGATCCTCATCACAAGAGAGGGCCATGGCCACTCCGGCGCGCAGAAGCCGCGAGTACGTATCCTTCCCCCAAGCATAAATAGGGAGGACCTCTCCCATGCGGTATACAGCGTCATCCTTAGGAAGGAGGTGAAGCGTCGCGTTCTTCTCCGAAGAGAGAGGGATGAGGAACTCTCCCCTGTCCCGTGTTTCCGTATCGGGATGGAAGAAGAGGGTCATCCGCTCTGGAAGGTCGCTTAGTGAAAGGGCTAGCCTGTTGATCATACTTTCATAAACGCGCTCGATCTGTGAGATCTCCGGCCACCCTTCCCGGGAGACCTGCGGCGAGACAAAGATCCGCAGGCCATGTGCTTCTGTCACTGTCCATCCCTCGTATAGGGCGAGAAGAGCCTGCATGTCGTCCTTTGCCTCTCCCTCTTCGATGTGGGAGATCAGCGTCCTTGCTTCGGTGAATGCTCCTACCGCAAGAGCACACCGCACAGCAAGGGTTATCTCACCCTGAGAAAGATCCTCGACGTGCCACGTGCTCGACCTTGTCCACGCTGCGTCGGGGAACCCTCCTCCCAGCAGATAGTAAACCGATAAGAACGGGAAATCGGGGGCATCTCGTCCTGCTTCGATCCCTGCCGCGTACCAGCGCGCACCCATCTCCTCCGGTGGTGCCGAATCGATGCGGTTGAGGAGGTTTACCGTCGATCCCCTTCCCCACGCTTGTTTCACCGCACGGATTCCGCCCTTCGTCTCGATGAGAAACTGGACGAATGAAGCCGCTTCCAGTGCCAGGATATCCTCTGGCGATACCTCTCCGTGCACGGAAAGCCCAAACAACTTCCGGAGATCGCTGAATGCGATCGACACCGGGGAGTACGGGGAATCGAACTGCTGATAGATCGACTCCGGGAAACGCCCCCTCTCCTCCGCGCGGATCAGTTCCGGTAAGGAGAGGAAGAGCCGATCCGGCACGGCTGCAACCACCGCATGGAAGTCCCGCTTCGGCTCCATCGCGTATAGCCTTGTCCCCGCATGGAGGATCTGCGATCCGCACCGGCCCCACCCAAATGCGAGTACCAGCTCAGCCAGGCGGCCACGCGGATCCTCCCCAACGAGGAGATCGAGTGGAGCCAGATAGACCGAACGTGCCTCGGGGCTCTTACGTTTGCTGATCGAAGTCTGCATCGAGGAAGTATCGTCGTGGACGAAGACATCGATCGGAGTCGGAACAAGATCGGGATTGACATCGAGAAGATCGAGGAGTTCCTCGTAATCTTGCTTTAGCACCTCGGCGAGCGCAGCGTGATCCTCCCGCCCTGGGCTATCCTTCTGATAGCGAAGGACGAAGTCTCCTTCCTTATAGTAGACGGTCCCTTCAAGCTCTGGTGTAGCCACCGGCTCAATGACAAGCACGAGGATGAGGACGGCAATCCCGATAGCGATCCCCCCAAGCGCCAATCCACCGACCAGGGTGACCACGGGGTGGCGCAAGATCTTCTCAAACAGGCTTTTAACACGCATAGTTCACCCATTATAACCTATTCTTGAAGCGGAGAGGGAGGGATTGAGAGATCGGGGGGTTGAAGAATTGAATCATTGAGTGATCGGGAGATTGAATGATTAAGCTGTTAAATTACTCAATCACTCACTCGTTAAATCACGCAATTTTTTCCTCTGCGGTTAAATTTGCCCTTCTATACGGGGAAAGAGGATTTGCGCAGCAGGCTGGACCGCCTCCTTTGACAGAAGAATAAGGGCGTTGCTATACTGATCGAGCAGGGGTTGCAGCGTATCGCAAAGCACGCGACAGCAGGAGAATGGCCATGAAAATATTGAGGGTTGCATCCCGCTCAAATCTGAATCCGACCGCCGGAGCGATCGCCAGTGTCCTGGAGGAACATGGTGTCGTTGAGATTCACGCGATCGGTGCCGGTGCCGTCAATCAGACCGTAAAAGCGATCGCCATCGCACGGCGGATGGTGGAAGAAGAGGGAAAGGCCCCGATCAAGGTCATCCCTGGATTCATCGAGCTCGAAATCGACGGGGAGACGAAGACCGGGATCCGCTTCATCGTCGAAAGGTAGCTTCCCCGTTCGTCACCTTATAGAATAACACCATCATGCTCAGATCATGGATTGAGAGTTTACTCGGTTCGACATGGGAAAAGCTCGGTCTCCCTCCGGTTTCGATCGAGGTTCACCCCTCCGAGCGGCCAGAGTTCGGAGACTTCTCCACCAACCTTCCCCTCATCGGAGCAAAGACGGCGAACCTCCCCCCGCGGCAGCTGGCCGAGCGGCTGGTAGCAGCGATTCCTGATGATGCGTTCTCGCGTGTAGAGATCGCCGGACCGGGATTTATCAACCTCTGCCTACAGCCTACGATGACCCACACGGCATTACAGGAGATCCTACAGGCGAAGGATCGATTCGGTTTTTCAACGATCGGGACTGGAAAAACGTTACAGGTAGAATTCGTCAGCTCCAACCCCACCGGTCCCCTCACCGTCGGGCACGGCCGCCAGGCCGTTCTCGGCGATGTCCTGGCCTCCCTCTACGAGACCCTGGGTTACGCCGTCACTCGGGAGTACTACTTCAACGACGAGGGGCGCCAAATCGATCTCCTGACAGAATCCTTATGGGCGCGCTATTGTGAGCTTGCAGGAGGAGAAGTGTCGATCCCGGAAGGGGGCTACCAAGGAGAATACCTGATCGAGATCGCCCGCGAGGTGAAAGAGACTTTCGGCGAGAAGCTCCTGGTCTTCGATCGACAGACCGCATCAACATTGAAGGAAGAAGCGGTCTCGCGGATCAAGACGCTGATCAAGGATGACCTCGCTCAACTCGGGGTCAGGTTCGATACCTGGTTCAGCGAGGGAGATCTCCATCACCGCGGGGAGGTGACCGCGGCACTCGATCTTCTGCGCGAGAGTCATGGAACCTACGAGGAAGACGGCGCAATCTGGCTCAAGTCGGAGGAGAACGGTGGGGTAAAGGACTCCGTCCTCATCCGAAGCGACGGCCGACCTACCTACCTCATGGTCGATATCGCCTACCACATCGACAAGCACCGCCGCGGATTCACTCAGGTCATCAACGTTCAAGGGGCGGACCATCAAGTGGAGCAATCGTGTATGAAGGCAGCGATGCGCATCCTCGGCTACCCCGAGGAGTTTCTCAGCTATGCGACGCACCAGTTTGTGAGCATCAAGGAGGGAGAAGGGGTTGCACGCATGTCGACCCGCGCCGGGCAATTCGTCCGCTTACGCGACCTCACAGACGAGCTCGGGCGTGACGTGGTCCGCTACTTCATGATCGCGCGAAAGCCCGAGAGCCACCTGCAGTTCGACCTCGAACTCGCGCGTGCGGAATCGCTCGATAACCCGATCTACTACATCCAGTACGCACACACCCGGATCGCTTCCATCTTCCGCAAGGCCGATCTCTCGACCTTCGACGCGATGAGCGTCGATCTCTCACCACTTGAAACGCAGGCAGAGTTCGACCTGATAAAACGGCTCGACCGGTTTCCAGAGGTCGTCGCCGGAGCAGCGCTCGACTTCGCCCCGCACCTCCTCGCCGACTACACACTGGGGCTGGCACGGGCCTTCCACGTTTACTACGGGGAACACCGGGTGATCGGCACGGACGAGAAGGTGATGCTGGCGCGCCTCGCACTGCTCCAGGCCATACGAATCGTCTTCCGACGCAGCCTGGATATCCTTGGAATCTCGTCCCCGGAGGCGATGTGATGGCGTGGATCGATCGGTTGAAGAAAGGATTGAAGCGAACCCGCTCTGGGTTCACCAGTTCACTTGGCCAGATCTTCTCTCGTGGGGAGAAGCTGAGCGCGGTGGAACTCGAAGAGATCGAGGAGATCCTCATCGCCGGGGACGTTGGGGTTCGTGTAGCAATGGATCTCACGGAGGAACTCGCCGAGCGCAGCCGCCGCGGCCAGACGAACGGAGAGGCCTTCATGACCGCTCTAAAAACGGGGATAGTGGAACGTCTCGTGGAATCTGAGCGACCACTCACTCTGCGCAATGATAAGGAGCCAACGGTGGTCCTCATCACCGGGGTGAACGGATCGGGAAAGACGACGACCATCGCCAAGATCGCGTCCCGCCTGCGAGAACACAACCCCTCATTACCGATCACCCTCGCTGCGGCCGATACCTTCCGCGCTGCGGCGATCGAGCAACTCGCGATCTGGGCAGATCGAGTCGGCGTAGACCTGATCAAACACAAGATTGGCGCCGATCCATCGGCGGTCGTCTTCGATGCCCTCGACCACGCCCGTCGCCTCGGCGGACTCCTCCTGATCGATACCGCTGGACGACTGCAAACGAAACACAACCTGATGGAGGAACTGAAGAAGATCGAACGCACAGTGGAGAAGAAGCTTGGGCGAGGATCTGACGAACGCCTTCTCGTCCTCGACGCGACTACCGGCCAGAACGGCATCTCCCAGGCGGCCCGTTTCCACGAGGCGATCAACCTCACCGGACTCGTCCTCACCAAGCTCGACGGAACGGCCAAGGGAGGTGTAATCCTCGCGATCTGGGATGAATTAAGGCTCCCGTTGTTGTACATTGGGGTAGGAGAAGGGGTGGATGACCTGCACGAGTTCTCCGCTAGCCAGTTTGTGGAAGCGCTCTTTTCGACATAACGATCGGGGGATTGAACGATTGAGAAATTGAATCATTGAGTAATCGGGAGATTGAGCTGTTAAATCACTCAATTCTTCAATCACTAAATCATTTAATTACTTACGGAGGTGTCTAGAAGTGAAGTACGTCTATTTTTTCAACAAGGGTGAAAGTGAAGGAAGCACCTCGATGAAGGAACTCCTCGGAGGAAAGGGCGCAAACCTCGCCGAGATGGGGGGATTGGGGATTCCGGTCCCACCAGGATTCACCCTTTCAACCGAGGTCTGTCGTTACTACGACGAGCACGCCGGAACCTATCCCGTCAGCTTGAAAGAAGAGGTCAAAGAAAACCTGAAAAAACTCGAGAAGGCGACCGGAAAGAAGTTCGGGGATCGATCCGATTCTCTGCTCGTTTCGGTGCGCTCCGGCGCTGCCGTATCGATGCCGGGGATGATGGATACGGTCCTCAACCTCGGCCTAACCGACGAGACGGTGAAGGGGATCATCGCCAAGACAGGGAACGAGCGCTTCGCCTACGACTCCTACCGCCGGCTGGTACAGATGTACGGGGACGTGGTCCTGGGGCTGAAGCCGCAGAACGAGAAGGACGTCGACCCGTTCGAGGAGATTCTCGAAAAGTTAAAGGAGAAGAAGGGAGTCACGCTCGACACCGAACTCACAGCCGCTGACCTGAAGGAACTCGTTGAAGCGTTCAAGAGGGCGATCAAAGACCGCCTCGGGATCGAGTTCCCACAGGACCCGCTCGATCAACTGTGGGGGGCGATCACCGCGGTCTTCCAGTCGTGGAACAACCCGCGTGCAATTAAGTACCGGGAGCTGAACCAGATCCACGGGCTGATCGGCACCGCAGTAAATGTGCAGGCGATGGTCTTCGGAAACATGGGAGACCGCTGTGGAACCGGCGTAGCCTTCACCCGTAACCCCGCAACCGGGGAGAACGTCTTCTACGGGGAGTACCTGATGAACGCGCAGGGGGAGGACGTCGTGGCCGGAATCCGTACCCCACAGCCGATCGAGACCTTAAAGAATGTCATGCCCGAGGCTTACGATGATCTCCTTCAGATCCGAAAAAGGCTTGAGAGCCACTACCGCGACACGCAGGACATCGAGTTCACGATCCAGGATAAGAACCTGTACATGCTGCAGACGCGTACCGGGAAACGGACCGCGGCCGCTGCAGTCCGCATAGCGGTGGAGATGGTAAAAGAAGGGATGATCGTTAAGGAAGAAGCGATCTCGCGCGTAGCACCTGAACAGATCGACCAGCTCCTCCACCCCACCTTCGACCCTGCGGAAGAGGAAAGAGCGACGCAACTGACCAAGGGGCTTCCGGCAAGCCCGGGGGCGGCCACCGGGACGGTCGTCTTCTCGGCAGAAGAGGCCGAGGAAGCGGCGAATGATGGAAAGAAGGTCATCCTCGTGCGTATCGAGACCTCCCCAGAGGACATCGGCGGGATGAACGCGGCCGAGGGGATTCTCACCGCCCGCGGTGGGATGACGAGCCACGCTGCCGTCGTCGCCCGCGGGATGGGTAAGTGCTGCGTCGCCGGTGCGGGCGAGCTCATGATCAATTACACCAGAGGTGAGGTCTCCGTCGGTGAGCATACGGTTCGCGCGGGAGATGCTATCAGTCTGAACGGATCGACCGGTGTTGTCTACCTTGGGAAGGTTCCGACAATCGAACCCGAGCTATCCGGTAATTTCGGGGTCCTCCTTAGCTGGGCCGATGAGTTCAGGCGATTGGGGGTGCGTACCAACGCCGACACCCCGCACGACGCCGCGACTGCGGTCAGGTTCGGGGCCGAGGGGATCGGCCTCTGCCGCACCGAGCACATGTTCTTCGAAGGGGAACGGATCATCGCTGTGCGTGAGATGATCCTCGCCGACGATGAGGAAGGCCGGCGGACGCCCCTTGCCAAGCTTCTCCCCATGCAGCGGGATGACTTCGAAGGAATCTTTAAGGCGATGGAAGGACGGCCGGTGACGATTCGCTTCCTCGATCCACCACTGCACGAGTTCCTCCCGCACGACGAGGAGGGGCAACGCGAGGTGGCCCAAGTGATGGGAGTACCAGTCGAACGGATCAAGGAGAAGGTGGAGGCGCTGCACGAGTTCAACCCGATGCTCGGCCACCGCGGTTGCCGGCTGGGAATTACGTATCCTGAGATCTCCGAGATGCAGGCACGAGCGATCATGGAGGCGGCGTGCAACGTCTACTCGAAAGGGGTGAAGGTCCGCCCCGAGATCATGGTCCCGCTCGTCGGAAACGTCAAGGAGCTTAAGCTCCAGCGCGAGCTGATCGAGAAGGTAGCTATAGCTGTTCTCACCGAACGCGAACTCACCAAGAACGACATTCCGTACAAGATTGGGACGATGATCGAGGTCCCACGGGCGGCGGTTACGGCCGACGAGATCGCGCGCGAAGCGGAGTTCTTCAGCTTCGGTACGAACGACCTCACCCAGATGGGGTGTGGGTTCTCCCGCGATGACGCCGGAAAGTTCTTGAAGGAGTACGTCGCAAAGGGAATCTACGCGCACGATCCGTTCCAGGTACTCGACCAAGATGGGATCGGGAAGTTGCTAAAGATGGCCTGTGAGTTAGGGCGGAAGACACGACCGGATATTCACCTTGGGATCTGCGGTGAACACGGCGGTGAGCCGAATTCGATCCATTTCTGCCACAAGGTAGGCCTCGACTACGTAAGCTGCAGCCCTTACCGCGTGCCGATCGCTCGCTTGGCCGCGGCGCAAGCAGCTCTCGAAGACCAGTAAGAACCAAACACGACTGAACAAACGGTCACGAAGGCCGGGAGAAACCCCGGCCTTTCTCTTATCATCGCGTGATCGCCCGCACAAGCAAGGTGAGCCCAACAGAGAGGGCGCAGGCGATCATCGGGGTACCGAGCCAGCCGAACAGAACGCGGAGGAGGACACGGAGATCGATCGTCTTCACTCCCTTCACAAGGCCAATCCCGATCACTGCACCGACCACCGCCTGTGAGGCTGAAACCGGAACTCCAAGCATGGCATAAACGTTTAGGGTGATCGCTTGTCCGAGGATGACAACTAGTGCGGCAAACGGGTTTAAGGGGACGAGACCGCTCCCCACCGTGCGGATCACTCTCTTGCTGAAGGTCAGAATTCCCAGCGCGATCGCAGCGGAACCGAATAAAGAGGCGTAAAACGGGGTGAGCAACCCGGATTTAACGTAGACCCCGGTGACATTCGCTACATTGTTCGCCCCCAAAGAATAAGCCCCGTAGCAGGTAACAAGAACAAGACCGACGCGGATGGCACGGTCCCGCGTAGCGAAACGCCCGAGCAGGGTTCCCGGATAGAGGGTGGCAATCTTATACGGGATATAGGCAGCGATCAGTCCCCCGAGAGGGGTAAGGACCCAGGAGAGGAAGATCTTTATAAGCGGCTGGATATTCACCCCTCCTGTCGTGAGCAAGCTCCCCCCAATGATCGCCCCCACCGTCGCCTGCGTGCTCGAAATCGGGAGGCCGAGCAGGGTCATCAGAATGACGGTGAACGCCGCTGCGGTCATAATGATGAAGCTCGATAGCAGGGTCTGCGTTCCGATCGCCCCGTAGGTTGCAAAACCGCGACTCCCCATTAAGAGAGCCCCAAGGATGACGAAGAGCGCGGCGAGGGCCGCCGCCGTCCAGAATCGAATAGCCCGGCTCGCCACCGCCGGTCCGAACAGGTTGGCAGCATCATTCGCTCCCAGTCCCCATCCCATAAACCCGCCTGCGATCAGCGTCCACATCTCGTCTCTCCTTCAACATCTCAACTGTTCGGTAAGAGCTATAGTCTATAGTCGAAATGGAACTGGGAATCAAGTAAGGTGATCGCACCGGTGACGGAGTCCCGACGAAAAGGATTGTTGTCCGGATTGACTGGGGAATAATGAGGTAAATGGCTGTTAGGGAAAGGATTCTTGCCCTAAGATGTTGACCCAAAAGCTATCCACAAATCCCCGCCGTACCCAGCTGTTTCGAACTTCGGGCAAGCTTCGAGAACAGGAGTGCTGCAATCCGCGATCCCATGGGAAAGGGGGTTCGAGCCTTAAGCCCTCATTCTGCGCCTCACCGATCCGATAAGCACGGACGTCTAAACCTCTAAATCTAGCATCCTGCCTGCATAAAAGACGAGCCCTACCCTTAATTGCTCCGCGGATTCAGGTATGATGTTGCCAAGGACTTGACCACTGCCTTTATGCGGAGGCGAGAAACTAAGAACCTCTCTGCGGTTAAGTGAAGAGGCCAGCCTTTTCTCTCTCGTCCATGTTTTCTCTGACAGCAGCACACTTCTTCCCTGTCAACCCCCTGCAAAGCAGAGTAGGACAGGTATGACGACATCAATGCACTTTTCAGGTGTATAATGCGCTGTAAGAGGATACGACATTGTTCATCATCGTGATCAAGGCACTGGTTCAACACTCTCTCTTACAGTGAGGTGATGTTATGCCTTGTTCGTCGAGTGCCAGGATGTTGCGAAAGGGTTATGCCTTAGCGGGCGAATGGACAGTGCGCGTCGACGACAGACGGCTGATCGTTCCCGGTCGATGGAAAGCGATAGGAACGCTTGGCATGACGTTTCTTCTGTTTGTCTTCCTTGTGGCTCTCCCCGTGACCGCTCACAGCTACAACTTCACGGGCCATGTTTATTCTGGGAGCCCCCCCGATATGACTCAACCTGTCACCGGTGTCAGGATTGAGCTCTACGGTGGCCGGGGAGAATGGGCGCCGAATAACTCCGGTACCTTTCTCACTGCGGCCGCGACAAACGAGTGGGGTGAGTTTACGCTCCTCTACCTGCCGGGGAATGTGACCTATCCCTACTATCACGTCGTTGAAGTCGATCCACCTGATACAATATCTACCGGGGCGCAGGCGGGACTGGGAGGCTACGTAAGAGAGAACAACGTGATCTCGTATACGAAGACTGCTCCGGGAACCTATGCGGGCATTGGCTTCTGGGATGCCCGGTCGATGATCTCCCTGCCCCCGTTGACCCAGCAACCGGGGACCTTCATGGAGAAACACGAAGAGAGCTCGCAGCAAAGCTCACAGAGTTCTCAGCAATCTCAGATGTCCTCAAGCGAGAAGGTCACCGCCCCTGATGAGAAACTTCCCCATACGTTGCTGATCGGCGATTTTGTATTGTTGGTGGAGCGCTACGACGCTGAGAAGGAGACTGATCAGAGCAAACTGCCGACCAGTCAGGCAGTGCGCCCGGGAATCGAACAGCTTGAGGGCCTCTCCGGGACGGCGTGGTTGAGCTTTGATTGTAGCGCCCCATCCATCGTGCCTGGCCTTACCCCGCTACTGCCGGGCGGGTATGTGATCATTGCGCATGTATTTGATGTGGTTCCCGTCGTAACTGATCCCGCAAACCAGATCAGCCTACCCGAGGCCCGTCTTATTCAACCGGATATTACACCGGGGCAAACGCTGGAATTGCAACTTCCCCTCAAGAGCCAGGATGTGCCGGGCATTATCGCGGCCAAAGATCTATTCCTTCAGGAGGTTGAGCAACTTGGCGGCGTAGCGAAGGGAGATATCAGGGTGCGCTTTGAGGACGCAACGATAGTCGAGGTTCCGGAGCAGGAGGGAGTGGGGCGCATTATTGAGGGGACAGCCTTCTATCCGGCAGACCCCCTTTACCCGGACATCATTCGCCTATCGATCGATGGGTTCACAGCGCTGATCGATATCCTGACGCTCACTCCCACAGGGGCTACCGCAAATGTAGTGCTTGAGCTTCCTTCAAACATCGCCTTTGAAGCCACATGTGAGCGAGCCTGGCTAGCTTTGGGAGAAATCGCGATTACTCCTTACTGCGAGTTCTATGCCGAGGAACCAACCGATCCCTTCGGACCGTGGATCGTGGGGGATACCGGGCTCATAGTGAGTGGAACAGGCTACATCGCAGATTTCAGCTCTTCGCAGAGCCCGCTCTCAAAACCCGTGTCATGGAAAGGTGTGGTCCTTCAAGACGGGACGGGTTCAGGGAGTGCGTTGGTTCCCACTACATCGAATACAGGATACCTCGCCGGGGAATACAGCTTCTTCAATGCAACGGTAGAGGGCTCGGGGTTGGCGGGCCAGTTCAACCTCCTGGGAACCCTAATCTTCTACCCTCTTCAACCTCTGGGGTATCAGGTCACCCTATACGGGGCGAGCCTGGAGGTCTCGGAGAGTCGCGTCGTGTCCGGTCAATTGGGGCCTGGGAGGCTGGAACTCCCGGTGAACGCTGTCTGCAAGGATGGACATCCAGGGGATCCGCTCTCGGCCACGTTTAACCTTCTTACGGTGCAAGCGGACCTTGACGTTGGCGGCGAGGTGAACTTCGGGTTCGGCACGCCAACGCGCATGGGCTGGGGAGAGCTGACCCACTCAGGAGATGAGGTGGTGGCCTGGATCCTGGAGATTGAGAAGGGATACCTCTACCTTCCGGCAACCCCGGTCTCCACGTTTAGCCCGGATACGGGAGTCGGATTCCTCGATTTCTTCCTGCCTACATATTCGGTCGAGATCGCGCTCGCTGCGCTTGAATCACAGAAGATGGCAGGGATAACGATCGGTAGCATGCAGAACCTGGCGATCCACTCGCCGGACCGGCCCGGAGGGACCACAAATCCTCTTAAGATGGCAGACGTTAGCGGGTGGCTCCGCATCGGGAGTCGCGGGGTGGACGGAGATCTCCAGATTACTGAATGGAACATGCATGCAGACCTCGGCAACACAGCGCGTTACGGCTATGTAGGCGGAGAGCCATTTAACACAACGCTCATACTACCTACCCAAGACGAGAAGCTGTTACTGCTCCAGTACGCGACGAGCGCTGTATACGACTCCGAAATAAACGGCCTGGTCGACATTCCGGAACCGTGCAACATAAGTCGGCTGGAGTTCGCGGACATGGAGGCCACTTCGACCGCGCACCTCGTCGGGGGCGATATCAAACTCCCGGTCGATGGGGTGACCCTGGAGTACTGGGACATCGGCTTTGAGCCGACCGAGGATCCGACGCAAGCAGGGGTCGTGAGCGTACGCACAGGTCGGCTTGTCTTCACCGCAGCGGGTATCAGCGAGTACGTCCATTTTGACAAGGTGTTTGGTCTGACGTGGTGTGAGATGCTCGCCGATGGGAACCTGCGCGAACTATTCCTTGATTACAATTCATACGGGCAACGCTTCGACAAACTCCCCTTCTCGGCTC
Source organism: uncultured bacterium (assembly GCA_965370555.1). GTDB lineage: Bacteria > Bipolaricaulota > Bipolaricaulia > UBA7950 > UBA9294 > JAJOKK01. The sequence continues at coordinate 54,860 of CBDUVB010000008.1, forward strand.
ACCAGCTTTCGCTCTCCGAGTGCATTCCCGGAATGAGTGGCCTCGATGCGGGTGCATATCTTGCGGTGTGCGGCGATGTGCACTTCAATTTCTTCGGGAGCGCCTACATCAACATCAAGGATGCCCGGCATCCCGACAGCGCGGACCCGTACCACGACCGCTATGTCAGCATCCCCAAAGAGGGGGAGACAGCCTGCGATCCGACTGACCTGCATCTAACAGGGAAAGTGGATGATGCCTTGGGCCACCAGCTTGCGTTCGTCGATTTTCCCGACGCGACGATGGACTATAACGAGGAGAGCCAGCAGGGGTTTATTGGAACGGGTTCTACCGAGCTATCGTTCCTTCACTCCGATGGACTAGACGCGATAATCGATATCCACGCGGATCCGATCACCGGAGAACCGGTCATCGACATCTGCTTGAGGTCAAGCACTGTGCATGACCTTGACTTCGGGCTGTTCGCACGGCTTACGAGTATCGGAGAGATCGCCGGGTGTATTCGCATTGAAGGCCCGCTCCTAGAGCGAATTACCCTTGGGGGGTACATGGAAAACTCCGCAAGCACAGGCTTTGGAATTCTAGCTCCCAAGGCCGGCTATTTCGTCGAGGTGAACATCTCCGTTACCCCCAACTCCGCAACCTTCTACGCGGGTGGAGACCTGCTCCTGGCAGTTGCCGGGAGCGCCGTGGATGTTTCTGGCTCAGTGTTCCTGGCTGTCGATTACACCCGAGCATCTGCGGAAGGGCAGGTGATCGGGCGCATCGATTGTAACTCGGTAGTCGGAGGGCTCGAAGGAGAGGGGCAGCTCACCTGGTATGTCGACCCCCAGGAACAATACGTCCAGGGCAAGGTCAGTATCGAGCTTTGTAGCTGGATCGGAGGAGTGGGGCTAGAGGGTGGTATCTTTATCGGCCACAACGTGGAACGAGAGAAAGTCTGGGTCCTTTCTTCGGCGTCCGAACACTTTGGCATAGACCGCAGCATCCCAGCAACAGCAAAGCTCACCGGATTATACGGCTACGGTCAGCTATCCGCCGGTATACAGCTTTACGTCTTTGGAGGGGGGTTCAAGGTCTATATGGGAATGGGTGCCTTCCTCCCAACACCGGAGACTCCGATCCTCACCATCGCCGGAAGTGGCGGGCTTTACGTACACGGGGAGATTCTGGGAGGGCTCGTCTCAGCATCGGCCTGGGCCGATCTGGATCTCTATGGGCCGCCCTTCTACTTCGAGGGGAGCTTCGGCCTTGAGGGCTGCGTGTTGTGGGTGATTTGCGCCTCGATCGATGTGACAGCGGGGTTTGATAGCGATGGATTCTACATTTACTAGCGATCTTGGTCAACTGTTGGGTAAGGCGAACGCCCGAAAAAAGGGATGGATAAAGGGGTGTGTTCAAATGCGTCGTTTTGTGCTAAAGCTGTTCTTCTCAGTCTTCTTGATGGGGTTATTGATTTCTTCATTGGCTACCGAGGGATTAGCCTTTGAGAAGCAGCAGCTGCACGCCACATCTTCGGAGATTAGCTTGTTCAAAGGGACGTACATCGTCCTTTACTGGAGCCCGGCAGAAGACGTTGTTGGATATAACCTGTATCGAAAGGAAGCGGCGGAGCGGGCGTACCCCTCTTTCCCGCTAAACGGCAAGGCGCTGATCTCTACTGTGAAGACCTGCGAAGATCTAAAGGCCGTCATTCCTGAAGGGTCCTCCGAGTGGAACATGCTGAAGGGAGCCTTCTTCTCCCTCTTACCAAGGGAAACAAGTAGCGAAAAAGAGGTGGGGCCTCTAGCAAAAGGGGAAGTCGTTGATCCGAAAACCCCTGAGCTCTTCCCCAGATTGAGATCAGATCTTATAGCGGCTGCCGCGGACCCCTGCACAGTGCTTCAGCGTGGGCTTACAGAGGAGGAAGGAGCGATCTTTGACCTCCTGGCAAAGGTCAACCTTAAGCTTCGACTCGCACGAGGATTGGCGTTCATCGACGATGGGGTCATCGGTGATGCAAGGTACGTCTACCAGTTGCGGGGAGTGCTTCGGGGAGGGGGGGAAGTGATCCTCGGCCCGGAGGTGGGGGTGTGGGCAGGTCACTTCATCCTCCCGGACCCACCGGAGGATCTCACTGCAATCGCAGGGGATCACACGGTCCTCTCCCTGTGGGATCGAAATCCTGAGGCGTATAGCTACACGGTAAGGCGGGCGACCCATCCCTTCGGTCCCCATCAGGTCATAAACGCGCAACCTGTATTCTTCGATATTGCACAGGATCTCGAAGGGGAGGATATCGTTCCGCCTCGCCCTGGATTTGTCGACCACCAGCGCTTCGACGACGACAAAGATTCTCCTACATGCGGCCATCCGACGACGCACGATGTGGCCGGGGTGGCGATCGATGGTCCGGAGAACGGGGTGACCTACTATTATCAGGTCGCCTCCTGCGACATCCTGGATCGCGTTGGCTCGTGGAGCCCGGAACAATCTGTTACTCCTGTCGATCTGACCCCTCCCAAGGCGCCGACCCAGCTCGCGGTCGATCCGTTGATCGATCCGATGTCACCGGGCCTCGTCCTTTCCTGGAGGAAGGTTACGCAGGACATCGAAGGACACAGGGAACTTGATACGACCCAGACCTACATGATATACCGCGCGGACACCCTGGAGGCACTGGACGACATTGCGGGTTTGCCAACCTACTTCGTGCATAGCCTGACCGCCGACCCGATCCATCCGGCGGTGATGACGATCAGCTGGACCGACACTGACCCCGCTATCATTCCCATGTACGGAGAGAAAGATTTCTGGTACCGGGTCCGCTGCGTGGATGCCTCGCCACAGGCGAACATGAGCGCCCCCTCCGCGGCCATCTCGGGAAGGGTTCCCGATACGACGCCGCCCGGTCCGACTTACGTCACCGGGGCCGAAGGCTACGCGGACCACATCACTGCTATGTGGGCCCCAAATACTGAACCGGACCTGGGTGGCTATCAGATCTATCGGAGTGTCTGCGACTTCGGCGTTCCCTACCGGCCCCCACTACGACCAGACCTGACCCAGTACGAGCCGACGCAATCCACCTGTGATTTCGCCCTCGTCGGTGAGGTGCTTGTCAGAGAAGCGCGAAAGAGGCTTGAGGAAACGGGAAGAATCTACTACGAGGATTACTCCGTCCCCGAAGGCTCTCCTATCTGTTATGCCTATTGGGTACGGGCGTTTGACATGGCACGCAACCTTTATCCAGGCAACCTTGGCACCGCGTGTCCAGATGTGGGTGAATACATCTGCCAACGTCTGTATGAGGAGACTCCGCCGCCAGCTCCGATCATCTCTGGCCTAAAAGCGAAGAACAATTCGGTCTTTGTCGAATGGGTCTCCTCACCGGTTCAGGATCTTCACGCCTTTCACGTATATCGCTCGAAAGAGGAGGACGGCAGCCCCATCTTTGTCGCCTGTATCTTCCTCGATGGTACGATGAGCACCACCCCATGGATGGGGACGCACCCCTCGTGCGATGATATCCCGGCGGATCCCGATCCGACCGCTGTTTTCGGGTCGTTTATGGATAAAGGATTAGAGCCGAATCAAGTATTCTGGTACCGCGTCGCGGCAGTAGACTGGCTGGGAAACGAAAGCGAACGCGGGAACATCGAAGCGATCCCCGCGATCAGCACGTTCACCTACAGCAAGGACTTGCCTGGGACTCCTACGGTCCTTCCTCCAGCTACGGCAGCGCCAAGCGGGTGTGGTCTCGTCGTACGATGGACACCTTTCTTCGATCCCGCGGAACTATTGGGGTTCATCGTTTTTCGCAGTACATCCCCCGGTGGATCCTTCCGACAGGTAAGCCCTGTGATCGAAGGGAACGAGTTTGTCGATGAGTCGGCCATCCGCGGCATAAGCTATTGGTACCGTGTCCAGGCAATGGATCTTACCGGTAAGCTCTCGGAACCCTCGGCGGCCGTCGAGTATAGCTATTAATGGAGGGTTGAGTAGCAGGAAGGAGGAAGCGGCCATGACAAAGCGAACCATCGCAGTAATTCTTCTGGTAGTCGGCATCATGTGCGGGGTAGCCCTGGCGGACGAGTTCGATCCTGCAACTGATGGGTGGTACTTTAGCAACTGGTGCGAGACGTTATCCAACCCCAACTGTGACGGTTCCTGTGTCGGTTCCTGTGATTTTACGTGGGATCTCTATCGCCAGACCTACCTGGGAATCAACCCGACACACGATTGCGTGGAAGCTCCTCTCGATTGCCTGTACTACGAGATCTTCAAGAACTGCGCTGAAGGTGGAAACTGCGGTGGTATCTCGCTTCTTGCCCTTGCGCTCTTCAAGTATGGCGGCTATATGGGGTTCTGTTCCCCGGCGAACTTCTACACAGGAACAGAGGGTCCCGATCGCGATGACCTGCACCAGGCGATAAATATCCTGCAGGCAAGACAGTTCAGTGCAGCGGGGATTGAGAACTTCCTGGATCTAATCGGCGCTGGGGATCTAAACAACGCCGAGCGTGCCTTCAAGGAGGTCAAGGAATGCCTTGCAAAGGGAGATTTCCCCGTTTTGTCCATTGCCAACAGCTTCTACGGGTCCGATGCCCACACGGTGATCCCTTACAGGGTCGAGGAGAACCCGTCAGGATACCCGCCAGGAACCAAGGTCATGCACATCTGGGACTCAAATCATCCTTATGACGATGATCCCGATCATTACGCCGACTGGAATCCAGCCAATCGGCTGGTGATCTCTGGAATGTATACATGGACGTATACATCCGGGTCGACAGCATACTCGGGTTCAGGTTGGGATGCCGCGTGGTGCTTCTGTATCCCCATGTCCAAGGTTCTGCACAAGTCGCGGCAGCCCATGGCGCTCGACCTTGTTTTCGATGCGCTGTTAACCGTCTTTATCAGCGGCCCGTCAGGAACAGCGACCGTTCAGATAGCAGATGACGAAGGGCACCGGCTCTTCAAGCCCGCAAATGACCAGGATCCCTCGGAGAGAGAATGGGAAACTAATGAGAGCGTGCGCCTCCAAGGCGCGTTCCGCTGGCCGTGGGGCGAAATCAAGAGCGAAGGGGCAAACACACCGGAACTCTTCTTCATAAAGCGTTCTGAGGACGATTCCTCTCCATTAACGTTCACGATCAATGGCTCCCGTTACAAGACTCTCTTCTCGATCGCAGGGAACGTAATCCAGATCGATGCTGAATCTGATGTCTCAGCGACCGATGTAATCCGAGTCTCTGGAACAGCTGCTAACCTGTCTCTTGAGATAGCCACCCTCGGAGAGGCGCGAGAGTTCGGTATCCGTTGCTTGCGTACAGGGGAGAACCCCGCAGACTGGTGCTCCTTTGACATCACCCATCTTGTCGTCAAGCCAGGTGCTCCTGTTACGATCACCGCACTTGGTAATCTGCATACGCTGGAGGTTTCAAGCCCAGGAAGAGAAGTCCGGTTTGACCTCGCAGTGACGCAGAAAGTGGATGGGATACTCATCACGAGAGGCGCTGAAGAACACATGATCGCCGCTGGGAGAAGTCTTCGGATCGCTCCGGAGGACTAGAGCGTCTCGCTGTTTCGTGTGCCTGCTGCAGGCAAAGGAGCCGCCTGCTTGAGATAAGGGATTAATTGACATTTCTTTTGACGCTTTTGTCTGCATGGGGCATCTGGGTGGAGATGAATCTGCGTTCCTTGGGGGAGGGTGGTGCAATTAGTTAGCGCACTGGGTTGTGGTTCTAGCGGCTGGGGGTCCGAGTCCCTTTGGGTTCATCAGACTCCACCATACCGCGCCCGACACAGAATCGCGCCCTGGCTTTCCTCTACGCTAGTATCTCACGCATTTGTGATGAACTCCAGGGAGACGACAGAGCCTGGTCCTTCACACGCAGAATGCAGATTGACTTCCCGCGTAAGAAAGGGTAGAATCCTGTTAACAAAGTGAGTGATGTCTTTGATTCATCTGTCCTAATCCTGAACTTATGAATGTTTCCGTGGTGGTGCCCGCATATAACGAAGCTTCTCGGATCGGGGCTGTCCTAAAGCCTCTCGTCGCTTGCTCCGCTGTCGACGAGGTGATCGTTGTCGATGATGGATCGGACGACGGGACGGCGGATGTCGCGCGGCGGTTCCCGGTGCAGGTTGTTAAACTATCCGACAATTGCGGGAAGGCAAAGGCCCTTGATGAGGGGGTGACGCGGGCACGCAACGATGTTCTCCTCTTTCTCGATGCCGACCTTGTCGGGCTTACGGAGAAACACATCGAGCAATTCATTCATACGTACTCCGATACTGGTGTCGATATGGTCGTCGGTGTCTTTGCCAACGGACGGAAGAGCACCGATTTTGCCCAGAAGTTCAACCCGTACGCCTCTGGTCAACGGATGTTGACGAAGAGGTTGTGGGAGCGGGCGAAGGTAAATGTCCATGAGATGAACTACGGGATTGAATTCGCCCTATCCAAACTCGCGGTGAAGGAAGGCTGGAGCAAGGAGAAGGTGAAGCTGGAAGGTGTAACGCACGTCCTCAAGGAAGAGAAGCGCGGTTTTTCCAACGGTATGCGGGAGCGGTTCAAGATGTATGGGGATATGATCAAATGGTTGTTCAAGAAGGTCTGAGAGCATGAAAGTAGCAATCGGTTGTGATCACGCAGGGGTGGGGTTGAAGCGCAGATTGCTGGACTCTGTTCTCAAGGGATACGAAGTCATCGACATGGGGACGGATTCTACTGACTCGGTCGACTATCCTGATATCGCCCACAAGGTGGCAAACGCGGTCGCCTCTGGCAAGGCCGAACAAGGAATCCTCATCTGCGGAACGGGAATTGGGATGGCGATGACCGCGGGGAAGACGAAAGGAATCCGCGCGGCGGCTTGCACAGAGCCGTACTCGGCCGAGTTGAGCCGGCGGCACAACGACGCAAACATCCTCTGCCTGGGAGCGAGGGTGATCGGAACGGGAATGGCAGAAAAGATCGTGGAGAAATGGGTTTCAACTCCGTTTGACGGGGGGCGACACGCCCGCCGTATCGGCAAGATCGAATCGCTTTAAGCGAGTAACTTTGGAGGCTGTTGTACAAACCTCTCTGCCTTGAGAAACAGAAACTTTCACCGCCGAGAACCTGTCTGCCGTCGTATTCTGACAGGCAGGCGGGGGAGTGGGGACACGGAGACGCGAAGAGTGAAGACCAATGTTCCTTAGCGATCTTTGCGGCTTGAGCGAGTGATAACGAGCGGGCGAGCGAAAAGGCTTATGACTCTCGCAAAGACGCAGAGAACGCAAAGGAAAGCATCAAAATGTGGACAAGAATAAGAACAAAAAGCCTTTCTTTGCGACCCCGTACCTTGCCTGGAGTGTGAGGAACCGAGAAAGGCTTGCACAACAAGTTTTTTATAGGAGTCAAATAACCGAATGACGATGCACTGGATTACGTTTCTTCTTACCTCAACGGCAATCGTCCTCGCCGGGATCAAGCTTGCCTCATTCGGCGAGGCAATCGGAGAGCGAAGCAGAATCGGACAAGGCTGGATCGGCCTCCTCTTCCTGGCTACGATCACCTCGATCCCGGAGTTGACGACGACCGTTACCGGGGCCACGCTCGGTGTCCCCAATATTGCCCTGGGGAACGCACTGGGAAGCAACCTGTTCAACATCGCCATCATCGCTGTCATGGATATCTTCCTCCTCGGCCGGGGGCCCTTCCTGCGCCTGGTCAAGCCCTACCACGCTGCCAGCGGGGGAATCGCCATCCTCCTCACCGTCCTTGTCATGCTGGGGATCACGGTCGCCCCGAATGCAGCGATCCTTGGAGTGAACCCGATCAGTTTCATCATCCTGTTCACCTACATCGCCGGGGTTTTCCTGCTCTACCGCATAGAGAAGCGCGACGGCGGAGAGGCGGAGGGAACGAAAGAGACGATGGGGCTCAGACGGGCGATCGTCGGGTTCTGTTTCTCCGGGGGGGTGATCATCGTCTCCGGAATCTTTCTCATCCACGCGAGCAGGGCAATCGCCGAGGAGACCGCTCTTTCGGCCTCCTTCATGGGGGCGATCCTGGTCGCGATCGCCACCTCGCTCCCCGAGCTTGCCACCTCGATCGGAGCTCTCAAGATCAAGGCCTACGACATGATCATCGGGAACCTATTCGGGTCGAACATGTTCAATATTCTGACCATCTTCTTCGCCGACGTTGCCTTCCGCCGCGGTGCGATCTTCGCCGGCTTAAAGGACGGGGTAACGGACCAGTTAATCTTGGCGAGCCTGGGGATCGGGATAACCGTGATCGCGACAACTGCGATCGTCTACCGCTCGAAGCGCCGCGTGTTGGGGATGGGGGGCGACGCTGCCCTCATCCTGATCGCTTACCTTGTAAGCACATGCTTAATCATCTATCGAGGAATTCATATTTGAGGTGATACGACTATGGAACTGAAAGAATTACGTGCAGAGAAGATCGACTCGCTCCAGAAGATCGCGAAGGACTTGAAGATAAAGAATGGAATGCAGCTCGGGAAGGAGGATCTCCTGCGTTCGATCATGATCCACCTGGCCAAGGAGAACGATCTTCGGTTCAGCGACGGCCCCCTGGAGATCCTACCCGATGGCTACGGGTTCCTGCGCAACGGAAATTGTCTCCCTAGCAGGAACGATATATATATTTCGCCTTCACAGATCAAGCGCTTCGGCCTGCGAAACGGGGACCTCGTCACCGGGCCGATCCGAGCTCCCAAGAACGATGAGCGATACTTCGCCCTCCTCAAACTGGAAGATATCAACGGTACGCCCCCAGAGGAATCGCGCCGTCGACCGATCTTCCGCGAGCTAACCCCGCTTCACCCTGATACACATCTCCGGTTGGAGCACGATCCCGAGGATATATCCACAAGGATCATCGACCTCTTCTGCCCCATCGGAAAAGGGCAGCGAGGGCTGATCGTCTCCCCTCCCAAAGCGGGAAAGACGACCCTCCTGAAGAAGATCGCAAGGGGAATCAATGCCAACTACCCAGAGATGAAGCTCTTCGTCCTCCTGGTCGATGAGAGGCCGGAGGAGGTCACCGACTTCAGCCGCTCGATCGACAATGGAGAGGTCGTAGCCGCGACCTTCGACCAGGAACCGCGACACCACACCCGCATCGCCGAGATCGTTACCAACCGAGCGAAACGACTGGTGGAGTCGGGATACGATGTGGTGATCCTCATGGACTCGGTCACCCGCCTGGCGCGCGCCTACAACCTCGCCGTCCCCTCTTCCGGGAAGCTCCTCTCCGGTGGAATGGACCCCACCGCGCTCTACAAACCGAAGGAGTTCTTCGGAGCGGCGAGAAACATCGAGGAAGGTGGAAGCCTGACAATCATCGCCACCGCGCTGATCGACACCGGGAGCAAGCTCGACCAGGTCGTATTCGAGGAGTTCAAAGGGACCGGTAATATGGAACTGATCCTCGATCGTAACCTCTCCAACAAACGAGTTTATCCGGCAATCGATGTCGAACAGAGCGGGACCCGTAAGGAGGAACTCCTCCTGCCGGCCAAGGTGTTGCAACGCGTGTGGATCCTGCGTAAGATGATGAGCAATCTAAATGATACGCAGGCCGCCCTGGAGTTTGTCAGGAGCAAGATGGAGGCGACGAAGGATAACGAGCAATTCCTCGAGTTGATGAGCAGTGACTAGCCAGAAGCCGATTCGAAAAGATCGCGTTCTGATCGCTCTCTTGATCCTTGTGGGGATCATCCTCATACCGATCTTGGTGCGTTCCTGCAATTCCACCCCGCAAACTCCAACCTCATCCACTCCTGTCACAGTGAGCCCTCCCATCACTACGGTTCTCCCACCCACAGAGGAACCTCCATCCGAGGAACCTCCCGCTGTGGATGGCCTGCCAGTGGAAGAGACCCCTGCGGAGACGCGGCCCGGCATCCTCACCCATACGGTGAGCGACGGGGAGACACTCGATGGGATCGCCGCTCTACTTGGGGTAACCACCTCCCAGGTCATGGCCGACAACCGGCTCCTATCAGCAGGGGAAATCGTGCCGGGAGAGACACTGCGTGTCGCGCGCGACGGGATTCTGCACCTCATTAAGGAGGGCCAGACCCTCACCGATATCTCCAATACATACGGCGTCTCGATCGATCAGATCACGGCGGCAAATGGGATCACCGATCCATCGCGTATCTTCGCCGGTGAGGAGATCCTGATCCCGGGGGCGACGGCCGCCCTGTGGGAGACCGTGGTCCGCTTCTCGTACGGGCAAAGGACTCGGTTCATCTGGCCACTCGAAGGGGAGGTCGTCTCCGAGTTCGGCTGGCGGGTACACCCCGTCCTTGGAATGCGCCACCACCATAACGGGATCGATATCGACGTCCCCACAGGAACGACCGTTCACGCCGCCGCTGCAGGGAAGGTCTTCTTCATCGGCGAGCAGGAGGGCTACGGAACGACGATCATCCTCAAGCATGCCAACGAGTACTACACCCTCTACGGGCACCTGTCGACGCCTCTCGTCTACGTCGGCCAGTTCGTGGATATCGGGCAGGGGATCGCCGAATCGGGGAATACCGGTATCTCAACCGGACCGCACCTCCATTTCGAGATCCGCAACCGCGAGTTCCCAATCGATCCGCGTTCCTATCTCCCTTAGCCGATGGAGCACCTGATCATCCGAGGGGGACATCCTCTCACGGGAAGAGTCCCGATCGAAGGGGCAAAGAACGCCGCCCTCCCCGCCTGTGTCGCCTCGCTCCTAACCGACGAGCCGATCGTCCTGCACCGTATCCCTCACCTGCGAGACGTGGAGACGATCCTCGCGACGATCCTCTCTTTGGGGAAAGAGGTCTCTCACGCCGGAGAGACGGTCACGATTACGAGCGCTCGCCCCCTGTGCGAGAGGGCAGAGCCCCGCTACGTCAAACAGATGCGCGCCTCATTCCTCGTCCTCGGACCGCTCCTCACCCGCCTCGGCCGGGCCGTCGTTCCACTGCCCGGTGGGTGCCGAATCGGAGCACGGCCGGTCGACCTTCACCTCCGAGGGCTTCGGCTCCTGAACGCAAGGGTCGAGGAACGGGGTGAGACGGTCACTGTGGCCACTGAAGGGCTACGCGGAACGCGGATTTGCCTTCCTTATCCGTCCGTTGGAGCGACCGAGCAACTGGTGATGGCCGCGACCCTCGCTGACGGGGAGACGAGGATAGAGAATCCGGCCTTGGAGCCCGAGATATTCGATCTGATCGATCTCCTAACGAAGATGGGAGCCCAGGTCTCCTCCGACAACGGAACGCTCCGAATCGTCGGAAGAAGGAACCTCCATGGAACGCAGCACACGATTATCCCCGACCGGATGGAGGCCGGGACCTACCTCCTCGCCGGGGCGATCACCAAGGGAGATGTCGAAGTGGTGGGCGTCACCCCGGGGCACCTGCGTTCCCTCCTCTCCGCTCTCGAGGAGAGCGGGATGGAGATCGCGGAAGAAGAGAATAAGATCCGGCTATGGAGCGACAGGAGTCCTCGTCCGCTCCACATCACGACAGCCCCATACCCCGGCTTTCCCACCGACTTTCACCCCTTGCTTGCCGCATTCCTCGCCCTGGGAACCGGGACAAGCCGGATCGAAGAGACAGTATTCGAGCACCGCTTCGGATACGTCCCGCTCCTCAACCGGATGGGAGCCAGTATCGCGATCGAAGGATCTACCGCCGTCATTACGGGAGCGAGCTCCGGCAAGACGAGTCCCAGCGGGACGAGTCCCGGCAGGACAAGTCCCCTAAAAGGGGTTGAGGTGGACGCCCCTGACATCCGCGCTGGGGCGGCTCTTGTCCTCGCCGCGCTCGTCGCTTCGGGGGAGACAACAATAAATCACCCCGAACACATCGACCGCGGCTACGCAAGGATCGAGGAAAAACTACGCTCACTAGGAGCCGATATTGAACGAACGTGCTGATCGCCACGAGCAACCACTGATCGAAGATCGCCTCGGAGCGCGCGCACGCGTCTACGGATCCGAGAGCGCAATCCTCGTCGCCGTGGAGCGTCCCAACAGGCCGGTCGCAGACTCACTGCGCGAGCTGGAGGCCCTTGCCGATACGGCAGGAATCACCACCCTCGCTGTCCTCACACAGAAGCGCCTGCGCCGCGATGCATCCACCTTCATAGGGAAGGGGAAGGTGAAGGAGATCAAGGCAGCAGCGAGTGAGCTGGGAGCGGATGTGATCATCTGCAACGACGAACTCTCGCCGGCTCAGGCACGCAACCTGGAAAAGGCGATCGAACGGAAGGTGATCGACCGCTCGCAGCTGATCATGGACATCTTCGCCCAAAGAGCGGCGACCAAGGAGGCGCGACTGCAGGTGGAACTCGCCCAGCTGCGCTACCTCCTCCCACGACTGCGCGGTTGGGGGAGCGCACTCACCCGCCTCGGTGGCGGGATCGGGACGCGTGGTCCAGGGGAAACGCAACTCGAACTCGACCGCAAGAAGATCAACCGGCACATTCACGCCCTGGAAC
>CBDUVB010000009.1:0-59132 GCA_965370555.1 uncultured bacterium
CACAAGATCGGCCAGGCTTAGCCTGGCGCACCGAAGGACACGAAGAGCACGAAGGCGTCAGAGGACAAAGCGTTTGATCCCGCTCTTAAGCTTGGTGACATTGAAGTTCATCAGGAGTCCGGTCTTCACTCCCGCCAGCTTCATGTAGGTCAGCAACTGCGCCTCGTGGATGCCCTTTATCTGCTCGACGCTCTTCAACTCGATGATCAACTTGTCTTCTACCAGCAAGTCCACGCGATAGCCGCAGTCTAGACGCACGCCTTTGTACTCGACCGGTTGCGGATGCTGCAGCTTGAACCGAATGCCATTCAGTTTGAGCTCGTGCGCAAGGCACTGCTCATAGGTCGATTCCAACAATCCTGGGCCCAGTTCCCGGTGCACTTCAATTGCACAGCCAATTACCCGATTCGACAACTCATCAAATTCCATTCTTCGTGTCCTTCGTGCTCTTCGTGGTGAATTCTCTTTGGTATCCGTCCCGTGCGAACCGAAATTAGAAGTTACTACCCACTCAACACAACAAGGAACCGCAATTCACCATACAGTCGGGGGAGCAAGTCTAACTGGTCAATACGCGCCAGGTTGATGAGGGGAGAAGCGTTGCTTACCACGCTCACAGCCGGTTCAACTTCCTCAAGGCAGCCAAGTCCTCTTCGTAATCTTCGACATCGTAGTGAATAGGAATCTCCCGGCCGGCCAGCGTCTGTTGGAAGGTCCACAAGGTCATACCAGCCATCTCGCGAGCCTTGCCAAAGGACAACCGGCCCTGTTGGAATAGGTAAATAGCCAGTTCGCGCTTCAGTTCGCGGGGTGTCATCCGGGTTGCATGAATCACCTCACGCGGTATTTCGATAGAAATTGTCGCAGACATTTCCCAACCTCCTCGTAACTCACGACCCTCTCTGTAATCATAAACTAACGACCGGGGCCACGGAAGTCAAGATGCTCAAGGACTGACGAAAACCGGAATGAAAGGGGTCAGGAGTAAGAGGGAGGGGAATGCGGAGAGAGTGTGGGGTCTGACGTTGTTTCTTGTGTGGCGGCCGGCACGATTCCTCTTCTGGGGAGAATTGAGCCATGCAAGAAACAAGGTCTGACACCAGACGCTCGGGAAACAAGGAACGCGGAAGGAGGAAGGGGGACGCGGGGAAAGGGCGAGAGGGCGAGAGGGCGAGACGCGGGGAAGCAAGATTAAGTGATTGAGCGAGTGAGTGATTGAACATCCCAATCCCCCGATCTCTCAACGATTCAATCTATCAATTATACGATCTTCCGATCATTCAATCTTCCGATCTCTCAATTCCTTGGCGGTCTTTATCTTCTTAATCTCGCTTTTGTTCGTCTCTACGTCGCCTTCTACTCGTCTGATCCACGCCGTAGTAGCAACTCGTTCCTCATCCAGGCGGGTGAAAATCCCGATCATCTCGTCCTGCCCACGCAGAAGCTCATCCAAGCGTTCGTTGACTGCATCAAAGCGTTCGTTGACCACATCCTTGGTGGCCATCTGCTCGCGGTTTTCGACAACCTGAAGAGCAATCCTATCGATCTTCGCGCTGTTCGCATCGATCTTATCAGTGAGCTCCTGTTTCACCTGATCGAGGTCTTTTTTGGTCGCTGGTTCGTCGCGGTGTGCGTCCATAGGTTCCTCCTCATTAACCAGTTATAGCGACTGCCGGTAGATCGGTCAACTCCTGGGAGGGAGAGAGAGGGAGACGCCGAGAAGAGGGACACGGAGAGGGGAAAACGGGAATGCGGGGAGAGAGAGACACGGAGACGCGGGGAAGCAAGATTAAGTGATTGAGCGAGTGAGTGATTGAATGATTGAACATCCCAATCCCCCGATCTCTCAACGATTCAGTCTATCAATTATACGATCTTCCGATCATTCAATCTTCCGATGATTCAATCTCTCAATCATTCAATCTCTACTTGACAAACCTAAAAGGAAGGTGCTATCGTGTGGCTTGCTACGAGTGGCGAATCACGCGTGGCTGATCTAACTTCTCTGGAGGTGTGGCGATGATCAAAGGTTCTCACAAGCAATTGCTGGTCGTTGTTAGTCTCTTCTTGCTCCTTTTTCTCCTTTGTGTTGATGCCCTCGGAGGCGCGCCTCTCGGAGGTACACCTGCTGTCTTTATGACAACCACCGGGGAGACGGCGCAAGGGAACCTCACCGGGATCTCCTCGATAATCCGCCTGAGCGTTCCTCCGCCGGTGACGTCTGTCGGACCGGCACAGGCATTCGATATCGATCTTTCCACGATCCGTCAGATCCTCATCGATTTTCCGCGCGTCGTCATCGAGACAGGAGACCGTGTATACATCGGCCCTTTCTCCGCTTTCAGCGGGATTTCACAGCTCCTCACTCTGACAGACTGGAAGACAACGCATAGCTTTTTCACTGCCTCTTTGCGGGCGATCGCGCTTCACGGCGAGCCGTTCCGTCCCCTGCCGCGCGAGTGGATGGGAGACGGGTTTCTATCGATGCCGGGCGTAATCACGGCTTCTCCTGACACCATGGATATGGATAGTGCCCGGGAAAGAGTGGAAGAAGAGCATGCGGTCGCCCCTGGGCAGACATGGAACGATCTATACCCAACGATACCACCGCCGCCAGAAGAGGCAACGCCCTGGTGGGTGGGTATGCTGATCGTCGCCGGGCTTGTGGGTCTCGTCTACTTTGGGTTTAGTGGGATGTAATTAATTGAGTGATTGAGCGAGTGAGTGATTGAATGATTGAACCTCCCAATCTTCCGATCTCTCAATTCCTTGGCGATCTTTGCGGCTTGAGTGAGTGCAACGAACGGGCGAGAGGAAAAGCTTGTGCCTCTCGCAAAGACGCAGAGAAGAGCAGAAGACAGGAAAAATGACTGAAAATCAGCCTCGTTTCTTGCTCGCCGGATTCCTCACGCTCTCTCTCATTGCTGGTCTCGCCCTACCTGCTTTCGCAGATCACTTCCGCCAGCTTGCCTCCGAGCACTTCCTCATCCACTACACGGTGGGAACCGGGGAGGATGCGGTGACCGCAGAGTATGCCAATCTCGTCCGCGATGCCCTCGAAGAGGCCTATGCCGGGTTGATCGATCGTGCGGGATTCTCAATAATCGATACGCGCATCCGCGTCGATATCGTCGGCGGACAGTACGGAGAAATGGGGGCCGAATACTTCGATACCACGTCAAGCGGAGATCCTCTCCCGGTGATCGAGATCGCCACGGAAGAGATCATGGGTGGGGTGCTCTACGACCTGGTCATTCCCTGTACCCTAAGAGATATGGTGCGGAGCACCGCCACCCATGAGCTCTTCCATGTAATCCAGGATTCTCTTGCCCTCGGTGGTAAGAACGACATGAGCGATCTGATCTTCGTCGAGGCGACGGCCACCTGGGCGCAGGAGGCGATCGTGCCCGAGGCGAACGACTACCTCGATCCTGCGCTCGACTTCCTTCTCGGCCCGGATTCGATCGCTTTCTTCCACCGCACCTACGACGCGGGAATCTTCTGGGTCTTCGTCTCCTCGCACCACGGGGGAACTGAAGCGATCAAGCGCGTGTTGGAAGCAAGCGCAGACTACGACGGACGTTATGCGATCGATTACGCCTTTCAAGAGGAGGGGTTGACCTTCGACGATCTGTGGGAGGAGTTCGCGATCGCCCTCGCATCCGGGACGATTCCTGACGCCGACTTGATCAAGACCATGTTCCCCCTCACAGCAGAGGACGGGAAGAGCCGCACCAGCACCAGCTGGGTCGCCCTCCCGGCTCCGGTTTATACGGGAACGTGGGGTGGAACCCCTATCGATATCGAGCGGGTGAACTTCGAGAGCGACGCCCCCTATTCCTCTCAGTTCGAGGAAGACCCCATTGGAACACCGCTTTGTGTGGCACACGCCTACGGGATCGATTTTCTTGATCTGACAAGCAGCACCGATCAAACGATGGAGATCGCGTTCGCCGGGGACGCGGGGACCGTGTTTCGCGTCAACGTAGTGACGCAGAAAGAATCGAACACCACCGTGTACCGGCTCACCGCGGATGCGCCGGTGAGCATCGAACACCCGGACAGATACGATGCGATTCGTATCGTGATCACCCGCGGGGAGGCGGGAACCGGAAGCTATTCATTGACCATTCGAGGAAAGTGACAGAAAAGCAGTGATGAGAGATTGAGTGAATCATTGAGAGATTGAATCATTGAGTGATTGAACATCCCAATCTCCGTGCCTTCCCTATTCTTCCGCGTTCCGCTTTCTCCCTCGAAGTCTGGTGTCAGACCTTGTTTCTTGCATGACTCAATTCTCCCCAGAAGAGGAATCGTGCTGGCCTCCACGCAAGAAACAACGTCAGACCCCACGCTCTCGCCCTCTTCCTCTCCCCCACTCTCTGCGTGCTCCGCGCCCTCGGTGGTGAAGGTTTTTTGTTTTGCAAGGAGAGGAGCGGGGATCACGAATGGCGGAGATAAACCCCGCCGCTACGGAGAACGGCTCCGAGCAACGCTTGGATAACGGGGTTTCCGTAGCGGCGTAGCTTGTCTGCGCCGGTGGGAGAGCGGATCACGACAAGGAACAACGTCAGACCCCACGCTCTCTCCCCCTCTCCGCTTCTTCAGCCCTTGCACCAGCACGGGAAAGGCTCTACCATCTAGTGCAGTTCGCCATGTTATGTATGGTAAGTCATGGAGGGATGACCGAATGGCAAGGAACCGGTCTCGAAAACCGGCACGCCCGAAAGGGCTTCGGGGTTCGAATCCCCGTCCCTCCGCCAGCCCTGTGGAGTAAGTCCAGTCTTTGTTACTACACGGGGCGAGTATGCGCCCGTAGCTCAGCGGAATAGAGCGTCGCACTGCGGATGCGAAGGTCGGAGGTTCGAGTCCTCTCGGGCGTACCAGTTGTCAGATAGGATCTTCACGGTAGAAGAGCTTGGGGTCAGGTCTTGTTTCTTGCATGGAGGCTAGCGGGACTCCACTTTTGCAGGCAGTCAGATCATGCAAGAAACAAGACCTGACCCCAAGCTCTTTTGCAGTCCATAGCGCTTTTTGGGTATAATCTCTCTGGGTGGTGTCATGGTCTACGAAGCCGATCAAATTAAGGTATTAGAAGATCTCGAAGCGGTGCGTCTCCGACCGGGGATGTACATCGGGAGCAGCGGCCAGAGCGGTTTGATGCACCTGATCGAGGAAATCGTCGATAACTCGATCGACGAGGCCCTCGCTGGCTACTGCAACGAGATCCTGGTCACCGTTCACAAGGATAACCACGTGACCGTGGTCGATAACGGCCGCGGAATGCCGGTGGGAGTTCACAAGGAGACGGGTATCCCCGCTCTAGAACTGGTGATGACCACCCTGCACGCTGGAGGCAAGTTCGACAACAAGAGCTACCACGTGAGTGGAGGGCTGCACGGTGTCGGCATCTCCGTGGTCAACGCGCTCGCGGAGCATACCTCCGTCGAGGTGAGGCGCAATGGGAAGGTCTACCACCAAGAATTCTCACGTGGGGCAAAGCTCAACGAGCTTGAAGTGATCGGCAAGGCAAAGGAGACGGGGACGACGATCACCTTCCTCCCCGATTCCGAAATCTTCGGCGAGATTCAGTACAACTTCTCCAAGCTCTCCCACCGACTGAAGGAGCTCTCCTACCTGAATGGTGGACTGTTGATCATCTTGGAGAACGAGGCGGCCGGGGTCTCCCGCCGCTTTCAGGCAAAGGGCGGGATCGTCTCTTTTGTGAAGGAGCTTTCGTCGAGCAAGGAATCTATCCACCCCCAGCCGATTTATATCACCGGCGAGGAAGCGGGTACAGCGGTCGAGATCGCGATGCAGTTCACCGAGAGCTACGACGAGTCGATCTTCGCGTTCGCCAACAACATCAACACGGTCGACGGCGGGACCCACTTGACAGGGTTCAAGAGCGCTCTCACCAAATTCTTAAACGACTACGGCCGGGAAAAGAAGATCCTGAAGAAGGACGATTCCAACCTGCGCGGGAGCGATATCCGTGAGGGGTTGGTGGCGATCATCAGTATCAAGATCCAGAACCCTGAGTTCGAGGGGCAGACGAAGACCAAGCTCGGGAATCCCGAGGTGGCGAGCCTGGTGACCGGAATCGTGCAGGATCAGCTTGCCGTCTACTTTAAGAAGAAGCCGAAGGTGGCGCGGACGATCATCGAAAAATCGGTCAACGCCGGTCGGGCGCGGATGGCTGCCGCCAAGGCACGGAAGATGGTGCGGCGGAAAGGGGCGTTGCTCTCCTCTACCCTCCCCGGAAAGCTCGCCGACTGTTCCAGTCGCGATCCGGTAAAGAGCGAGCTTTACATCGTGGAAGGAGATTCCGCTGGAGGGTGTTTTGCCCCTGAGACCCTTATCCGACTTGCTTCAGGAGAGCAAAAGACGATCCGCGAACTTGCCGAGGATTGGGAACGCGGTATTACGCACTTCGGATACGCCACAGATGATGGGAGCGATGTACACCTCGTGCCTCTCCTCCATCCGCGTCTGACTAGGCGAGACGTTCAACTAGTCGAAGTCGAGTTGGATAATGGCGAGAGGGTACGCTCTACACCGGATCATCTCTTCCGCTTACGCGACGGATCATACCGTGAGGCCCGCAATTTGAAGCCGGGCGATAGTTTAATGCCTTTGAAAACCCGATTGACAGAAGAAGGGGAGACGCCAGCGCCTGGTTACGAGATGGTATGGATGAACGGTCGAGAAAAATGGTGGCACACCTACCATCTGGCAGATCTGTATAACCTTCAACAGGGGATCTACTCACGGAAAGCGGGGAGCACGCGCCACCACAAGGACTTCGATAAGAGTAACAACGACCCGCGGAATATTGAACGAATGCACTGGAAGGATCATCTTCATTTGCATGCTGAACTAGCTGGAGAGATGTCTCGCCGCCTCTGGCAAGATCCGGAATACCGCGCGCGTAGGATCAAGCAGCTAAGCGAAAAGGCGAAGGAACAGTGGCGAGATCCGGAGTATCGACGATATATGAGCGAGCGCACCCAGCTTCAGCGCCAAGACGAAGAATTAAACGAAAAGATCCTGGAAGGCTTTCGTCGCTGGTTCAGCTCACTTACACCTGCCGAGTATGTGGAATACTGTGAGCGGATGAGAGCCATGCAAGAAGCGTACTGGGATGATGCAGGACATCGCCAACAACAGTCAGAGCGCATACATCAGTTCTTCGTGGAAAACCCAGAGGCACGGGAACGTTTAAGGGAGAAGGCTCTTGAACAATGGGAGGATGAGGAACTGCGTGCTTGGCGTGCGGAGAAGACGCGCGAACAGTGGCAGGAACCAGAGTATCGTAGGGAACATCGCGCTAAGGTGCGTCGATGGTGGCAGAGACACCCCGAACACCGTGAGAAGCTGATCAAGGCAGCTCAGAAGACTTGGGCCGATCCAGAAGGACGAACCAAGATATTGGACGCTCTCTCCAAATGGCGGAACTCAACCTCGAAAGAAGAGAAGAGCCATCTCATTCGTGAGGGACATAAGATCAAGGCGCTTCAACTCTTGAATGAGGTATTGGCGGCATCAGATGTGTGTAAGGAGTACGAACATCTGCGGTTGAAGCAGGCTCCCACCGCTCTCCGCTATGATCGCCTGTTGCAGGAGCATTTTGCGGGAGATGAGCAACGGATGCTCGAGGTTGCGATGAACGTAAACTGCAAAGTCAACGCGGTTTATCGGCTTACAGAGCGTAGCGATGTATATGATCTCACCGTGGAGAATTACCAGAATTTCGCCTTGGCCGCCGGTGTGTTTGTGCATAACAGTGCCAAACAAGGACGCGATCGGGGATTTCAGGCTATCCTTCCCCTGCGCGGGAAGGTGTTGAATGTGGAGAAGGCCCGCCTGGCAAAGCTCCTCGATAACGCGGAGATCAAGGCGATGATCACCGCGGTCGGAACCGGAATTCGAGAAGATTTCTCACTGGAGAGGCTCCGCTATCATAAGCTGATCATCATGGCCGATGCCGACGTCGATGGCGCGCATATCTGTACGTTGATCCTGACCTTCTTCTTCCGCTACCTGCGTACCCTGATCGAGCACGGCTACGTCTACATCGCCAAGCCACCGCTCTATCAGGTGAAGACAGGAAAGAAGACCACCTATTTCTATACGGACGAAGAACTCGAAGAGTTCCGTGCTTCTCACAACGGTGGCTTCTCGCTCAAGCGGTTCAAGGGATTGGGAGAGATGAACCCCCGCGAGCTGTGGGAGACGACGATGAACCCGGAGAACCGCACCCTGAAACAGATCGAGATCCGCGATGCCCTGGAGGCGGACGAGGTCTTCTCTACACTAATGGGGAACGACGTGGCTCTGCGTCGCAACTTCATCTGGGAGAACAGCGACAAGATCACCTCTCTCGACATCTGACCCTTCTTTGTTGGACCTGTGCCACTGAAGTTCGCTGAAATGGCGCTAGAGTTAGAGAGAAGGAGGTAGGATGAAAAGACGATTGTCACTCGCACTATTACTCTTGGTCTTCCTGACCGCGCCTGTCATGCCCGGCTCAGCGACCTCTGCCGGATTGGGAGGCGGATTCGACCCGACCGGCATCTTCTTTATAGGGGCCCTCGTCGAGATTCCGGTTGCCGAATGGATCGACCTGCGCACGCAGATGTCGATCGCGCTCAACTCGGATATCACGGGGTTGATGCTGGTCGATATATCAGCTCTCGCACATCGACCGATCGAGTTCTTCGACCCGTTCCTAGGAATGGGGATAGGTGTCGCCCTGACTCCCCGCGGGTACTCGGTGGGATTCACCGTGAATGGGATCGCCGGGGTGCGGATCGCCTTGTTCGAGCCGGTCAGCGCCTTCCTCGACGTTCACTACGTAATGCGCTTCACCGAAGAGGGATTGAGCCACGGGCCGATCTACGAGGCAGGCTTACGAGCTACGTTCTAGATGATCCTCTACCTGGGGATCGCGCTCGGAGCGGTGACTGTCCTGTGGGTGGGGTGGAACCTGACCCTCGATGCCCTGTGGCAGCCGACCGACCGGGTGACGGTGCGTCGGATACTGCGCCTTGCACGGGTGAAAGAAGGGGAACGCGTCCTCGATCTCGGTTGCGGGGACGGACGAGTTGTGGTTGCGGCAGCGAGGGAATTCAACGCGCACGCGACCGGGATCGAGATCGACCCTGCCCGTGTCCTGTGGGCGAGAGCGTGGGCCCTCCTTGCCGGGGTCTCATCGCGAACGCGAATCCTCTGGGGAAACATGTACTCCGCCGATCTGACCGGCGCCGACGTGGTCATTCTCTTCCTCTCTCCCACGGCAAACTACAAGCTGCAGGAACGTCTGCGCCGCGAACTCAAACCAGGAGCGCGGATCGTCTCCTACTACCACCCGATGTGGGGCTGGGAACCGGAGGAGATCGGCACTGCCAAAGGTGGTTATCTTCTCTATCTCTACCGAATTCCGGGGGGAGATTGAGTGATTGAGCGATTTAGCGAGCGGGGGATTTAGGGGATGAAAGATAACTCATTTGCGGAAAGCGAGGGAACCGCGGATACAGACCATTGTTTAATCGCTCAATCATTCAATCATTCAATCGCTCAATCATTCAATCACTCAATCACTCAATCATTCAATCACTCAATCGCTCAATCGCTTGCATCTCTGGCTGAAGCGATCGGGGTACCGCCACAGCCGGGATGGGAATCAATAGAGATCACCGGTATCAGCGAGGACTCGCGCTTAGTTCATCCGGGGTTCTTATTCGTCGCCATCGCCGGGTTCATCACCGATGGACATCGCTACATTGAAGATGCCATCGCACGCGGTGCCGTGGCTATTGTCGGAGAGAAAGACGTGCAATGTTCGGTACCGTTCGTGCGAGTGGAGGATGGGAGGGAAGCCCTCGCCCACTTGTCGGCGGTCTTCTTCTCGCATCCCACGCGTGATCTGTTCACGGTCGGGGTCACCGGGACGAACGGGAAGACCACAGTCTGTCACCTTGTTGCACACCTCTTAGAAGAGGAGAGGAGCACCCTCATCAGCACGGTGGCGAACGAAGCAAGGAACATGCGCGCGGTAACGACTCCCACAAGCCCGCTCATCCAACGGATCGCACATGAGACCTTAGCCGCCGAGAAGGAGAACCTCGTCCTTGAAGTCTCCTCGGCCGCGCTCCTGCTTCACCGGGTCGATAGCGTCGATTTCAATGTCGCCGTCTTCACCAACCTCACCCATGACCACCTCGACTTCCACGATGACAGGGAAGGGTACTTGGCGGCAAAGCTCCTCCTATTTCGGAATTTGAATCCAGGGGCGACCGCAATTGTGAACGCGGACGATCCGGCAGTGGATCGTGTCCTTGCAGCCAGCGCGGGGCATCTCCTCACCTACGAATGCTTGGGGTCAGATGCCGACATTCGTGCGGAGGAGATCCATTACATGCTACGAAAGACCTCATTCACCCTGCGGGTAGGGGAAGAAGCTCAACCGATAGAGCTGCACCTACCCGGGGAGCACAACGTCTACAATGCCCTTGCCGCCGCAGCAGTCGCAACTGTAAAGGGAATGACCCTGACAATGATTGCCGAACGGCTGAGAACGGCCCGGAGCGTAGAAGGCCGCTACCAGTTCTTCCATGCGAAGAACGGAGCAACGGTGATCGTCGACTTCGCCCACAGCCCCGACTCGCTGGAAAGGATGCTCCTCTCCCTTCATCCCTACCACAACAAAATCATCTGTGTCTTCGGCTGCGGAGGGGAGAGCGACCGGAAGAAACGGCCGCTCATGGGCGCGATCAGCGGTACACTCGCCGACATGACGATCCTCACAAGTGACAATCCCAAGACAGAGGATCCAGAGGCAATTAGCGCGGAAATCGAAGCTGGACTTCTTCCTACCGGCGGACGTTATGAGAAGATCGACGACCGCCGTGACGCGATCCTACGGGCGATCGCCTTAGCAGAGCCAAAGGACGTAATCCTCATCACTGGTAAGGGACACGAACCGTACCAGATCATAGGCCATGAATTCGTCCCCTACAGTGACGCTGGCTTCCTTCACAAAACGGGATTGGTGAGTTGAACGACTGCTTGCCGAGCCGATTCCGTTGCTGGCCCTGCAACCAAATCGGGGGAGGGTTCAGCAAAAGCTTGAGAACCGTTTAGAGACAGACCTTGTTTCTTGCGTGACCTAGCTGTCTCCAGAAGCGGAATCCCGCTACTTTCCATGCAAGAAACAAGATCTGTCCCCTTTTTCGCCCATTGTCTAATCGGAAACCTTGGCCATGTTCCGAAACTGTGCGTTTGAGCTTAGCAGCTCGTCGTATTTCCCCTGTGCCACGATGCGGCCATCGTCCACTACGTACACCACATCGCAGTCCTTCACCGTCGTCAGTCGATGGGCGATGATGATCAGGGTCTTCACTTTCGCCACATTCGCAATCGCCTTGAATACGCCCTCCTCGGTGGCTCCGTCGAGTGCGCTTGTCGCTTCGTCAAGTACGAGCACCGCCGGATTGTGATACAGGGCGCGAGCGATCCCGATCCGCTGACGCTCCCCACCACTGAGGCGCACGCCTCGCTCTCCAACCGTGGTCTGATAGCCGTCTGGAAGAGATGTAAGGATGAAGTCATGGACATTGGCGATCCGCGCTGCGCGCTCTACCGCCCTCATGTCAATCTGTTCATCGGGAATCCCCAAGGCGATGTTGCGAGCGACGGTGTCGTCGGTCAGATAGATCTCTTGCGGCACATACCCAAGATTCCTCTGCCAGCGCCCCAGGTTCTCATCGGTGATCTCTGTTCCATCTACGTAGATACCGCCACCGGCAAGGCGAAGCAAGCCCAGGATCAGGTCGACGGTCGTGGTCTTGCCGGAACCGGTCCTACCGGCAAATCCGACTGACGACCCAGCGTTGATGGTGAGATTCAGCCCCTCGAGGACAGGCAATCCCGCGCCGGGATAGCGGAATGTCACGTTGCGAAGCTCAAGTATCTTGTGAAACGGCAACGGAACAGCATCTCGGTCAGCGGACGTTGCATGAATAACATCTCCTTCAAGCGCTTCATGCAGGACATCAAGCGCAGCGGCATTGAACTTGACCTGTGCAGCACCGGAGAAGAGCACCTGCAACGCCGGCATGAGTCGATATCCAGCGAATGCGTACAGCCCGACAAGCGGCAGCACCTGCTCGAGATTCCGGCGCATGCCGAGCAGGTACAGAACGACAACCAGGATACCGCCGAACGCGATCGTTTCCATGGCGTATCTGGGGATGCTTGAGATGAGAGCCGCACTCGCCATTCGGTCCGAGTAGCGAAAAGACTGAGTGGAATAGCGCTCGATAAACAGCTTGTCCTTTCCCAGTAGCTTCAACAGCTTGATCGCCCCGAATGCCTCGTTTGCGACCTTGAACCGCTCCGTGTTCGCTTCCACTCGTTCCCTACCGATTCGCGCCAGCTTGCGATGTACAAACGCGTAGATCACGCCATAAGCACTTCCGAGCGCCGCCATCATGACCAGGGCAAGCATCGGGTTGATGGCCAACAGGAACGCCAGGATGAATAGGATCACAAACCCTTTGGTCAGCGCCTTCATGCCCGGGATGACAAGGCCGTTCACCACTTGTTGCGTTTCCATCAATATGTTGCGCCCGAGGGCGGCCGTGTTCTGGTTAAGGAAGAACACGTACGGGCGATGAAGGTAGCTCGCCAGCAATCGCCGCGATAGGCTGTGGTTCTGCATCCAACTGAACCGCAGTATCGCCCACGTGGCCAGGGCGGCAATGGCATTGCTCAACACGATAACGCCCAGCACCACGAATCCCAAGAAGAGAAGGAACCAATTGACGCTTGCAAAGCCAAGGGTGGCAAAAAACCAGTGCAGAATAGCATTATCCTGCACCGCGGAGGGGTTCGCGACAAGGGTCAGAAACGGCACGATTGAGGCGATACCGGCGACCTCGACCAGCGCATGGAGAACCACCGCCCCGAATACCAGTATAAGCTTCCGTCGCTCCCGCGGGGTAAACAGATCGAACAGCTTACGCACCATCACACGCATGCCGACCCCACCTCCCCCTCACATGAGGCATTCTACGCCGATATCCGCTCGTCGGCAATCAAAAAGGGGACTCGTACATTAGGGAAGGAGTTCAAGGGGCTGTAGACTGTGGAGTGGATGGAGGCAGTTCTTGAAGTGGGCAGATCGGAAAGGGACAGAGCGGCTCGTCAAGTCAGCTCGCGGGGCAAATGGACGCCCTCCCACAAGCCAGGACAGCATCCCGAGCGCAGCTCTCACTGCAGCTTGAGTTTGCGAGCTCAGGCTGGGGAGCCTATATGACTGTAGGAAGAACTTTCGTTCTGTCTGCAGTCTGGTAGTTTGGAGCCTGGGGGACTCGAACTAGCCCGTTCTATGTAACACAATTACAATTCTGTTGCACTCTGACCCATAAGCCGCTACCGCTGCCGCTTGGCGAAAGGATTTAGGGCGGGAGGATTCGAACCTCCGATCACGGCTCCAAAGGCCGCTGCCTTACCGCTTGGCTACGCCCTAAAATATCAGGTCCTCCGTGGGGATTTCCTGAGCAAAGATTGTCTTTTCCTCGTCCACAGCCTCACGGTATTTCGCAAGGACTACCTGTTCTAATCTCAACCGAAACTCGTTGTCGATCGGATGGGCTGTGTCGCGGAACTCGCCGTTCTTAACCTCGCGACTGGGCATGGCGACGAATAGGTGTTCCTTCCCCTGGATCACCTTCACGCTGTGAATGATGAATACGTCATCAAAAATGATCGAGCAGAACGCTTTCAGGTTCCCTTCATTGCGCATCGGTCGAATCTCTACCTTGGTTATCTCCACCCTGAATGACCTCGCTGTCTAACTCATTAAGCGATTCATCTTAACGAAAAGGCCCGATCCTTTCAATATTCGGTCCCTTGTCGTTTCGAGTGGGTAGATGTAGGCATAACGGAACCAGTACATCTCGCAAAGACCTGTCTGCCGTACCGGCACAGGCAGGCGTGAAGCAGTAGCGGGTAATGAGTGACAAGAAAGAGCAAGAGCATTCTCTCGCAAAGCCGCAGAGAACGCCAAGGAAAGCGGTAGAATTGGAAAAGAACAAGAACAGAAGGCATCTCTTAGCGATCTTGGCGTCTTGAGTGAGTGCAACGAACGGGCGAGAGAACAGCCTTCTATCATTTGTGGTCACAGGTTGTTATCAGCTCAAAACGGCAAAGAGCCCAATATTCTACTCTTCTGCGAGCTCGAAGATGGTAACCCCATCTCCCCCCTCCCTTGGTGGCGCCAGGTTGCAAGACGAGACGAAGGAACAGGAGGATAGATAGGACCTGATAGCGTCCCGCAGGGCTCCGGTTCCTTTGCCGTGGAGGACACTCGCCCTCCTAATGTCTGCGAGCAGGAGCTGGTCGAGGTATGCTTCGAGCTCGCGTAGCGCCTCGGAGACTGTCATCCCGCGCACGTTCAACTGGAGGGAAATCTGGCCGGTTCGCAGGCCGGCGGGGCGATAGGAACGGGACTTTGGCTTAGACGCTCGCCGTTTCGCCAAGGAGAGATCAGCGGCTTCTGTGGAGACGCGAATCCCTTCCAGATCGATTGTCACTTTCCCGCGTGGGGATATGCTCGCGATCCGCCCGTCGGTGTCCAAGCTGTGCACATGCACGAGCTGCCCCACCTGGATCTCGTCGGGAGAGAGAGTGACCCCCTCGTCCTCGCGTGTGGCACGCTCCCCCTCTATGCGCAGCTTACCACGCAAGTCGGCAAGCTCACGGTAGGCCCTCTTTGCCTCCTCCACGGTTGGAGAGGCTTTGATCTCGCGCAAGAGACGCTCTACCTGTTCTTGGCTTAGACGGAGGAACGCTTCCAGCTCCCTAACCCTAGTGGAGAGCGTCTCTTCTTTGGCATCTTCGAACGCGGCTACTTTCTCTGCGTAGGTTTCCTTCAGGTTGCTCGCCTCTGCTAGTTCTTGTTCCGCCCTAGTGCGATGTTTGAGGAGCGTCTGGCGTTCGCGTTCTAGCTCCTCGATGATGTCCTCGGCGCGGATCTCCCCCTGAGTGAGGAACGATTTTGCTCGTGTTACCAAATCCTCGGAAAGTCCAAGGCCGCGAGCGATGACAAACGCGTTGCTCTTGCCGGGGACCCCCTCGACGACCCGGAAGGTGGGGGAGAGGGTCTCGACGTCGAACTCCATCGACGCGGTCTTCACCGCAGGATGACGGATGGCGAAGTACTTGAGAGGGGTGAGGTGTGTGGAGACGGCGACCAGTGCCTCGGCCTCAAGAAGATCCTCGATGATGGCGAGGCCAAGGGCTGCCCCTTCCTGCGGATCGGTCCCCGCACCGAGTTCGTCGAGGAGGACGAGGGCGCCCGCGTCGGCCTCCTCCAGGATGGAGACAATGTTTTTCATGTGGGCGGAGAAGGTGGATAGGTTCTGCGAGATCGATTGTTCGTCCCCGATATCGGTCCGCACCTTGGAGATGAGGGGAATCTCGCTATCCGGGGAGGCGGGAATGGGAATGATCGATTGGGTCATCAGCGTC
Organism: uncultured bacterium; assembly: GCA_965370555.1. Lineage (GTDB taxonomy): Bacteria > Bipolaricaulota > Bipolaricaulia > UBA7950 > UBA9294 > JAJOKK01. The sequence continues at coordinate 15,538 of CBDUVB010000009.1, forward strand.
AGAAGGCCAAGTGTCTTTAGGGTCACCGTCTTACCGCCGGTGTTCGGCCCGGTGATCACCGCCATCCGGGTTCGATCTCCAATGGAGAGGGAGACTGGAACGACCTGTTCCCGGTCGATGAGGGGATGGCGGGCGTTGCGAAGCGCGAGGGAGCGGGAGAGGCGGGGAAAGGAACAGTGATAGGCGATAGCGTAGGAGGCACGGGCGAAGAGGGAATCAAGGTGGGCAAGGATCGCCCGGTTGTGCAGGAATGAAGATCCCTTCTCCTTGAATGCCTCGGTCAGCTCGCGCAGGATACGCAGCCGCTCATCGTGAATCTCCCCGTCCAGGGTAGCGAGGCTGTTGTTCTCTGGTACGAGCGTGGTCGGCTCGGCGTACAGGGTCTGACCAGTCGCCGAACGATCGTGAACGACGAACCCCATCGCCCCAACCGCCCCGCTCTTAATCGGAACGACCAGCCGCCCGGCGCGGCGGGTGATCACCGCTTCGCTAATCAGTTCAGGGTTACGATCGATCAGCGCGCGCAGCTTCTTCTCGACCCTCTGTTCGAGAGTTCTTCGCTTTGCGATCAGGCTCTTCAGCGTTGGAGAGGCATCGTCGCGCACCGCGCCGGTCTCGTCGATTGCCCGATGGATCCTCTTCGCAAGATCGATCGCCTCGAAGAGACGCTCGGCGAACCGGCGCAGGGAGGGGAAGGCCTCTTGCGTGGTGAATACGGCTCGGATGCGCTGGGTCTCATCGATCGTTTGCAGGACGAGGAGGAACTCCTCCCCAGCGAGAAAGGCGTGCTCCTCGGCACGCTTGAGAAGGGGAGCGAGATCTTCTACCCCGTGAAGCGAGAAGCGCCTTTGCTCCTCCAAGAAGGAGATCGCCTCACCGACCTCGGCCATCCCTTGCTCTATCGCCTCTCGATCCGCGAGCGGGGTAAGGGCATCGATCGCTTCCTCGCCGAGAGAGGAGGAGCAGAACCCCTTCAGAAGGTGCTTGACGCGATCGAATTCGAGATCACGCAGCGTCTTGTCGTTGGCGATCGCCATCGCTAGGTTACAGCGCTCCCTCCGGGAGAAGATTTTTCGCCATCTCTACCATCTCCGCGATGATCGTCCCCACCGGTTTCACCTCGGTGACAAGCCCGCTGATCTGACCGGCCATCAAGGAGCCAGTCTCTGTATCCCCGTCGTAGACGGCACGGCGCAGGCCTCCTACGGCCAGGGTTTCGAACTCCTCTCGCGGCCGCCCTTCATGCTCGTAGCGGGCGAACTGCTTACTCATCTTGTTCGCAAGGGTGCGCACCGGGGCACCGATGCTCCGCCCGGTGACGATCGTCGCGCGTCCGTTCGCCTTCAGGACAGCCTCCTTGAAGTTGTCGTGCACCGGAGCTTCGGCGGAAACGAGGAAGCGGGTTCCCATCTGAACTCCTTCCGCTCCGAGTACGATAGCCGCAGCGAGCCCACGGCCATCGCCGATCCCCCCGGCAGCGATCACCGGAATCGATATAGCATCGACCACCTGCGGAACGAGGACGATCGTCGTCACCTCGCCGACGTGCCCTCCAGACTCCGTTCCCTCGGCGATGACTCCGTCTGCACCGGAACGCTCCATCCTCCTGGCGAGCGAGACAGCGGGGACGACTGGAAAGACCTTGATCCCCGCTTCTTTCAGCCGGTCTATGTACTTCGCTGGGTTCCCAGCGCCGGTCGTCACCATGGGAACGCGCTCACGAATGACGATCTCCACCTGCTCATCGATATCGGGGTCCATCAGCATCAGGTTGACCCCGAACGGTCGATCGGTCTTTTCTCGCACCTCGGCGATCTGCGTGACCAGGAGATCGGGCGGCATTCCGCCCGAGCCGATCACCCCTAACCCACCGGCCTCAGAGACCGCCGCGACGAGCTGGGCACGCGACACGTGTGCCATCCCCCCAAGGAGGATGGGATAACGAATACCGAGCATCTGACAGATCCGATTCACTTTTTACCCCCTTGCTAACTCTTACAAAGATAAATCTTTCACAAGATGACCCACAAAAGGAAGGGGTGCGAGATAGGGAGCCTTGGCAACATCACTAGGGTGCATCAATACAAGAGCACTACCAAAGGAGGTTCCCATGACAGCAACCATCTTCCTTACTCCATTGTACCAGTTTTCCGGTCGGGTTGTGAGTGAAACCGAGGTCCCTCTCTGTTTCGAATGGGTAGGCCGAAGCTAGGCTTCCCTGCGATTCTACTATAATGAAGCCACGAGAAGCCCAGGAATGAGTGCGCGGGAAGTTCATGGCCTTCTTGTGGAGGAGAAGCGAAACACGAAGGTCTCCGAGCTGATCGACCTCTTTGCGCAACGGTACATCACCGATGATGAACTCCTGCTGGAACGGGTCTCTTAGGTCTTTCTCCCACAGCAGTTTTTGTACTTCTTCCCCGAGCCACACGGACAGGGATCGTTTCGGCCTGGTTTCTTCGCGATCGAAACGGGGCTGTGCTTCGGCCTCTCCGCGGTCGAACTGACCGATCCCGCACCGGCGTGGACGTAGCTCACCTCGCGCTCGCGAGCTGGTTGTCCTTCTCCTCTCGACGCGGTGAGGCGCGGGTTAAGGAGAGATTTGACGACCTTCTGGGTCGCGCGGTCGAGCGTTTCCTGGAAGAGGATGAACGACTCGCGCTTGAAGACGACGAGGGGGTCGGTCCCGGCATAGGCGGTCAGTCCGATCCCTTCCTTCAGGTCATCCAGTGTGTAGAGGTGCGAAAGCCAGGTCTCATCGATGGTGGTGATAATAATGTAGCGGGCGATGAGGGCGAAGCGCGGTTCGAGCCTCTCCTTCTGTCGGGCGAGGGCGTGCTCCATGTGGTCGACGGCGATTTGCAGAAGCTCATCGTGTTTCTTTCCTTCCAGATCCTCCGCTGAGAAGAGGAGGAAGGCGGATAGCTCATGTGCCAGCCCCGCGAGGTTCCACTCGTCCGCGGGGCGAGATGGATCGGCGTAGTCGGCGACGAGTCCGTCTGCGACCTGCTCGAACAGGGTGAGGAGGTATTCGTCGAGGTCATCGATCGGCAGTTCCTCCATCCGGTCGCGGGGCGGGAGGAGGAATTGGTCCCGAAGGGAGTAGATCGCCTCGCGCTGCTTGGCGAGGACGAGGTCGTACTCCAGAAGGTGTTTGCGGATCTCGAAGTTTCGCCCCTCCACGCGTTTCTGGGCGCGGCGGATCGAGCTAGTGAGGAGATTGTGCTCGATCGCCTGCCCCTCTTCCATTCCCAGCCGATCCATTACCGCGCCGATGCGGTCTCCGGCGAAGATGCGCAACAGGTCGTCCTCGAGGGAGAGGTAGAACTGCGAGGAACCGGGATCGCCCTGGCGTCCGGAGCGTCCGAGGAGTTGGTTGTCTATTCTGCGGGACTCGTGCCGCTGGCACCCGAGGACGTGTAATCCTCCCATCTCGGCGACATTCTTCTCGAGTTTGATGTCCGTCCCACGGCCGGCCATGTTTGTGGCGACGGTGATCGCCCCTTTCTGGCCGGCATCCGCGACTATCTCCGCCTCCTTCTCGTGGTACTTGGCATTGAGGACGCTGTGTGGCAGGTTGCGTTTCTTCAATAAGGCGGAGAGGTATTCCGACTTCTCGATCGAATCGGTTCCCACGAGGACCGGGCGGCTGAGTTCGTGCAGGCGTGCGATCTCCTCGGCGATCGCATCGAACTTCCCCTTTTCCGTTCGGTAGATCACGTCCGGTCTTGCACTCCGAATGAGGGGGCGGTTAGTCGGCATGACGAGGACGGGGAGGGCGTAGATCTGCTTGAACTCGTCCTCTTCGGTCTTTGCCGTGCCGGTCATCCCACAGATTCCCTTGTAGAGATGAAAGTAGTGCTGGAGGGTGATCGAGGCCAGGGTCTGCGACTCGCGCTGGACCATCATCCCCTCCTTTGCCTCCAGGGCCTGGTGGAGACCGTCGGAGTAGCGGCGGTCGGGCATCAACCGACCGGTAAAGGTGTCGACGATCATCACCCGCCCGTCCTTGACGATGTAATCCTGCTCTTTCTTAAACAGGTGGAGTGCTCTTAAGGCGGTCTCCAAGTGGTGGAGCAGGTCGGTGCTCTCCGGGGCATACAGGTTCTCGATCGAGAGGGCCTGCTCCCCTTTCTTGATTCCAGTGTCTGTGAGGGTGAGGCGTCGCGTCTCTTCATCGATCTCGAAGTCCGTATCCCTCTTGAACCGGCGCACGACCGAGGCGAACTTGCGGTACTTATCGATCGATTCGGCGGTCGAACCGGAGATGATGAGAGGAGTCCTTGCCTCGTCGACTAGGATGTTGTCGATCTCGTCGATGATCGCGTAGTCGAGTGGACCCTGTGTCTTCTGTTCGACAGAGATGACCATGTTGTCGCGCAGGTAATCGAACCCGAACTGATTGTTCGTCCCGTAGGTGATGTCGGCCCCATACGCGATCTTTCTCTCTTCAGGTTCCATCCCTTGTTGGAGGAGGCCAACGGAAAGGCCGAGGAACTCGTAGATCGGGCCCATCCATTCCCGGTCGCGGCGGGCGAGGTAGTCGTTCACCGTCACCACGTGCACCCTTCCCACGAGGGCATTCAAGTACGCGGGAAGAGTGGCGACGAGTGTCTTCCCTTCGCCGGTCTGCATCTCCGCGATTTTTCGGTCATCGAGGGCTACTGCTCCCAGGATCTGTACATTGAACGGGCGCATCCCGACCGTGCGGACGGCTGCTTCGCGGGCGACAGCGAAGGCCTCGTCGCGGATCTGGGCCTTCGACTCCCCAGCCTCCAGGCGGGAGCGAAACTCCCCTGTCTTTTGTTGCAGTGCCTCGTCCGAGAGAGCCTTGACTACATCTTCAAGGGTGTTGATCGCCTCGAGATGCTGCTGGTAGCGCTTCAACTGCTGCGCGTTCGTCTGTCCGAGGAGGAAGTCTAAAGTTCGTTTGATACGCTCGATTGCCATCTATAGGTCACCTGCTCAGTATAGGAACGGCGACATCTTTTTGCAAGGAATTTTTCGGGCCTCACGCTCCAGAATTAGCTGCCAGCGATAAAAGCAGCTATTAGCTTTCAGTCATCATCTATGAGGATGGGAGTTGTGAGAGAGCGGTCTCCACCGCCTCTTTCTCCTGTTTAAGGACCTCTATCTCCCCACGCAGCTTGGCGTACTCATCGGCCTGCATCCTGGTCGCCGCCGAGAGCTTTCTCTGGTTGCTGGTAAGGGCTTTATCGATCAGGGTAAGGGCCTTCTCGTAGTTCTTGCGCGCGGTGACCGGCATCTTCAAGCCTCGGTAGAGATCCCCGAGGGCTATGTAGGCACGCTCGAAGCTGGGATGAGCCTCGACGAGTGACTCCAGGAGATCGCCAGCTCGATCGTAGTCCCCTTCACGGAAGGCGATCATCCCGTTCAGGTACTTTGCCTGGATCTCCATGCTCGGATTGGGGTGGGTGGAGAGGAGGAGGTCCACGTTCTCCTGTGCAATCTCTGTCTCTCCCAGGTTTATGGCAATGTTTGCCAGGGTGAGGTAGACCTCCTCAGAGACGAACCGCGTGCGGCAGAGCATCAGGTCGTCCAGCCCCTCCTCGTAACGCCCCTGCTGAATCTTCGCCGTCGCGAGGTAGTAGTAGGTCTGCCGCGGGCAGAAGTCGAGTTTGACACTTCGTTCGAGGGTCGCCTCCGCGAGTCTCGTCTGCCCTATCTGCAGTTGTCGGGTTCCTTGCGCGAGGAGGAGATTGGCGCGGTAGTCGCGGATTCCGATCACGGAGACGCCCAGGCAGACCACGAGAAGTCCTGCGGTTACCCCTTTGAGCGACCAACCCGCGAGGTGAACGGTCTTTGTCGCCCCTCCACCGTAGGCAGGGGAGGAGGCCAGTCCGAGGACGAGAACGAGGACGAGAGATGAGGAGGGGAGGTGGGCTGGAAAGCTCACCAGGGCGTGGGCCAGGAAGACAACGATCCCCCCGGCGAGGAGAAGGAGGTCGAAACGATCGAATTCATCGGTATTCTTCCGGAGCCTGATCCAGAAGGAGAAGGGGATTGCGAGGAGGAGGGCGAGGAGGGCGAGGGACCCGAGCGAGCCAAGCTCAGCCACAATTTGAACGTAGTCGTTGTGCGCCTGTGCCGCGCGGGGGATGTAGAAGTCGTAGTTTGCTCCTTGCGGGCTGGCGAGGAACGCCGCCTTGTACGGGAGGAAGTTCAGCTTGTAGTTCCCCAGGCCTACGCCGACGATCGGATGCTCCTTGAACATCTCCCACCCGACCCACCAGTCCCAGGAACGGGTCTTCCCAGCGTTCTGTGCCCACAACCTCCCGATCCAGGAGCTGCTATCCGCGGAGAGACCGACGACCGAGTTGAGGGGGCCTGATGGGGCCTCGACGAGGAAGGTGAAGACGAGGGCGAGGAGGAGCGCGATCAGCCAAGCCCGGTTCTTTCGTAGCGGCGCGATCGGTCGGAAGATCGCCCACCCGATGAGGAGGGCGATGAAGGCGACGAGAAGAGCAACCCTTGTTCCTGCCTGGTTGACGAGCATCGCCATCCCGAAATTGAACGACAGAAGGATGATCGTCACAGCGCGCAGGATCCGCGAACGGAGGCGGACGATCAGGATCACCGACGGGATAAGGAGATAGGCGAGGAACCCGCCCAGGTAGTTTCTGTTTCCCATCGTTGAGATGATCTCGCTCAGGCCGTGCGTGCCGTGGGCCCCGCGCATCACCCCCAGGTACTGCAACAACCCGTAGAGCGAGGCGAAGAAGGCTGAAATGAGGAGGGCGAAGAGGATCAGGGTAACATCGCGCTTCTCCTTGACGGTATTGGCGAGGAGAAGGTAGAAGAGGAAGAAAAAGACGACGAGGGCGAGGCTCTGGATCACCACACGTCCGTTGACGGCGTGGATGAGTGAGAAGAACGAGATAACGATGAGAGCAAGAACCGGGAAAGTTAGCCAAGGGAGCCGAATCTTCCACTCCCCTCTTACCAGTGCAGAAACACCCCACCAGGCAAGGAGGATCGAGACCCCGACGAGGAAGAAGATCGACTTGCCGTAACCGTACTCCGTGATCCCCGGCCAGATGAAGAGGGGCATGGAGAAGATGAAGAAGGAGATCAGGAAGACGAGGACACGATCGAGCGAGAGATCGAAGCTTTTCTTGGGCGGACTCTTCTTCGTCTTTCTTCTCTTCTTCTTTGTCATCTTCCTCCATTCATTATAGGGGGGAGTCCTCGGCGGCGGCAAAGACGGCCTGCCTGATCTCCTCGAACCGTTTACGTCCTCCCAGAGATGGAAGGAGAACAAGGATGTCCGAGAGCAAGTCCTTCTGAGCGAGGAGGGTTCGGAAGAGTCGGCTCGGGTAGTCGATGTCCCCCTCGCAAGAGATCAGGGAGAGGATCTCAGGTCTGTCGATCGCGGCGAAGGCAACATCGATCTCTTCATCGGTGAGGGCCGAGAGGAGACGACGGGCGGCGAGGCCGAACCGTAACTCTTTTCCTATCTTCTTTTGCCAGCGCTCTTCGTACACGCAGAGCGCCGCGCGGGTGACCTCCTCCGTTTGTGCAACATTCCCGGCGGTCTCCCCGGCGATCTTAGCGCATATCCCACCGGTGTATAGCCCGCCCCCTGATGTCGGTTTCACCTGCCCGGCCGCATCGCCGAGCAGGAGGACTCCATCTGCGACCGTGCTCGTCGCTGGTTCGAGCGGAATCACCCCTCCGATCCGCGTGAGCACCTTCCCCGGGAAGCGCTGCGTGAGGAGACGATCGAGGAGTGCGTTACTGTTCGTTCCTGGAGTGGCGACCTGCCTGTGCTGGAGAGACAGACAGGCGAGGCCGACCCGCAAGTGCCCTTCCTCTGCGGGGATAGCCCAGGCAAAGAAACCAGGAGCAATGTCTTGGCCGAAGAAGAGCTCCACTCCGTCCTCAATGCGCGGCTTTGCGGCGATAACGGCCTGGCTTGCGACGAGGAAAGATCTCGGGCCGGCAAGAGAGAACCAGGAGGCGATGGCGCTTCGCGGACCGTCGGCACCGATGATTACGCGGGTATCGATCTTCTCCTGCTTCTTCTTGTGCTCGATCGTGAGATGGCCCTTGTGAGCGGCGATCGCTCGGGTCTCTGTTCGTACCTCGACTCCGGTGGTGACGGCTAAAGCGATCAGTTCGCGATTCAGCCTCCCCCGGTCGAGCACGACCCCTTTGGTCGTCTCGGGGCGGAGCGCGATCATCCTTCCGCCGGGGGCGTGGATGAGTCCCCCGCGGATCTCACGCAGGGTACTCACCCCTGAAGCGCCGAGGATCTCCAGGGTGCGTGGGCTGACGAGGCCCGCGCAGCGAACCGGCTCTCCCGAGCCGTCCCCCTGTTCTATCAGTAGGACACGGGCTCCTGTGAGGGAGGCATGGCGCGCCGCTACCGCGCCGAGAGGTCCGCCGCCGACCACCGCCACATCGTAACCGTGCATAGTACTTACGCCCCTTCCCTCTTCGGCTCCCGGGTCATGATCTCGTCGACCAGGGGGAGTGGGGAGGCCCCTTCGTATAAGATGCGGAAGACAACGTCGGTGATCGGCATCTCTATACCCAACTCTTCGGCCATCTCGTGGACGATCCTCGTCGCGTAGACACCCTCGGCGACCATTGTCATCCCGGTGAGAATCTCGGAGAGGGGCTCTCCTTCTCCGATACGAACTCCGACGGCTCGGTTACGGCTGTGGTCGCTGGTGCAGGTGGCGACGAGGTCTCCGAGACCGGAGAGGCCGAAGAAGGTCCGTTCATCCACTGCGAAGGCCCTTCCAAAGCGGACCATCTCCGCCAGCCCGCGGGTGATGAGTGCCCCGCGGCTGTTGTCCCCGTAACCAAGACCATCGGAGATCCCGGTCGCCAGTGCGATGATGTTCTTCACCGTTGCACAGAGCTCCACCCCACGGATGTCTTCTGTGAGGTAGATGCGAAAACGTGCGCTTGCGATGGCACGTTGAAGCTCCTTGCCAAGGGTGAGGTCTTGACCGGCAAGGACGACCGCGGTCGGGATCTCTCGGCCGACCTCTTCGGCATGACTCGGCCCGGAGAGGGTGAAGACAGCCCGTAGATCGAACGCCTCCTCGATCAGCTCTGACATCGTCCTCTTCGACGTGCGGTCGAGCCCCTTGGCCAGGTTGATGAAGACCTTCCCCGGCTCTATGAAGGGGGTGATCGCCTGCAGTGTCTCAGCCATAGCGAAGGAGGGAACGGCGAGGACGATCGTCTCCGATTTGAGCGCGGTTGAAAGGGATGCCGTGACCCGCAGGTTCTCACGTGGGAGGGGTACCCCGGGGAGGTACTTGTTGTTCACCCGCTCGCGGTCGATCCTCTTTGCCATCTCGGGATCGCGCGCCCACAGGGTGGTGCTGTGTCCTTCCTTTGCGAGCAAGAGGGCAAAAGCTGTCCCCCACCCTCCGGCACCGATGACGGATATTCTCACTCGCTCTCCGTGTTGCCAAGGGGGATCGGCATCCGCTTACCAACGTGGTCCTCGATCCAGGCGATTGCGATATCGATCGGGTCCTCCTCCTCGGTAACGACGATATCCGGGGTGAGACCGACTTCGTGCACGGTGTGTCCCAGGGGAGTGGTGTACTCTCCTGTGGTAAGCTTCAGGGCCGACCCGTCACCATATTTGAACAGCTGCTGGATTACGCCCTTGCCGAAAGACTGTTCGCCAATCAGAATCCCCATCTGATGGTCACGGATCGCTCCGGCCGTGATCTCGGAGGCACTCGCCGATCCTCCATTGATCAGGATCGCGAGCGGCAGGTTTGGCAGCACGTTCCCCGTCGACCAGTAATTCTGCTCCCCGGAGATCCGGCTCTTGGTCGAGACGACGATCCCTTCATCCACGAACCGGCTCGATACGGAGATAGCGGCGTTCATCAATCCTCCAGGGTTGTTGCGCAGGTCGAGGATGACCCCATCCAGCGCGTCGAGGTCGAACCCATTAAGGGCTACGTCAAGCTTGACGACCACCTGGTTATCGAACCGCGACAGGCGGATGTAGGCGATACGTTCGTCGTTCACAAGCTTGCTGGAGACAGAATCGACCGTGATCGTGTCGCGGACGATGGGAATCTCCTCGGTGCTTCCATCAGTATGGAGGACCGTCAGTGTGACGATCGTCCCGATTTCACCACGGATCTTCACTGCGGCCTCGGTAATGGTGATCCCTTCGGTCGATTCCCCGTCGATCGCGATGATTTGATCCCCGGCTCTTACCCCGGCCTCATCGGCAGGTGTTCCTTCAAGCGGGGCGATCACCGTCAGGATACCGTCCTTGATAGTGATCTCGATTCCCACCCCACTGAATTCGCCGTTCAGGCTGTCATCGAAGGCCTCCATTTCAGCGGGGTCGAGGAACTCACTGTACGGATCATCGAGCTGTTCGACCAGACCCTCCATCGCTCCGTATAGCGCCTGTTGGTCATCAATCCGCTCTGGTGCGTAGAAGTAACTCTTGATCGTTTGGTAGATCTGGGAGAGGGGATGGAAGAGGTTGGGATCGGTCTGCTGTGCCCCCCCAACCCCCAACACAATGATCAACAGGATCGTCGGGATCAAGAATATCAGCGCGTTTCGGACCATGGACTCTCTTTTCAACTCACTCACCCCTTTTCCCTGTGTAGTACTTATTTAGTGTTATGACTTTCGCCCTCTCGGAGATCGCATAAGCAGACCACGAATTCCACGAATAGAGCGTACGAAACCAAGTGGTTTAAAAATCTCCCGATCATTCAATAGCTAAATCCTTCAATTCGTGATTCCCCCTGGCTTTGAACGCCAACCATATACCCTGCGTATTATTGTACCATCCACAGCCATGAGAGGGAAGGAATAACTTTGTTCAGGCGTTGGAAAGACCGAGGTAGGTCTGTTGCTCCTTGGTTAGGCTGTCGATCGCGATATCGAGCGAAGCAAGCTTCATCCGTGCTACCCGTTCGTCGATCTCAGGCGGGACCGCGTAGAGGGCTGGAGGAAGTGGTGCACTCTTCACGATGTGGCGGAGGGTCAACGCCTGCAGGGCGAACGATATGTCCATTATCTCTACCGGATGGCCGTCGCCGAGGACTAGGTTGACCAACCGTCCCTCTCCCAAGAGGCAGATCTGTTGACCGTCCTCGAACGTGAATTCATAGATCCCGTTTCTCACCGCTCGCTTTGCTGTGGCCAGGGCTTCCAGAGCTGATTTATCGATCTCCACGTCGAAGTGACCGGCGTTTGCAAGGAGGAGTCCATCCTTGGCATTTCGCAGTGCTTCTTCGGTGACGACGTCGCGACATCCGGTGGCGGTGATCAGGAAATCGGCCGAACCGATCGCCTCGACGAGCGGGGCGACGGTGAACCCGTCCATCACCGCCTCGATCGCCCGTACCGGGTCGACCTCGCAGACAGAGACTCTCGCTCCCAGGCCGCGTGCGCGCAGGGCGATCCCTCGCCCGCACCAGCCGTACCCGGCGATGAGGACCTCCTTTCCCGCGACGAGGAGGTTGGTCGAGCGCATGATCCCGTCCCAGACCGACTGTCCGGTCCCGTACCGATTATCGAATAGGTACTTCATCTGTGCGTCGTTCACCGCGAACATTGGGAAGCGCAACTTTCCTTCCCTATCGAGGGTGCGTAGACGGTGAACCCCGGTCGTCGTCTCCTCGCACCCGCCGATGACCTTCCCTGGAACCCCCTCGTGCAGCAGCCGGACGAGGTCGCCCCCATCGTCGAGGATGAGGTCGGGTTCAGCAGCGAGGACCTCCTTAAGGTGCGCGGTGTACTCCACCTCGCTCACCCCATGGCGGGCATATACCGAGATCCCATTCTCGCAGGCGAGGGCGGTGGCGACATCGTCCTGAGTGGAGAGGGGGTTGCTCCCGGTGACGAACATCTCCGCCCCGCCGTCGCGCAGGAGGATCGCTAAGCAGGCGGTCTTTGCCTCCAAGTGGATGCTTATCCCTATTCGGTGACCGGCAAACGGTCGTTCTTCCAGAAATCCATCTCGCAACCGATTGAGCAGGTCCATGTGCGATACTGCCCACTCGATCTTCTCCTCTCCTCTCACCCTCTGTTCATCCCCCATCTTCATCACTGGCCTCCTCGTGTAGGCTAAGGTAGATTCCACTCAGTATGACGGCTGCCCCTATCATCTTCAACAGGGTCACTCCCTCCCCCAGGATGAGATAGGCGAGTAGGGTCGCGGCGACCGGCTCTCCGAGGATGAGGATCGCCACTGTGGAGGCGGAGAGGTACTTCAGAGCCCAATTGAAGGTGCTGTGCCCGATGAGTTGCGGTCCCAACGCGAGGAGGACAAGGTAGAGGTAGGTCAGCTTGGGAAAGCCGATGATTTGCTGGTGAGTGGCTAGAGCGACGCCAAGGAGGAGGATCGCGGCGGTCCCGTATGTCGTGAGGATGTAGGTTGAGAGAGGAACCCTCTGCCGTACCTGTCGCCCGATCAGGAAGTAACCCGAGGCCATCACCGCTCCGCCAAGCGCCAGCAGGTCCCCGGAGAGGGCAACTCCACTGATCCGGAAGTCCCCCCACCCAATGAGAGCGGCCCCGGCGACCGAGAGGAGGGTAGCCACGACGAGTGTGCGGGAGAGGGATTCCTTGAAGACAAAGCGTACCCCCAATGCGACGAAGATCGGGTTGGTGCTGACAAGGACGACGGAACTGGCGACCGAGGTGTAGCGGAGCGAGGAGATCCACAGGATAAAGTGGAGGGTGAGGAAGGCCCCGCTCGCGACCGAGAGGAGCAAGTCCCTTCGGCTCATCGTCTTTAGGGGACTTTTTCGCCAGGAGAACGGGATGAGCAACAAAAAAGAGACCCCCAGGCGCCACGCGGCGATGGAGAGGACCGGAACGTCCTTGGCGAGGCGGATAAGTATCGCGCCGAAGGAGACGGCGACGATCGCGACCCCGATCAAGGTGTATAAGAGGGGTCTATTCCTCATTTCCCGTGAAGAAGACCTTCCTGGCTCATTGTCGTTCGAGGAGGGCGAGGATCTTCGGAAGCGCGCGACGAGCTGCTTCCTCCCCCGCCTCGATCCCGGTTCGCACGTCACTATAGCAGGGAGGATTAGGGGAGAAATCGGGCTGGATGAGGATATCTGGAGGGTGAACCTTCAGCAAGAGGTCGCTCACGCGCTTCTGGAAAGCGGTCGACATCTGGAAAAGAACGGCGAAGACGCTCGGGTAGAACCGGCGTGACTCTGCCGCGGCCGCCCGTGCTTTCTCCATCCCTTTGGTGATTCCGAGGATCCGTTCGCGATACTCGGGAACCGGGATCCCGGAGAGTTTTACCTCATTCGGATCGACGAGGACATCGACGGCGATCACGAGGTCGGCCCCGAGCTGGCGGGCGACGTCGATGGGGATCGGGTCGGAGACCCCGCCGTCGATCAGGAGGTGCCCGTCGATCCAAACTGGGGTGAAGAGCCCTGGGACCGAGAGGCTTGCGCGAATCGCCTCGGCGAGTGAACCCTTCGTGATGATGTATGGTTGCCCGCTTTCAAGGTCGGTCGCCACCGCTGCGAAGGGAATGGGAAGCTCCTCGATCGTTCGATCTCCCACCAGGCTTCGGACAGTGCGCTTTATCTCTCCCCCGGAGCTCCACCCCGACCAGGGGACGGTCGGAAGGAGGGTCTTCGCAACCTTGCCGAAGGTCGTCGAACGCCAGATAGCGGCGAGTTTATCGACCTTCACCCCAGCTGCATACGCTCCGCCGACCTCGGCTCCCATGCTCGTCCCGGCGATGATATCGGGGATGATCCCGTTCTCCTCTAGGACCTTCAGCACCCCCACATGCGCCGATCCCCGCGCACCACCACTTCCGAGTGCCAGGCCGATCCGTCGTTCCTTCACCATCGATCACCGCCCTATGCTAGCACGCTGCGTCTGTTCAGACAACGCGGGATAGAGTGTAACGCCGTAATACCTCTACGGCGCTACACCTTGTTATCTCGAAGAAAGAGTCGGGTAAGATCCCGACGTTTACGCAAGAAAAATCTGCGTGTGATGAACCGGCTCCTAGGCGGTGATCGCACCGACTGGGCACTGATCGACCGCGTCCTGAATGCAGGCGGAATTCAGATCAGCGTCTGCCTTGACCTGAGCCACTTCGTCTGCTCCCATCTCAAACACCTCGGCGCAGACCTGGGCGCACAGAGCACAACCGACACAGAGATCTTTATCGACTGCAGGGTTTGCCATTACTTCCTCCTTCTTATTTCATAGAGTCTTGGTGCGGAGACTATAACATACCGCGCCTTGAAGGGTCAACTTGAGATTCCCTGTGGTCTTACCACAGTGGTTGGAGCCGGTGGTATAATCTCGTATAGTTGAACACCGTGAGCCGCTTAAGGAGGATAAAGTGATGAAAAGAACGTTCTTAGTCCTGGGTTTCCTCTTTCTCGCTCTTGGAGCGACGGTCTTTGCAGGGATGAATCTAGACGAGGCACTGGCTCTCTTCTCGACCGGGGCAGACGTGATGGTCCACTACGACACAGCAGGGCAAGTGACGCTGGAAGCGGCGATCGACGCGCTCAAAGACACACTTGGCGCCACCGCCGCGTTCGATGAGATGAACGAAGATGCTTACAGTACCCTGGAGATCAGCATCGAGAAGAAGGACCTCGTGAACAAGCTCTCCCAGTGCTATTACACCCTGGGGGATGCCTTCCTGCGCGGGCAAGATGGTGCTGAGACGATCTTCGTAAAGGGCCAGTACTGGGGTTTGAAGAGCCTGCGGATGAACCCTGATTTTGTCATGGAAGAGAAGAGACACGGGTTCATCGAGGCTGTTTCCCAGGAAACGGATGTTGCTGCTCTGTATTGGACCTACGCCAATTGGGCGCGCAAGGATGAGATCGATAAACTCGGCGCTATTGCACGAAACGATCCTCCGAAATTACTCGCCCTGGCAGAGCAGGCTCTGGCTGTGGATGAAACATACATCGCTTACGGTTCCTATCGTTCGCTCGCCGCGTTCTGGGGAGGACTCCCACCGTTTCCGCTCATCACATTCGGGCAGAACCTTCCGCGTGCGCTCTCCTACATCTGCCCGGTGGTAGACGAGCCGGACTACTGCGTGGATTGTCCAGAATGTCCGTACGATCAGGACTGTAACGCGTACTTCGAGAACCGGCTCATCTTTACGGAGTACTACCTGATGGAGAAGGGGTTGTGGGAGGAAGCGGCCCGCATCCTTCAGAGCATTCTCGACGATCCGATCGGTGAGCCCTACCCGCTGTACAACGCCCTCTGTCAGGAGTTGGCGGCGAATCTCCTCGAAGAGGTGCAGGAACACCTGTAGAGCGATGGGGTTAGAAGGCAGGGATTTAGGGATTAGGGACAAGGTGGCATGTTACAGCTGGTCGCCCATTCTTCTTATTTCCTTATCTGGCCCCGACCCCTTGATTTGGCAGGTGTTCACGCTTCTGTTATCCTTAACCAAAGATTGTTTCTACAAGGAGGAAAAAGATGAGAAAGCTAGTACTGGTAGGGGTTTGTTTGCTATTGTTCATGGGGGTTACCGCGGTGGCGCAGGATGAGCCGGTGACGATGGATCTCGATACCGCGCTGTCGTACTACCAGAACGACAGCTTCATGATCGAGTATTCCGACGCTGGGAAGACACAGCTCTTGGAGATGATTAACGCGTTCAAGACCGCCCTCGGTCTCTCCGAGGATCTAGACGAGACGAGCGAGGACAAGGTCGGTGCGTTAGAGATCGATATGTCGCTCAAGGACGTGGTGAACAAGCTCTCGCAGGCGTACTACACGCTAGCCAACGTGTTTGTCGATCCATCGGAGAACAAGGATCTCTACCTCAAGGGGAAGAACTGGGGCTTAAAGAGCCTGCGGATGAACCCAGGGTTCGCTGAGCTGGAGGAGAGTCGGTTCGACACCGCTGTTGCTGCGGAGACGGACGCTGCCGCCCTCTACTGGACGAACTCCAATTGGCTGCGGGTGGCGCAGAAGAACCCGCTGCAGGCAGTTTTCGCTGGAGTGACCAAGCGGACAGAGGCGATCATGAATCGCCTGCTCGAGATCGCGCCTAACTACCTCTCCGGTGGAGCCTACAGATCCTACGGTGCGTACTACTCCGGCCTCCCGGCCATGTTCGGACGCGATCTAGGAAAAGCGCTCTGTTACCTATGCCCTGTTGTCGACGAACCTGGTTACTGCGCCGAGTGCAATATTGCCGAGCATGTTTCCGGAGCGGAGGCTTACTTCGAGAACCGATCCTTCTTCGTCGAGTTCTACCTTATGCCGAAGAAGCAATGGGAGGATGCAGCGCGGGTTCTGCAGAGTATTCTTGACGAACCGATTGGCGATCAGTATCCGTTTATGAATGCCTACTCACAGGAGAACGTGCGTGAACTTCTGGCCGAGGTACAGGAGCACTTGTAGCACGATTTCTTGGTTGATGAAAGGGGCCGCACCTTCGTGGCCCCTTTTTATTCCTTGTTGCCAATCGTTAGAATCACCGGCGGGTGTTCTCCGCAACGACGCGCGTTGACAAGTCGCGAAATCTCATCGAATGCTTTGCTCACCGCTCTCAGTGTGGCTTCCACTGTCTTCTCTGTTGTTACTACTGGCTGGATCGGCTTCGTGTCACGGATACGTAAGAAGTTCGGGCTCTAGAGTCCACTTACTAGCACCTCACACCCAGGGAGAAGGCTCGTTACACCCTTGAGTTTCTTGGGGTCGGCATGGCGTTGTTCTTCAGGAGAGGTGTTGTTCTGAGTCTCGATCAGACGAGACTCCCCGTCTTCAGCAAGCTCGTAGACACGGAATTCCGGGCAATCGCCGAAATGCTTTCGTGGGACTATCTCTCCTGCACATGAAAGCGCAAGCCGAATATGGCTCTGTATTTGCGACATCATTATACTCCTTATGTGATTGCTCCGGTTGGGCGTGCGCTGGCGCATCCGCGGCACCCACGGCAACGAGTTGTTCCCTCCCTTTTCTCGCCGTAAATGCGCGGCATGATCATACGACAGGCTGTTCCCGCACGCAAAGCGCTTCTCTTCTCATGAGGATCAGCCACTTTGCTTCAGTCGCCAGCACGTTCAGCGTTATGCTCCACGCGATGAAAGAGGGAGAGGCCGTTGGCGAAAGTCGTTTGGAAAACAGATACTCTTTTTACCGATATACAGGAGGAACAAAGAGATGCAGGAAGACACAGCGAAGATGGATCCATTCTCGAAGTTTCTTCGTCGTCAACCCCAGCTTGGGGAGCGAGTGCTCGAGTTAAACTGGGAGGGGCAGAGTCTCCTCGATGCCGGTCGGATAAAGGCGGCGGAGCGCAAGTTCCGTGAGGCAACACGAATCTGTGAGTGCGCGATCCCGGCCATCAACAACCTTGCCCTCTGCGCCTCGTTGCGTGGGGAGACTAAGCGTGCCATCCGCACAGCCAACAAGGCCCTCGAGTATCATCCGACGGATGTCTTCGCTCACTGCACCCTTGCGGAGTGCTACGAGGAACTCGGGCGGACGGAGAAGGCCCGTTCTTACATTGAGCGGGCGATCGCGCTTCTCGAGGATCCGACCGTTCCGCTCGATAAGCTAATCAAGGTGATCGAGGTACTGGCAAGACTGGAGTGGGATAAGAAGATCGACCAGATTTATCGATCCTACCGGGAAGGGATAGGTTTTGAGGATGTGCTCGACGCGATCACCTGGTTCTACTTCGGGGTCTCTGCCGCCAACCTGGGACATGTAAAGGAAGCGCTCACCCTCTGGGATCGGGCCCAGGAAGAAGAACCGCGATTCAGGCTTCCCGACCTCTACTCCGCGGTTGCCTTGTTGGTTCAACAAGGAAGGGTTCCGCAGTTTCGTTTCTCCTACCACTCTGTAGAGAAGGAGGAATCCCTGGATCCGAAGCATCCTTCTGAGGACCTCAAACCAGTGGTGGCCAATGCCATCTGGAACGAGGAAGAAGATGATAATCGCCACGCTCTAGTGGATCTATTGGGGACGTGGGAGGACACGTGGGCGGAGGAATTCCTGCAGTTGATCCTTGTCCAGCCCGACCTCCC
Organism: uncultured bacterium; assembly: GCA_965370555.1. GTDB lineage: Bacteria > Bipolaricaulota > Bipolaricaulia > UBA7950 > UBA9294 > JAJOKK01. The sequence goes on from CBDUVB010000009.1 coordinate 33,573, forward strand.
TGATGATCTCAAGATGCATGCGGTGACTGCGCTCATCGAGCGAGGGGCAATCGCTGAGGGCGAGGGGATCGAGATATTCATCGATGGCATGAAACAAACGGTCGTCGTCAACAAGAAAGAGGTCCCTTCGCCACCCCCTGCGGCGGTGGAGCAGTTCGAATTAGGATTGGCCCACCGACAAGCCGGGAATATCACTGCCGCGGAGGAGGCGTACCGCGCAGCACTGAAGATCGATCCGGATTTCGCCGAGGCGATGGTCAATCTGGCAAACATCTGTCGCAGTACCGACCGTACAGGGGAGGGTGAACGCCTCCTGGAGAAGGCTGTTGCACTGACGGGAAGCCCAACTTCCATCCTAAACCTGGCTGCAGTCTATCTTTTAGAGGAAGAGCGCGTGGAGGAAGGGCGTGAATTGATCACCGAGGTTCCGTTCGAGGATATAGGTGAGAATCTCCTTCCTCTCTACTACCGAGCTATCGGTCAATTGCATGTATTCGATGGGGACTTTCAGGAGGCCAGAGAGGCATTCAGGAAGCTCATAGCCCTCCAACCGGATGATGAGAAGACGAAGGGGTTGCTCGATTGGGTGGCGGCGGCTGAGGCGTGGAGGGATGATAGTCTTTCCCTCAGGAATCAGCGCAGGGCTCGCTACCTCAGGCAGCCGGTCGACCCGGAGATGCCGCTGGTAATGGCTCTACACACCCTGACTAAGGATAACCTGATCGGTATTACGTACTGGTACGACCTTTCCTATGGGACACTGCGCAAGGCTGAGCTTGCCCAGATGCTCGCCGATTACCTGCAGGACGAAGAGATAGACATCTGGGCGGAGATATCTACCGACGCATGGGATGTACTGGAATTCCTCCGTAGCGTTAGCGGTAGTGCACCTCTGGCGCAGCTGGAGGAGAAGTTCGGAAGCACGGAGGATGACAGCATCGATTGGAGATACCGTATCCCTAACTCCTCGATTGGAGAACTTCAGGTAAGAGGGATCGTGTTTGTCGGACAGAGTAACAAAGAAACGATTGCTTTTATCCCCAAAGAGCTGTGGTCGCGCCTCGCACGTAGGGAATGATTCCGCGATGAGAAATATGTTGTTGCCAGCTCGACAACCGTGCTTCGATCGGCTATACCTACGATACCGTGAATAAGGTTATAATCTATACCGATGGGGCGTGCAGCGGGAATCCGGGACCGGGCGGTTGGGGCGCGGTCCTCATCTCCGGCCCACACCGCAAGGAAATCTCGGGCGGGGACCCTCAGACGACGAATAACCGGATGGAGCTTCGCGCGGCGATCGAGGCGTTAAGAGCACTTCGTGAACCCTCACCGGTCGATCTCTTCACCGATTCGACCTACGTGAAGAAAGGGATCTCGGAGTGGATCAAGTCGTGGAAGAAGAACGGCTGGAAGCGGCGGAGCGGGAAGCGCCTCCTCCCGGTTAGGAATGAGGAACTGTGGCGCGAGCTCGATCGGCTGGTTTCTCAGCATCAGGTTAGCTTTCACTGGGTGGAGGGGCACGCCGGGAATAAAGAGAACGAGCGCTGCGACGAGCTTGCCCGCCAGGCGATCCCAAACCGAAGGGAGAAGAATGGCTAGGATCTACCTGACCTGCCGTGTCTTCGAGGACGAGATCGAGCGGTTGCGCGCGGTCGGACACGATGTTGAGACGCGCGGTGCGGAGGGACCGATCGCGCGGGAGGAGTTCCTTGCACGCGTTGGCAATGCCGAGGGACTCATCTGCCTTCTCTCCGATCGGATCGATAGAGAAGTCATCTCTGCTGCTCCATCCTTGAAGATCATTGCTAACCTGGGGGTTGGCACTGACAACATCGATATCGCTGCGGCGCACGCGAAAGGGGTCGTCGTCACCAATACCCCCGGCGCCCTCACCGAGACGACGGCCGACTTCACCTTCGCTCTCCTGTTGGCCGCCGCACGACGGATCGTTGAGGGGGATGCGTTTATCCGCGCGGGAGAGTTCCTCGGCTGGGAACTGATCCAACCACAGCTTGGCTTAGAGGTTTACGGGAAGACGCTCGGGATCGTGGGAATGGGACGGATCGGGACAGCGGTCGCCCGCCGTGGGCGTCTCGGTTTTGGCATGAGAATCCTCTATTACAACCGCTCGCGAAACGAGAAGGCTGAGAAGGAGCTTGGTGCGTTGAGTCTCCCCTTTGAGCGGCTACTTGAAGAGAGCGACTTTGTCTGTGTTCATACACCGCTTACACCCCAGACACATCATCTCTTCGATCGCGAGGCGTTCTCCCGGATGAGAAAATCGGCGATCTTGGTGAATGTTGCCCGTGGCCCGGTGGTCGACGAGGCGGCGCTGGTCTGGGCACTTGAATCAGGGGAGATCGCCGGAGCGGGGATCGACGTCTACGAACGCGAACCTGAGGTCCATCCTGGCCTCGTTGCGCTACACGAAAGGATCATCCTTGCGCCGCACCTGGGGAGCGCCACCGTGGTGACCCGTCGCGCCCTTGCCAAGATTGTGGTCGATAACGTCCTTGCCGTGCTTGCGGGAGATCCGCCTCTTACCCCTGTTACTTAAAGCAGCCGAGTTGACAGTCTGAGATGCGCAGCCCCAGTGTCTCGATCATGCTTGCAACCTCGATCTTCTTAAGCTTTCGTTCGGAAGCGATCTCCCAAGCAACGCGACAGGGAACCTTACCCTCGACGAGACGGGAGGAGATTACTTCCTTCAGTGCTCCTGACACCTCTGCAGCCGGCTTTACTATCCTTCGCTCTCCGAGATCGTCGTAGCCGAACAGGCCGAGCTGACAGCGGGAGATCTTGATCGATTGGCGTGTCGCTTCATCGCCGATAGCTCGTGGAGAAAGACCGTGCTCCTCCGCGATCGCGAACGCCCACGAACACGGGAGCCTTCCGTTGATCAACGCTCTTCGGATCGCTTCCGCCAATCTCGTCACGGAGACCTCCTCATCACCTATTCTCCGGTCCCCGAGGGAGCACCGACTGTTTTACCCAACCCTTTTAGGTATAGGGTCTGAGTTGGGAAGGCGAACTCGATCCCGGCCTCCTCGAAGCGCCGCTTGATCTCCAGGTTCATCTCCTCGAGCGAACGAAGGTAGGCCTCGTAGTCCATCGTATTGCACCAGTGCTGCACAAGGATGTTCAAGGAGAAATCGCCGAACCGGTTAAAGTAGGCACGGAACTGCCCGGTCGAGGGGTGGGTCCCCAGGATGTCGCGCAGAATGGCAAGTGCCTCTTCCATCTTGGCTGTGGGGGTGCTGTAGACGAGGCCTATGGTGAAGTTTGTCCGGCGCATCGGCCGGGCGGCGAGGTTATTGATGTTGGTCGAGGCTACCGTCCGGTTGGGGATGATCACTACGGTCCCGTCCCAGGTGCGGATCCGCGTCGAACGCAGGCCGATCGCCTCAATCGACCCCTCGAATCCCTCCATGTTGACCGCGTCTCCGACCATGAACGGGCGGTCGCTGAAGATCATGATCGCCCCGAAGATGTTGGCGATCGAGTCCTGTGCGGCGAAGGCGAAGGCCAGTCCGCCGATGCCCAACCCCGCGATCAGGCTCGATATGTTGTATTCGAGGATGTTCTGCAAGAAGAAGAGGAGACCGATCCCCCAGATGAACCCTTTCAGACTCTTTCCAAGGAGAGGGACCAATTGATCGTCGAGTTTCGATTCGGTCCGTTCCGCCCGCTCCTTGAGGACAACGATCATCATATCGACGAGCTTCGTGACGAGGTAGAGGATGAAGATCAGAAACACTGCGCCGAAGATATTGTCGATGACGTCCTGAACCTCGGTGGGGAGGAGGTAGATTCGCAGGGCAACCCATATCAGAAGGAGCGGGAGGACCCCCTGGACAAGACGAAGGATGATGTTCGTCAGCTCTCGTCGACGCGGCTTATCAGGGCCGGAGAGAGAGAGACGCCCGATAAAGTGGCGGAGCAGCACGTAAAGGACGCCTGTTGCTAAGAAGAGTAGAAAGACCGCCCCAAACCGCCATACCTCGTTTCCAAGGATCTGATAGCTCAACCATCCGTCGCCCATTTTGCCACCCCTTTGTGTTCCTCCTAGGCTACCAAACCTCTCTGGCAAAGGCAAGGAAGCCCTCGCTTATTTAGCGCCGCTCGTTGTTTGCAGAAGGGGGAAAGAGGAAACGCGGCACCTTATCCCTATTCTAAACAGGGCTTTTCCAGGTGATGCGTGTCCAACAGCGAGGTCGGCCCTTCCTTCCTGTAGGGGCTTTACCTCTCATAGGATCAGGACATGAACAAGATTGAAGTGATCGTGCGCGCTTCGCGCCTCCATGGTGAGCCGGAGACGGTTCGTCTGAAGGAGCGCGTGCTCTCCGAGATCAAGGCCTGTGGAGACTTCAACATCGAGGAGGTGCGTTCTCCGTCGGGTGAAGGGATCGTTGCAATCCTCGTCCTGACCGGCGGGGTAGAACGCGAGGTACTGAAGCTCGTCTCCCAAATCCCCTCTCCCACGCTCCTTCTCGCTCATCCGGGGCAGAACTCGCTCCCCGCCTGTTTGGAGATCCTCGCCCGTATCCGCCAGAACGGTGGCGAGGGACGGATCCTATTCGGCTCCCCGCAGACGATCGCCGGGGAACTCACACGGGAGCTCCGGATTGCTTCGGCTTGGGAGGCGTTCCGCTTCAGCCGCGTCGGCTTAATCGGTGAACCTTCCGAGTGGTTGGTGGCAAGCGATGTCGATCGTGCCTTCCTCAAGGGGAGCCTGGGAATCGAGCTTATAAAGATTGAGATCGATGAACTGATCGAGCGGATCGCTGCGGTGCGCCCGGCACGCAAGGACGTCTCGCGGTTCGTCAAGGGCGCACAAGAAGTGAACGAAGCGAGCAAGGATGAACTGCGCGGGAGCGTCGCCATCTACAGTGCCCTACGCTCCCTTGTCGATGAGCAGCGGCTCGCTGCGTGTACCGTACGCTGCTTCGACCTTGTTACACGAATTCAGAACACCGGGTGCTACGCCCTCTCCCGCCTGAACGACGAGCAGATCCCCGCTGGGTGCGAGGGCGATTTACAGGCCCTTTTCTCGCTGTACATCGGTTTTCTGCTCACCGAAAAAGCGGCATTCATGGCTAACATCTCCGAGGTCAATACCGCTGAGAGGAACTTGATCATTGCTCATTGTAGCTGTCCGCTCTCGCTCTCTGCTGGATATGCGATCCGCTCGCATTTCGAGTCGGGGCTCGGCGTGGGGATCGCTGCCAAGGTCTCCGAGGGTCCGTGCACCCTCTTCCGCCTAGGAGGGGAGCGACTCGACCATCTGTTCATCCGCCAGGGGACGATCAAGAATGCATCCCATAGGGACGATCTTTGCCGGACCCAGGTTTCCATCGCTGTTGAAGATGCCATCGATCCCCTCCTCACCGCCCCGTTGGGGAACCATCACATCCTCCTTCCTGGGTATCATCAGGAGACGATCGAGCGGTTCCACGAGCGGTTTATGCGCCGCTAGAGTTGCCGATTTGCTCCTGCGCGGCTACCATCTCCCCACGATGTGAAATTGAGTGATTTAGCGAGTGAGAGATTGAGTGATTTACGTCCCCAACATTCCGATAGCTAAAGTGCTCAATCTCTCAAGCTTTGTACCATCCGTTAGAGATGTGATGAGCATACGTACGCTAAACAAGTACCACGGAGGTTTATAGATAAGATGACAAGCCGACAGATGCAGATTACCGCAGACAACGACACACGACGTGGGATTTACTCCAACCTGGCTCTGATCTCCCACCGTAAGGAGGAGTTCGTCGTCGATTTTTTATTCATCGATCCCCAAACGCAAACAGCAAAAGCTGATCAAGCGCTCCTCACCTCGCGGGTGGTCCTCAATCCCGGGCACATGAAGCGCCTCTACCAGGCGATCGGGGAGAACATCACCCGCTACGAGAAGAACTTCGGAAAGATCGTCCTCCCTCCGACCCTGAAGTAAGCGGAGTATGGCCTTACGGACGGGCCAAAAGCGAATCATGGGAGAACAGCCGTTTGAAGAGCTGCAAAGAACCGTCACAAAGACGATCCTCGCCCGGCGGATTACCCTGGGGGTCTTCGCCGCAGTGGCACTTGTGGTGGTTCTGACAAGCCGAATTAGCTACCTTAACCCGCTTTTCTACGCGCCCCTCGGCTGGTTTCTCATTACCTTTCCCTTCCAGTATTTGGTCGACCACCAACGGACTGAGCGCGCCCTGCACTGGGCACACGCAGGGTTCTTCACGGCGGAGATCGTCTTTGTCACCCTGTTCGTTTATCTGACCGGAGGAAGCCAGTGGATCGGGAACATCTTTTACCTGTTCACCGTGATCTACGCCAACTTCTTCCTCCCCCCGTTGCAGGGGTACCTGATCACCGCGCTCGTCATCCTGCTCTACTCCCTCGTCGTTCTCCTGGAGTACGCTAGCATCATTCCACATCAGTTCCTCTTTCCGGTTCATGGTGATCCCTACCACAGCCTCTCCTACAACCTTACGACTATCCTCGCCGGGGTGGTCGCGGTCTACACTGTCCTTGCCTATACAGTCCGCGCGTTCACCAACATCTACGCACGTAAGAACCGTGCCCTTGCCGAGCGAGAGCGAGAACTTGCCGAGCTGTCACGTCGACTTCTCACCGCGCACGAGGAGGAACGCCGACGCATCGCGCGTGAGTTGCACGATAACCTGAGCCAATCCCTTGCCGCGGTCAAGCTTCATTTAGCGACCCTGCGGGATGAGATCCCCGACGGACAGAGGCAGGAGATCTTCACGATCATCGATAAAGCGATCGTCGAGACGCGCACCCTCGCGTATTCCCTCCGCCCGCCGCTCCTCGACGACTTGGGACTAGTCCCGTCGTTGGAGAGGCTCGCCGAGATGGTGACGAAAGCGAGCGGACTCGATGTGCTGGTACACCTGGAAGATAAAGAGCGTTTGCCCCGCCCGGTGGAGAGCCTCCTCTTTTACGTTGTCCGGGAGGCGCTACGGAACGTGCGCCGCCACGCGCGGGCGAAACGGGCCGATGTCACTCTGACGCGAAGATCGGGGAGTGTCGTGTTATCGGTCGAGGACGATGGGGTTGGTTTTCGTCCGCAAGAGGCGCAAGGGCTTGGCCTGCGCGGGATACAGGAGCGAGTGGAGGTGAGCGGGGGGCGGATGGAGATCACCTCCTCCCCTGGGAGGGGAACAACGATCACGGTGGAGGTCCCCTATGAAACAAATTCGCATCGTAATCGCGGATGACCACGCCCTCGTTCGCGAGGGCCTATCCCGCCTCTTGTCGTCGTACCCGGAGATCGAGGTGGTCGGCCTTGCCGAGGATGGGTTTGCCGCGATCGAACAGACACGTGCTACAACTCCTGACGTTCTCCTACTGGATATCGCCATGCCGAACCTCGATGGACTCGCCGCGATCCCCCGCATCATTGAAGCATCTCGAACGACGCGAATCCTTGTCCTCTCCATGTACGACGAGCCGGAGTACGCTCAGGCCGTTGTGGAGCGCGGCGCATGCGGCCTCGTCTCCAAGGCCTCGTCTGCCGATTCTCTCCACAAAGCGATCCAAGGAGCGGCACGAGGAGAGACCCTCCCCGTCCGCAGAGCCCTCTCGCAACGCGAGCGCGAGGTCCTTGCCCTGATCGGTGCGGGGAGAACGAACGCCGAGATCGCTTCCACCCTCTCGATCCAAGAGAAGACGGTCGAACACCACCGCCAACGCCTGATGGATAGACTGGAGATTCACACCCAGGCCGGCCTTGTTGCCCATGCTCGGCGGATCGGACTTACATAAGCCCATTGAGAGATTGAGTGATTGAACGATTTAACATCCCGACCTGTCGATCGCTGAACCTTTCGGTTTGTTATGAGCGCTTTGCCGGAGCGCTAGAAACGAGCACGGCTGAAGAACCATACCCTGTTGATACATTTCCCCCATTCCTGAACTCAGCCGTTTGAGGTAAACTGTCTTGAGATGAAATCGATTCGGGTGGTGCTTGGGGATGATCATACCCTTGTCCGTCAGGGGGTGAAGGCCCTCCTCACCTCCTTCTCCATTCTAGTTGAGGGGGAAGCAGGGGACGGGCGAGAGCTTGTGAAGATGGTGCGGGCAATCCAACCCGATGTCGCGGTGGTCGATGTCTCTATGCCTCTCTTGAACGGTCTCGATGCGACTCGGCAGATCGCGCAGGTCGCTCCAAAGACGCGGGTTATCCTCCTCTCGATGTTTCACGACAAGGGATATATCTCGCAGGCGCACCGCGTCGGCGCGTGGGGATACGTGTTGAAGGAGGAGGCCCCGGAGCGGTTGGTGAAGGCGATCGAGCGGGTGGCTGCGGGTGAGCGTTACTTCTCTCAGGAGATGGGCGAAGGTGCGGATGTGAGGATCGATGAGCGGTTGACCCCGCGCGAGAGGGAGGTCCTGCAGTTGATCGCAGAGGGGAAGAAGAACAATGAGATCGCTGAGGTGATGATGCGAAGCTTGCACACGGTGCGGAACCACCGCGCCCGCCTGATGAGGAAACTCGGGGCGCACAGTGTAGCCGCTCTGGTGAAGGAGGCGGAGGAGATGGGGTTGGTCCGCCTTGCCCCGCTGAAGGAGAGCGATGACCACACCTAGGTTCCTTCTCAGGTACACGTCCCTAATCGAGGGTGGGTTGCGCGTTGCGCTCGCGGGAGACTCCCTCCTCTACGCGATCCTTCGCTACCACGTAGGGTTGGAGAATGAGCACGGGGCTCCGGCCCTGGCTCTCGGGAAGCTCATTCGCCCGAGCCTCGTACTTTTCACGACGGAGGAGCTCGGTGGGAATATCGAGCAGGCCCTACCTGCGGCGATCGGGCTGGAGCTCGTCCATAACTTTTCCTTGATCCATGACGATATCCAGGATCATGACGAGATAAGGCGGGGGCGGAAGACAGTCTGGAACTTGTATGGGATCGCACAGGCGATCAACGCCGGTGACCTGATGCAGGCCCTTGCCGTTGCTCAAGGAGCGCGCGCCGGGAAGGAGATCGTCGCTGCTCTGGTCGAGGCGACCGTGGCGATGATCGAGGGGCAAGGGCTTGACCTCGCCTTCGAGGAAGAGGAAGTCGATGTCGCTTCTTACCTCGATATGATCGACAAGAAGACAGGAGCCTTGATCCGCTGTGCCTTCCGCATGGGTGGGCTCCTCGCTGGATCTCCGATCGATGTCGTTCAAGATCTCGTCGAGATGGGACGGGACCTCGGGCGCGCGTTCCAGATCCGCGATGACCTGTTGGGAATCTGGGGGAACGGAACGGTCACTGGAAAGCCGCAGGGGTCCGACATCCGACGCAGGAAGAAGTCGCTTCCCGTTTCGATGGCGTTTGCGCAGGCCTGTAGCGAGGATCGAGATCTCTTGACGGAGGTCTATTCCAGGAAGGAGATCGAGGATGAGGATATCGAACGCGTCATCGCGCTCATGGAGCGGGCGAACGTTCGCCAAGCCTGCGAGGAGCAGGTGAGCACTCACCTAGAGCAGGCGAGAACGCGTCTTGCAACCCTCCCGTTCTCCGAACGAGGAATAGAAGAGATGAATGAGTTGATCGACTATCTGATTAGGAGGAAGAGATGAGGTACCCTCGAATGAGGTACCCTCGACTGAGGTGCCCTCAATGAGGCGTCCGGCGAAACTCGATCTTGCGATGGCCCGTTATCTGATGGCCCAGAAGGCAAAACGGAGGAAGCACTTCCCGTTCGTCACCATGCTTGAGCCCCTTGAGGCTTGCAACCTGCACTGCATCGGTTGTGGCCGGGTTATCGAGTACAAGGACGCTATTCATGAAAGACTCTCGGTCGAAGAGTCGCTCGTCGCGGTGCACGCTTCCGGGGCCCCGATCGTCTCCGTCTCCGGCGGAGAACCTCTCCTGCACGAACAGATAGGGGAGATCGTCCGTGCGATCACCGAGGAGAAGCGGTTCGTCTATCTGTGCACGAACGGCCTTCTATTGCGGGAGAAGCTCGACCTCTTCAAACCGAGTCCCTACCTCTCGTTCGTCGTCCACCTCGATGGAACGAAGAAGATCCACGACTATGTAACAAGAAGGGAAGGGACCTACGACGAGGCAATCGCGGGGATAAGGGAGGCACTCTCCCGTGGGTTTCGCGTGAATACGAACTCGACCCTCTTCCATGGCTCGGATGTTGAGGATCTGCACACGCTCTTTGCTCAACTCACCGAGATGGGTGTGGAAGGGTTGATGGTCTCCCCTGGATACGCCTACGAGGACGTCTCCGATCGGGAACTCTTCTTGAAACGTCAGGAGTCGATCGCCGTCTTCCGCCGGGTCCTCGATAAGAGCAGGAATTTCCCGTTCTACAACAACCCGCTCTACCTCGATTTCCTGCGTGGGGAGAGGGAATATGATTGTGCGGCCTGGACGACACCGACCTACACGGTGCGCGGATGGCGGAAGCCCTGCTACATCCTGGCCGATGAGCACACAGACGATATCGAAGAGCTCTTCGAGCCCGAGCTGTGGGAACGGTACGGACCGGGAAAGGATCGGCGCTGCATCAACTGCATGATGCACTCCTCCTTCGAAGGGGCGAGCATCCTGCACGCCTTCTCCCACCCGCTTGACCTTCTCACCGTGGCACGGGAGGAGAGGAAGAGATGATAATGGTCGTAGCCTGCTCCTATGCAGAGATCGGTTGGATCCCGCGTCTTCCGGGTGTCCGGCTCCTCCGTGCGCCGATGGGCGCGGCAGCGAGTGATGCGGTGGAACGCGCCCTGGAAGTAGGAGAAGGACCGGACCTCATCCTCTCGACAGGGTTCTGCGGTGGACTTGTGCCCTCTCTGCCTCCGGGGAGGATCGTCCTCGCAAAGGAGATCCGCCATCGTGGCGAGACCATCCCTCTCGACGTGGATCTCTTCGATCGGGCGAAGAATGGGATCTCTCGTGGAGGAATCGACTTCACGACAGGAGCGATCGAGAGCGTGGACCGGATTATAGAGAGCGTTGCGAAGAAGAGGGACCTGGGGGAAGAGGGGGCGATCGCCGTGGAGATGGAAGACGGTTCACTCGCTCGCCTGGCGAGAGAGAGAGGGATCGGGTTCCTCTCGGTGAGGGCCGTTATCGACCCAGTCGATCGTGCGCTACCCTTCTCTTCGGATCGATCTTTGGTTCGCTCCATCCTCGCGCATCCGATCGCCACACTGCGCTTTGCCTGGCTCTCCTTCTTGGCAGGGCGCGCGATCGGACGCGCAATCCCAGCGATCGTCGGTGCAATTAGAAATTTAGAGATTGAGTGAGCGGAGAATCGGGAGATTGAACAGATGAAAGATAACTCGCTGAAAAGAGATGAAAAAACTACAGACACAGACAATCACTCAATGATTCAATCGCTCAATCATTCAATGATTCCAATGAATCGTAAGGAGATCATCATCGGAGGAGTCAAGATCGGTGGTGGAGGCCCGATCGTTGTTCAATCGATGACAAACACCGATACACGCGATGTCGACGCCACCGTCGCTCAGATCGAACGGCTTGAGCTTGCGGGGTGTGAGATCATCCGCGTCGCTGTTCCCGATCTCGAAGCAGCCAAGGCTCTCCCGATGATCAAAGAGAGGATCTCAATCCCGCTCGTTGCCGATATCCACTTTGACCACCGCCTCGCCCTGGCATCGATCGCGGCCGGGGTCGATAAGCTCCGGTTGAACCCGGGGAATATAACCGATCCAAAGAAGATCTCCGAGGTAGTGCGTGCGGCCAAGGAGGCAGGGATCCCGATCCGCGTCGGGGCGAACTCCGGCTCGCTCGCTCAAGAGTTCCTCGATCCTCACGGGCACGCCAGTGCAAAGGGGATGGTGCAGAGCGCGCTAAAAGAGATCCGTCTCCTCGAGGGTCTTGGGTTTACGGATATCGTCGTCTCGCTCAAAGGGACCGACGTTCCGATGACGATTGCCGCGTACCGAGAGATCGTTCGCGAGGTCGATTATCCGCTTCACATTGGAATCACCGAGGCGGGGACGCCATGGGGTGGGTCTATCCGCTCTGCGGTCGGCCTGGGAATCCTCCTTGCAGAGGGACTGGGTGATACCGTGCGTGTCTCTCTCACCGGTGATCCGGTGGAGGAGGTGCGCGTCGCCTACGAGATACTGAGCGCCCTTAATCTGCGAAAGCGGGGGATCGTCTATCGGGTCTGTCCAACCTGCGGTCGCACAAGGATCGACCTATACACGATCGCCAACGAGATCCAGCAGGAACTGATCGATGTAACAGAACCGCTCACGGTCGCGCTGATGGGGTGCATCGTCAACGGAATCGGCGAGGCAAAGAACGCGGAGATCGCACTTTTCGGCGGCGAGAAGAACGGGACGATCTGCGTCGACGGGGAGCCGGTCGCGCGGGCTATCCCTGAGGAGCGTCTCGTTGCGGAGTTTGTAAGTACGGTGCGAGATTACTTGGAAAGGAAGGGAGGGGCACGGTGAACGAGCGACAGGCCTTCCACGCCGGGAGCACTACCGAGGCGCCGGAGTCCGGTCTGAACCAGGCGGTCGCCCGGGCGACTGCCCGTCTCCTTGGCCTGCAGTACGAGGAAGGGTACTGGTGGGGAGAGCTCGAATCGAACGTGACGATCACCGCGGAGCACCTCTTCCTGACGCACATCCTCGGTGTGGGGAATCAAGAGGAGTGGACGAAGATCGCCCGTTATATCGAGAGCAAGCAGCGCGAAGACGGAGCGTGGGCGATCTGGTACGACGGGCCGCCCGATTTATCGACGACGATCGAGGCCTACCTGGCTATGAAGCTCGCTGGGTTTTCACCTGATGAAGAACACATGCTGAGAGCAAAGGAGTTCATCCTGTCACAGGGAGGGGTGGAGCGAGCGCGCATCTTCACCAAGATATGGCTCGCCATGCTTGGGGAGTGGGATTGGCACGGTGTCCCGATGCTCCCGCCGGAACTCATCCTCCTGCCAAAGTGGTTCCCTGTGAACGTCTACTCGTTTGCTTGCTGGGCCCGCGGAACGATCGTCCCGATGGCGATCATCCAGACACTCAAGCCTGTCTTCTCCATTCCACGTTGGGCTCACATCGATGAGCTCTTCGTAAACGGAAAGGGTGGGGCGGACCTTTCTTTGCCTCACAAGGATACACGTTGTGCCAGGCTGTTTACCCTCCTCGATCGAGCGTTGCGGATTTACGATCGGTTCCCATGGAAGCCGCTGTGTAAGACTGCCATTCGTAAGGCAGAGCGTTGGATCGTGGCACGGCAAGAGGAGGATGGTTCGTGGGGCGGAATCCAACCACCATGGGTCTATTCTTTGATCGCGCTTCACGCTCTTGGCTACCCGACCGACCACCCGGTGATCGTGAAGGGGCTCGCCGGGTTCTATGGGGATAAGGGGTTCGCGATCGAGGAAGATGGAACCATTAAGGAAGAAGGGACGTTGCGCATGCAGTCGTGCCTCTCACCGGTCTGGGACACCGGCCTGGCGATGATAGCCTTGGCGGATGCCGGCCTTCCTGCGGATCACCCTGCACTTCTCAAGGGCGGCGAATGGCTCCTCGATGAGCAGATCTTCGTCGGAGGAGATTGGCAAGTACACTGTAAGGGGCGTCCAGGTGGATGGGCGTTCGAGTTTGCCAATGATATCTACCCCGATACCGATGACTCGTCGGTCGTGATGATGGCTCTCTTGCGGGCGAAACTCGATGAATCGCGAAAGAAACGGGCGCTCGACCGGGGTTTAGAGTGGCTCCTTGCCATGCAGAGCAAGAATGGTGGTTGGGGGGCGTTCGATCGGAACAACACACAGGCATTCCTGCGCGAGATTCCGTTTGCCGACTTCGGGGAGATGATCGATCCTCCGTCGGTCGATGTGACGGCGCATATCGTGGAGTTTTTGGGTCTGAGGGGGTACAGAAAGGGGGTTGCCCCGCTCGATCGTGCCCTTCGCTATATTGAACGGGAGCAGGAACCGGACGGAGCGTGGTTCGGTCGCTGGGGGGTAAACCTCACCTACGGGATCGGGTACGTCCTTCCGGCGCTTGCCGCAGTCGGCGAGGAGATGGATGCCCCCTATATTCGTCGCGCGGTCGACTGGTTGATCGCTCATCAGAACGAGGATGGCGGATGGGGTGAGCGTATCGAGGGATACGGGGATCCGGAGTGGCGGGGGAGAGGCCCGTCGACCGCCTCCCAGACGGCGTGGGCCCTGCTCGGGCTCCTTGCAGCGGGTAAGGTCGATCACCAGGCCACGGTAGAAGGGATCGAATACCTCGTGCGTACACAACAGGAAGATGGTGGCTGGGACGAGCCGTACTTCACCGGGACCGGGTTCCCTCTCGACTTCATGATCAACTACCACCTGTATCGGGATGTCTTTCCACTGATGGCCCTTGGGCGCTACAGCAAAGCGAGACGTGGAGAGCGGGAGGAGAAATTGAATGATCGGATGATTGATAGATCGGGAGATCGCGGTGTTAAATCACTCAATCACCCAATCACTCAATCGCTCCATCAATTACGTATGGAGTCCTCGTGAAGATCGTAAAGGCGAGCGTTCTCGGGTTCTGCTTCGGTGTCCGACGTGCTGTAACGATGATCGAGACCGAGCTAGGAGAGAACGGTCCTTTGTATACCTTGGGGGCGATCGTTCACAACACCCATGTGGTCGAGTCTCTCGCGGCCCAAGGAGCGAAGTTGGTGAAGAGTCTCAACGAGGTTCCTTCTGGCGGGACCGTGGCAATAACCGCTCATGGGGCCGGAGAGGAGACCTACGCGGAGATCCGCGAGCGTGGCCTGCGTCTGGTCGATACTACCTGTCCCATCGTCCGACGCGCTCAGGAGACGGCAGCCGCGTTAGTCAAGGAAGGGTTATTCATCGTCCTCTACGGGGAGGCGGAGCACCCCGAAGTCAAGGGGATCCTCTCCTGGACTGCCGACCAAGGGATGGCCACACAGACGCCGGAGATCAGCATCCCTTCAGAGGTTAAGGGGATCGCCATCATCGCACAGACAACGAAGAATCCACGTCTCTTCGCCGAGTTTGCGCAACAAATCGCCAAGGACTTCACCGGGAAGGTACCAGAGATCCGGATCATAGATACCACTTGCCCGGAGACAGGTCGGCGCTACCAGGCGGCACAGGAGCTCGCGAGAGAGGTCGACGCACTCCTCGTGGTGGGGAACCGATCCTCGGCCAATACGCGCAAGCTCGTCGAGGTCGGACGGACAACCGGGGTCCCCACCCACCACATCGAATCGGCGGATGAGATCGACTGGGCGCTGCTCACGGGCGATCAACGGATCGGGGTGACGGCGGGTGCCTCGACCCCGGATGAGGTGATCGAGAAGGTCGTATTGCAACTCCAATCCTACGATAGAGAAAAGATGAGAAAAGGGGGGTAACGGAGATCACTGAAATCTCCAAATAGATCATGAATACGAACACAAAAACCGTAGAGAGACCGCTGGTCAGGCTCCATCGGGAGACCATATCGAGGACGGCGGAAAGAGCGCCGGAGTTCATCGATATCACCGACGCGGTGAAGGAGATCGTGGAGCGCTCCGCGATCCAGGCGGGGACGGTACTAGTCTTCTCCCGTCACACCACGGCGGCGATTGAGATCAATGAGGATGAGCCGCTCCTTCTCCAGGACATGACCTACTTCTTGGAGAGGATCGCCCCCCGTGAGGGGGACTACAAGCACAACGACTTCGTCATCCGCACGGCGAACATGACCGAAGACGAGTGTCCGAACGGTCACGCTCACTGCCAGCACCTCCTCCTGAGGACGAGCGAGACGATCCCCATTGCAGAGGCAGCGCTTCTGTTGGGGCAATGGCAGCGGATCTTCCTGATCGAGCTCGATCGGCCGCGTGAGCGCGAGGTCATCGTGCAAGTGCAGGGATGGTAGGAGAGCACCTCGCCACGCTGATCGACCTCCCGGAGAGCCCCCCTTCTCTGGCGGAATCGGTCGCGCTCTGTACCCGGCTTGCCCGTACTCACTACGAAAACTTTACCCTTGTATCGTGGCTCGTCCCACGGCGGATGCGCCCCCACGTGAACGTCCTTTATGCCTTCTGCCGCACTGTCGACGATGTCGGCGACGAGGCACCAGGAGACCGGAACGCTCTCCTCGACCGCTTCGAAAGCGAACTCCATGCAGCCTCCGGGGGAACCCCCCGCCATCCGGTTCTCGTCGCCCTGCGGCGGACGATCGACGAGTTCGACCTCCCAAAGGAACCGTTCTTGAAGCTGATCGAGGCGAACCGTATCGACCAAGGGAAGGATCGCTATGCTACCTTCTCCGAATTGCTTTATTACTGTGATCGCTCGGCAAACCCGGTGGGGAGACTCTTCCTCATGCTCTTTGGCTATCACGACGAGGAACTGTTCGCCCTCTCGGATGCCACCTGCACCGCGTTGCAACTCGTGAACTTCTGGCAGGACGTGAAGCGCGACTACGAGATGGAACGAATCTACCTTCCACAAGATGAAATGGTACGCTATAAGGTGAGTGAGGAGAATCTTGCCTTAAACCGGGCGAGCGAAGCGGTGAAAGCATTGATGCGGTTCCAGGTCGAGCGGACGCGGGAGTACTTCTGTGCCGGGTTCCCTTTGATCGACCGGGTACGCGGACACCTCAAGGTTGATATTGCCCTTTTCTCGCGGGGAGGATTGGCTATCCTTGAGAAGATCGAAGCGCAAGGATACGACACGCTCGCTCACCGTCCGACCTTGGGAAAGAGAGAGAAACTGATCCTCTTCCTCTCGACCTTGCTTTCAAATGGACGCGCCTTGTGGAGGAGAAAATGATGGATCGGAAGCTGAAAGGAGCCTACGAAGCCTGCTCGACGATCACCCGGCAAGAGGCGAGAAATTTCTACTTCGCGTTCATCACCCTCCCAAGAGCGAAGCGTCGCGCGATCTACGCGTTCTACGCGTTCTGCCGCGAAGCCGACGACATTGCTGACGGCGATGCTGACCTCGTCGAGAAGATCGACGCGTTTACCCACCTGAGAAAACGGTTGACTGCAGTAATTGAGGGCAAGCCCCAGACCCTGACCGACCTCGCTCTTTCCGATGCCATCGTCCGGTTCTCGGTCGACCCGGATCATCTTGTTCAGGTGATCAATGGGGTGGAGATGGATCTCACGGTCTTGCGCTATGAGACCTTCACCGACCTCCACCTATACTGTCACCTCGTCGCGTCGGCGGTCGGCCTCTCCGTCCTCCCTATCCTTGCCCACCGCCGCGGGTGGAGACTCACCAAGGAGGTTGAGAACCTGGGTGAGGCGCTTGGTTTAGGCCTACAGTTGGCGAACATCGTGCGCGATGTGGCGGAGGATATCGAGCGCAACCGTATCTACATCCCGCTGGAGGATCTCGAACGCTTCGCTGTCACCGAGAAGATGCTGCGAACCGGTGAGACTAACGAAGAGGTGCGTGCACTCCTCGCGTTTGAGATCGGAAGGGCTCGGGGCTACATTCGTGAGGGGGAGAAACTTATCGATCACCTGCCCCGTCACGCACGCGGCTGTCCCATGCTTCTTGCTGCGATCTACTCTTGCATCCTCGATCGGATCGAGACGAAAGGCTACGACGTCTTCAGTGCGCGTGTCTCGCTCTCGACAAGAGAGAAGCTAATCCTGACCTTCCGCACATGGGTACGAGCATTCCTGCGATGAAGCCGGTCATCGTAATCGGTGGCGGACCGGCCGGGATCGCTGCCGCTTGTGCCCTTGCCGAGCGTGGGAGGAAGACCTTGCTCCTAGAGCGGGCTTCGCGGCTCGGCGGTCGCGCCGCTTCGTTTAACTACGTCACCATGGACGAGGAGGTCGACTACGGACAGCACGTTCTCATGCGTTGCTGCACAGCCTCGATAGACCTCTTGCAGCAGCTTGGGATGGAAGCGTGCGTGCGCTTTCAGAAGAGCCTCCGCGTACCGATCGTCTGTGGTACGGGCCGCTCCGTGATCGCCTCGGTGCCCCTCCCCGGCCCGCTCCACCTCCTGCCGAGCCTGATCCAATACCGTTCACTTTCTTTTAGAGAACGGGTTGCTGTGCTGCGTGCCGGTCTTTCCCTCCTCACGCAGAACCCACGGGAGGAGCAGACGTTCGCCGACTGGCTCTCCTCTCATGGTCAGACGGAAAGAGCCATCGCGCGCCTGTGGAAACCGATCTGTATCGCGACGCTGAACGAGCGTCCCCACACGGTGAGCGCCCGCGCAGCGCGGATGATCTTCAAGGAAGGGTTCTTCTCCCCGCACGGGGCAGAGATGGGTCTCTTCACCCTTCCTCTCTCGCGTATCTTCTCCGCGGCCATCCCCTTCCTACGTGCACGAGGAGGAGAGGTGAGAACAGACGCACCGGTCCGACGAATCCTCGCCGAGGCGGGAAGAGTACACGGGGTTGAACTCATTACGGGAGAGCGGATCGAATCGAACGAGGTGATCGCGGCCATTCCGCCGTACTACCTTCTCCCACTCCTTCCCGAGGCGGTTATCAGTAATCCCATATTCACTTGCCTTGAGAAAATTCGATTCTCTCCGATCGTCAACCTGCACCTCTGGTTCGATCGTCCTGTGATGGAGGAGCCATTCCTGATCGCGGTCGATTCACCGGTACAGGCAATCTTCGACCTCACGAAGATTCAAGGGCGCGAGGGAACAACGCACATCGTCCTTTCCCAGAGCGCAGCGCAAGACCTTATCGACATTTCTATTACGACGATCAAGGAGCGCCTTTTCTCCACGCTTTCTGAACTTCTTCCTAAGGCACACAAGGCCCGTCTCCTTGATGACCTGCTGATCAAGAGTCCCCGTGCCACCTTCGTCCCTGCCCCGGGAAGCGAGGTGCTTCGCCCAGGCGCACAAGCCCCGATAGGAGGACTCCTCCTCGCCGGGGACTACACCGCGACCGGCTGGCCGTCCACGATCGAGGGAGCAATCCGTTCGGGAAGAGGTGCTGCCGCTGAGTTTGCGCTGCGGTGAGCCTACCAGAGCATTTGGAACAGAACTGCCTAAGACACCCTTCCCGCGGCGAGTGAAGGAGACTGCGCTTTCATACTGGATGAAAGAAAGACTGTTGCTGTCTCAATGAACATCGGGCAGCCATTTCCACCTACAAGCCGCCCGATGACCCACGTACTGCTGAGAACCACCCGTGGGCATAACCACTATACACCCAAAAACCCCGGATGTCAATAGCAGGGAGGGGTTGCTCTTAAGTAAGCTTGAGAAGAAGGGTGTAGTCAAGTGAGTGCATTTGCTTGAAGGATCCGGGTTCACGAAATCTCCATAGCCTATTCATACCTTCTTCGCAACCACCCGTTAAGATAACAGCATACGAGAGCAAAAGGTTGTTACCTCCAAGAAAGACAACAGGCTCGATAGGCCGAAGAAGATCGAAACGGGGCTCCCTACGAGGGGGCCTCGCTTCTTTGAGAAGAAAGCGAGGGAGTTCTACATTGAGAGAGCAAGCTTTGAGAAAGCGCGCTTGGCGCAAACGAAAGGCATTTGTCACATTCGTTCTCCTGATGGGCATTGCAATCCTACTTGCCGGGTGTCTGGAGAGGAACACCTTACCAATAGCAGGCTTTACCCGTAGTCCTGCTTCGGGTCCTTCTCCACTTTCGGTCTTCTTCGATGCCACATCTTCCTACGACTCCGATGGCACGATCCTCGCCTACGAATGGCAATTTGGAGACGGGTCCATCGGAACAGAAGAGATTGCGACCCATACCTATTCCTCTTTTGGAAGCTACGAGGCGCGGCTCACCGTCACCGACGGTAAAGGAGCGACAAATAGCACTGTGCGCATGGTTACCGTATTCGATCCAACCGAGGAGGTCCCCGTGGGGACGAATATTGGGGACCTTGCCCCTGGTTTTACCCTTAAAGACCTTCAAGGAGAGAGCATCTCTCTCTCCGACTTCCGCGGGAAGGTCATCATCCTCGACTTCTGGGCGAGTTGGTGTCCGCCATGTCGTAGTTCCATGCCACACTTGGACGAACTGCGCAAACGCTACCAGAGCGAGGGGTTGGTAGTCGTCGCGGTCAGCCTCGATCCGAATATGGCGGATATTTCGACCTTCCTCGAAGAGAACGAATTCACGGACCTGTTAGTTCTGTGGGAGTCACCCACAGCCGCACAGAGGATGAAAACCCTCTATGGCGTCTCTGGAATTCCTCATACCTTTGTGATCGATCGGCAGGGGATTATCCGCTATTCAGATCATCCGATCCGCCTCCGGGATCGCAACATCGAGCCCTGGCTTTAACGAGATCCTCCTCAAAGAACAGGGGTTCACCATCAATATGCCGCGCAGCCTGTGATGTGCATAAGAAGTATGGATCTACTTTTTCGCCGTCCTACAACACCTTGCTGTACCATGAAGATGCCGAGTGATCCTACCGCGTGGAGGTGGTTGTAAGTTGCAACCTCGTCAAACAGTATGATCAGCAACGGCGAAGGAGGTGATGGCGGCTAGAAATTGCGAGAGTGATAAGGGTGTTGGTGTTGGCTTTTGTAGGCCGATAAACGCAGTCACTATGAAGGAGGTTCTTTTGCATAGACATAACTTGTTGGTCTTATTGGTGGCGCTATCGTTGGTTTTAACCCTGGGTTCTCTGGTGGTTGCGGATCTGCCGCAAGGTGTGCACCTTGGATGGGAGATAAATGACATCAACACCACGATGTCGTTCGTGTGGTATACCGATGAGTCTACGACTGCGAGCCAGCTTCTCTACGACACGCAGTCAAGGGGCGGAGACGAAGGCTTGTACGCATTCTCAACAACGGCTGATGGCCCCATGGTGATCATCGGACAAGATGGGGACGAAGAGGGGTACACGTACAAGGCGACACTCACCGGGCTTGCCCCTGGCGTTACATACTACTTCGTATGTGGCGGTCCCGATGGTTACACCGAGGAATTCATGTTCCACACCGTTCCTGGCGACCTGGAACGGATAAAGTTCATCGTTGGTGGGGATACACGTCAAGGAGCTCTGGACTTTCCAGAGGGAAGAAACAAGGTTGCGTCGTTGCAGGCCCAGCACGATCCCTATTTCATGATCCACGTGGGAGACCACATCGAGCGAGCCTTCGACGCTGGGGAATGGAAAGAGTACAGCAGGCACCTTCAGGAGTACTACGTTGACACTCAGGGTCACCTGATCCCGATTCTGCCGATCATTGGCAATCACGAGGTCGGACGGACTGAAGCCCCGGAGGGTGACTACACGGTTCCGGAGACGGGCTTCTACGAGTTTGAGATCACCAAGGAAGATGCCCGCCTTTACTACCAGTTCTTCTGCATGCCCGAGCCGAAACGATGGTACGCGGTCGACATCACCAAGGACCTGCGTTTCTTCGAGCTCGACTCCGAAACCTATAGCAATCCTTACTATCCGGAGACCGAGCAACTCGGATGGTTCACAGAGGCGGTTGGTGCATCGGCAGACGTAACCTGGCAGATCGCCGGGTTTCACAGGCCGGCGTTTGAGGAATACGGTGGACAGGGCAAGTCTGTGAACTTCCTACCGCTGTTCGATCAGTTCGACGTCGATGTGGCCATTTGCGGACACGAGCACTTCTACGCCAGAACCATTCCGATTGACGGAACGGTGCACATAATTGCCGGAGGAGGAGGCGCTCCTCTCTCACAGTCTTATCCAAAATCGTGGCACGCTTGCGGACCTATCTCTCAGTACAGCTACACGGTCTTCGAAGTCTCACCCGAAGACCTCCATGTAGTGGCCTACAATGTAGACGATGAACTCATTGACGAGATCACTCTACACAAGGGAGTTGCTAGTTCCGAGACGTTCCTCCGTACCCGTGGCGAGGGTTCCTATGCTGCCGACAATATCGGCCCGCCGCCGCTTGTCGCGTACTCTGCCGGTACCTACCCCGAGATCGCAACATCCGGCAAGGTGGGGAACGGAAATGTGATTGCTGCCGGTCTAGCCTGGAACTGCATCAACGGTTACTGGAAGCTAGGACAGTACGATGTGCTCTTCGACATCATGTTCCAGCAGTTGAATGCCGGGGCAACCAAGGTGCTGTGGTACGAGGGTTACGGAGTGGCGCACGATACAACCGCGTGCTCGGAGCTCGTCGCCGCGCTTGGCAACCTGGGATACATAGTCGTTGGCGATGCCACGGAGCCGATAACTTCTGCCTTGCTCGCCGAATACGACGTAGTGGTCATTCCGCAGCTTCGTCTTGGCTCGTCCTATGTCGGCGGTGACCCGAACCAACTGCCTTGGGAAGACGTCGAGGCAATCAGGGAGTTCGTGGCTAGTGGCAAGGGGCTCATGGTCATGGACGCGCACGACTACGGCGGAAACAACTGGGCCTTTGTCCAGAACAAGGTCCTCGAAGGGATCGGTTCTGACGTCGCTCTTCAGTCCGACGGGGTCTACGATTGGGCCGACAACTGGCTGGGTCGCGGCTGGCATCCGATGGGCGCAGTCGATCCATCTACGCCCATCGGCGCTGAGTACGTGGCGCGAACGGGCGGTGCCGAGATCGAGCTTTGGGAGGTATCGACTGTTGTACCGATACCTGCCTTCTTCCTCGAGAAGGTTGCGGCTGGCACAAGGACAATCGTAGACGGTCGGAGAACGGGTGCAGATGCCCGAGTTATTATTGAGACACTGGACGGTGGCGAGGGCTACGTGCGAATCCAAAGGGAGCCCGACCTTTCTGTAGCTGAGGGTGGCGGGGAGGGATACAGTGCTCTGAGTGGGCCCACTGCCACCGGAACGCTGGTCGTGGTAGATGTTACTACAGACATCCCTTCTGCACTGATCGAGTGGCCTATCACGATCGAAGTGTACTACACCCAGGAAGCCTTCGACGCATCCGGGTTCGAGGACGAAGCTCTTCTCGCACTGTTCTACTGGGATACCGAACAGGGAATGTGGCGAGCATGTCCGGAATCCGGCGTCAACGTTGAGCGCAACTGCGTGGCGGCAGCGACGTACCACTTCACCCGCTTCGCCATCATGCGGAAGTAGCTCCCCAGGGTGAGTAACCCACGATGATTGTGGACCGGCGGTTGGCCAAGGGCTGGCCGCCGGTTCCTTTTCGTTCTGGGCACGGAGAATACTTGTCGACTACGTCGAACAAGCTCCTCACTCCTGTTAAAACATTAATTACGCGGAACCAAGGATCGAAACGAGAAGGACTCCACACAGGACCAATAGCGCTCCGAGTGCCGATCTGCGGGAGGGACGCTCGCGCAATAGGATCACGCTGAATAGGAACGTGAACAGGGTCATCGACCCACGCACGGGTGAGAGCAAGCTAGCCGGTACCAGTTTAACCCCGGAGAGCCAGAGGACCCAGGCGAGGGCGTACCCCAGAAAGGCGGTGACAAAGGCGATCATTACACCCCGACGCGGGAAGTGAAGCGGAGTCCTCCGTGATCGGATCAGCGCCGCCGCGCCCCAGGCAACCCCAGAGGAGACAATCAAGATCAATTGAAAAGTGCCCACGGACATTCCATTAGTCAGGCAATACTTTGCCGGTACCGTCTCGACCACGCCCCACAGGATCCCCGCTCCAAGAGCCGGTAAGGCGCTCCAGCTCACACGAACAGCCGATTCATCTTCCCGCCGGTTTACGAGGAAGAAAGCGCCCAGGACGACGAACAAGGCAGCGACAAAGAGAACCGGCTGCAGTCGCTCCCCAAGGATAAACACGGAGGCGACAACACCCCAGAAAGGGGCCGTGTTGGCGAGAGAGCTCGCTTCATGCGCGGATACCCGTTTCACGCTGAAGTAGAAGAGCATCGAACCGACGAACGAGTCGATGACCCCAGCAACAGCAGCGATTACCACCAGTCGCCACCCAGGAAACTGGAACCCGGAGGTCAACAGCCCGAATGGGACGACAAAGAGCAGTGCAAACAGAGGACGAATAGCGGCATAGGAGAACATGTCCATACGCCGCAGGCCAGGCTTAGCCAGGACCGTCTCCAGAGACCATGCAACCGCGGCTCCAAGGGCAAGCAATATTGCGACAATGGTCATCTAAGCCTCCATTCTGTTCCTACTTCTCCGAAGATTCGCTCATTGTAACGAGAGTCTTCGTGCCAAACGACCTCACGTGGTGACTCGTGCAAGATGAGCATCGAAGAAGTACCGGCAATGCCGAGAGTAATCCTGCAAATAGATCTCCTATTTCCTTGCTATGGAGCCTGTTGCGTAAACCTTTTCTACTGCTCATCTTCAAGCTCAAACCCTGGTTCAAGCATTTTACCGCAGAGGGCGCAAAGATCGCTGAGATGAAGCATTAAGGTTCCCTTCCACTCTCTGCGTGCTCCGCGTTCTCGGCGGTGAAAGCTTCTATCTCGCAAGGAGAAGAGGTTTGTTCAACAGTCTGTATGGCTGTGTTTACATCTTTGGGAAAGATCTCTTTTCAGCCGGTATTTGCCTGGCAAGGGAGAAGCAAAACGCCAAGAATGAAGACCAGGCCCCAACGCCCTCTAGGATTCCGGCTGCAGATGGGGTATACTAATAGAGCAACAAGCCGAAACGGCAAACCCGAGCGAAAGCCGGGGGCGCAAAGTTACGGATCTACAGGAGGAATCTATGATCGCCGGACTACCGAAGCTTCGATACATCCTGCTCAGCGCTTTTCTTATCCTTGTCTTCGTTGTCGCCACCGTTACAGCAGTGCAGCAAGAGAAGAAATGCACAACGGTCCAAAGCCAATTCTCGTACCAAAAGATGAATCAGAATCAGGTTTTGAACCAACAAGAATCTCAGAGCCGATACGCATACCAGAAGAAAATCCAGAACCAGAATTCATACCAGAAGATGGGCGAAAACGGTCTTGGCCAAAACGGGCCTCAGGAGCATCAAGGAAGCGGAAACAGCGGGAACGATGGCGGTAACGGCAATGGTAGCGAAAGTGGAAACGCTGGCGGTAACAGCGGCGGGAGCGGGAACGGTGGAGGTAACGGCGGGGGCAACGGAAACGGGAAGTAATCCCGGACGCTCACGCTCGAAGCGCCCAAACCGATTCCGCAATACGCAAGATCGTATCGGAGAGTTTTCCACGACCACAACCATGTCGCGGCTCAGAGAAGAAACATAGCACATATCGCCCGGCATCTCTTGAAAGCTCCGTCCGTATGAATTCCGAGAAAGCCCCAGCAGGAGGTACAACATGATTCGCAAACAGTTTCTCTCGTTGATGGTCTGTTGGATGATCGGCGCCGTCCTCGCGCTACCGGTCGCCGCACAACCGATCTATACCGCAGCAACGGAAGCGCTGATCCGGCAGGTTCTTGCAGAGATGGAGATCGACTACGAACAAAGTGTGGACGACAACGGCGATCCGATATGGAGATACACGCATAACGACATCCTTGCCACGCTCGTACCGTATGATCCGACCATTGTCGGCAGCTATGCATCACTCCTCTTCTTCGCCGGATGGAACACCGAAGGGGATTTCCCGCTTTCGGCCATCAATGAATGGAACCGTACTTCACGATTCGGCAGAGCATATGTTGATGATCAAGGCGACCCGGTCGTCGAACTCGATCTGTTACTCGCAGGCGGCGTGACGG
>CBDUVB010000010.1:0-49638 GCA_965370555.1 uncultured bacterium
CATCCCGCCTGCATTAAAGGCAACTCTTCACGTTCGTTAGTCCACGGATTCAGGTTGCATATAACTATTACCAGGACTCGACGTTGCAGCGTCGAGTTTTTCTTAAAGTGCGAAAACCCTTCAGACTACCTGGTATCCCCCCTCTGTTAGATGTGTGACAAACATAGCCATATCATAACGCTCAACCCAAGTCAAACGGTACCATTAAATTATACCGGATAATGTTGCAGAAAACAGGGAAGTATGTTGTATGCCATGAAGGTGAGTGGACAAAAATCACCGTTCTTTCAGTCGGAGAACACCGTGAGCAACCTTCGGTTAAGGTAGTCTAAGGTCATGATGTGCGCTATTGTAGATCTAGAGAAGGAACAGACTCCACTGTCAACCAGCTTTGGGATCGCCTTAGCTTGCTCTCGCCGATCTTTGGCGAGGATGTCCGCAAAGGGGCACGAGACAAGGTCCTAGTTGGTGATAGGATTCTGGCAACCCTTCGCCGAAGGTGACGATCTGTTGATCGCAGAGAAGGACGCACGCATTGATGAACTCAAAGAGCGGATGAAGGAGCTTCAAAGGAAGGTCGCTTTCCTCCGTGCACGGGTTGAGGAGCTGACCCCGCTGGCACGGCCGCAGTGGTGGTGGCTGTGGACAAGGAGATCAACAAATGCCTAAAACGGTGTTTTGGGGAGTATGGGTAGCTTGTCTGTTTGCACTGATAGCGGCAGTTTGTGTATTCGGTACGAACGATGCTCTCTTCCCTGGACTCCTGGCTCTGTTCTCCTTTTCGGCGACGTGGACGACGCTGGATTTTCAGCTGTGGACAAAAAGAAACGCGGATTCCTTACGATACCCAAGACCGATATTGTTGGAGGGAGCGGTGTCGGTTGATGCAGGTTTTCCCAAGTGTGATCTCAAAGTATCGTTTAGCAATCCTGGCGATGTGCCGATATTCGTGAGGTCGGTGAGGGCAACGTTGCCAAACTTAGTCCCTAATGAAACAAAAGGCGAGAACCTTGTCGTGAAACACTACTGTGGGCCAGAGATGCTAGACCACCCGGGGAAAGCAATTGAGGCAAGAGGCTTTGGGCGAATAGAGTGTTTCATGCCGATACCGAATGAAATTCGCGAGAAGTTTTGGGAGGGCGCAATACCGCCACCTAGCGGAGTGAGAATACCTTCTGCCAGTTCACCAAAGGACAAAGAGCCGTTTGACCCCCAAGTAGAACAAGTGGCTTTATGTATCGACTACATTTCGGGATCTCGGGATGAGAAGGAATCCTTTCAGGATTTAAAGATTGACTGGGACGAGGAAACGAAGTCCTGCAGCTTCCGTCCCCTTGACTGAATGTAGGTCGACTAAGTAAACTCCGTAATAGGGACTAGGTGAATTTCTGATGCTAGTTATAAAAGGGTTTTCCTTTCTGCTGGGTGTTCTTGCGTTAATCCTCATTGTCTTTATGTTTCATATCGAATGGAACCCTACAGAACCTGTTGGACCCCAGATGTTTGTAACATTGGTCATGGCGATGGTGGCGAGTTTCTTGTGTGTGTGGCGGTGCGACAAAGGTGGGGGCGGCCTGCAAATAGGCACTCTTTTCACCGGGACCTTGTTCCTTTTCTTGATGCTTCTTACCCCCCGTGTTTCCTTTTTCAAGTTTTACTCCATCGGTGGAATTATTTTCTTTATAACCTCAATTATTCTAGGATCTATCGGAACAAATGCAAAATAGTGAGTGGAATGGAAAACCGAGAGAGATCTTTACTTTTGGTGTTTTGTCCTCTAACTCCACGGCCTGCCACGGTGGCCTGACGTCGAATCTCTTGGCGCGGCGGCAAATCGCCGCTACTGTGGCGCCATCTTCTGTTCCAACTCCTCCCACCGTGCAAACAGGTTGTCTAGCTGCTGCTGCGCGGCGCGATGCGCCTCGTAGGTGGAGTGCAGCCTCTCGTGATCGGCGGCTACGACTGGATCGTTTAACTCCGCCTGCAACCGTGCCACTTCCGCCTCAGCTGCGAAGATCCGCTCCTCCATCTCCCCCCATTCCTGCTTCTCGTGGTAGGTGAGCCCTGCTTGTTTTGGTCGAACCATCTGTTGACGCTTTGATTCCCGCTTGGCGGAAGTAGGCTGCTGCTCAACAAGGTGCGTCTCGGCGCTCTCGGTCTCCTGCCACTGGGCAACGCTGCCGTAGTTGCCCCAACGACCGTCACCGTGCAGCCCGATTAGATCGGTACAGACGCGGTCGAGCATATGGCGATCATGCGTGATCAGAACGACGGCTCCGGGAAACTCGATCAGCGCACTCTCGAGGACCTCGATCGATGGGATGTCCAGGTCGTTCGTCGGTTCGTCGAGCATCAGGACATCGGTCGGCTCTCGCAGCATCATCGCCATCAGCACGCGTGCCTGTTCCCCGCCGGAGAGATCCCCCACCGGAGTTTCCAGCTGATCAGCGCGGAATCCGAACCGCTTCGCCCATGCGATGATGTGCGAACTGTGGCCGAGATAGGAGACGGTGTCACCATGCGGAGCCAGTGCCCGCCGCAGGCGCTCTGTAGGATTAAGCTGTTCCCGCTGCTGGTCAAACCTAGCAATGCGAAGATCGATGGCGTGTTTCACCAGTCCGGTGTCAGGCTGAATCGTCTCGGCAAGAATACGCAAGAGCGTGGTCTTCCCGCTGGCATTGTTCCCCACAATCCCTAGCCGAATTCCACGGTTGACGTGAGTATCGAGATCGCGGAAGAGCAGCCGTCCTCCCAGCGTCTTCTCGATTCCTTTAGCGATGATCAGATCATGCGTCCGCCGTCCGCTGGCGTTGAAGTCTATCTCGATCCCGCCGCCTCCGTGGTGGCGTCGTCGCGCCTCGGATAGCCGTTCGATCTTGTCATGCGCCTCGTCGATACGGTAGGAAGCCTTGCTGCTCCGTGCCTTTGGGCCGTGCCGCAACCAGTCAACCTCTCGGCGCACCTCGTTGGCGAGTGCGCGACGCTCTTCGTTCTCCAACTGCAAGAACGCCTCCCGCTTCTCCAGGAAGTCGCTGTAACGGCCATTGACACTGAAGAAACCATCGCGGTAACGGGGATTGATCTCTACGATTCGGTCGGTGACTCGTTCCAGAAAGTAGCGATCATGAGTGGTGAGGATGAAGGCAAGTTTGGCTTTACCAAGAAAGCGCTCCAACCAGTCGATCCCCTCGAGATCCAGGTGGTTGGTCGGTTCGTCCATCAACAGCAGGTCGGGCTCCTGCACTAATTGACACCCGATAGCAAGCCGCTTGCGCCATCCACCGGAGAGACTATCTACGCAAGTACCACCATCCTCGAAGCCAAGGCGACGCAGCATCTTTCGCGCGCGCGTCGGACGCTCGTAATCCTCCATCGGGAGAGCATCAAGCGCAGAGAGAAGAGCACCCTCCACTGTTAGTTCTGAGGAAAATACGTCAACCTGGGGAAGGTAGGCGATACGCGCTTCCCTGGCGCGATCCACCGAGCCAGAATCGGCAAGTTCGATGCCGGCAAGGATTCGCAACAGCGTCGTCTTGCCCGCTCCGTTGGGGCCGATCAGTCCTACACGCTCATCGGCGTGGAAAGTCAGCGACAACCGGTCAAATAGATCGTGTGACGCATACGTCTTACACAGATCACGTACCGCAAGAATGGCCATCTCTCCTTCTCCCTTGTCACAGCCGTTCGAAGCACCCCAAAGTGCGCCGGCTCACCCCTATATCGTACGCGATCGTCACCGATCTTGCCCGGCGACCGCGGTAATCAATTTTCATCGAGTCTCAATAAGCAGCGGGCAAGCAATGGAGGCGTTATAGCCTGGAGAAATCCTAAGAATGAAGGTCTGACCCCGGAATTTCCGAGAAAACCCGCCGTGGTTTTTGCCACGACGGGGCTCTCTCTTACAGAAGGCAGAAGGCGTCTTTTTACTGGATGTACTGGAGCTTTGCTTCCAGGATATCGACGATCTGCCGAAGCGTAGCTAGCTGTTTTTCGGCCAACTTTTGCGCCAACAGAGGATGGTCGACACCGAACTGACCCCCTTGCTGCAGCGGCTCTTCACCGCGCTGTCCAGAGGGGCGCTGGGTCCCTTGGTTCATAGCACTGAACCGCTCCATCACTTTCTCACGCAGCTCAGGGTGATCGGCGAGAAACTCGCGCATCCAGTTCGTCATCGGGTTTTGCGCCTCGCCTCCAAACCGGTTCTCTAACCGTGGCAGGAGTTCCCCACGGGTTTGCGGATTGATCCCTTCGCTCGGACCCCGCATCCCGCTTCTCATAGCCTGTTCGTGCGGGGTTTGTCCCTGCATCCGCGTGGAGAGCGCTCCCTCTCGCATCGGCATGAGGCTCTCACGGAGGATCTCTCCCTGCTTAATCGTGAGGATTCCCTTGATCTCATCGAGAACCCCTTGTGTGCTCTCTTGCAGTGATGCGGCTTTCCCCTTCACCTGTTCACGGAACGTCGCAAGCAACGCGTCGAGCTCGTCCGCGCTCCCGTTGAATTCCAGCATCTCTTGAGTGAAAGCGTCGCGGTCCGCCTTGAGCGTGTCTGCCTCACTGAGGACACCTGCGAGGATGTCGCGAATCTCCTGCATCTGCGTCGGCGTCAGCTCCATCCGATTGATCGTGATGAGGAGCGGCAGATTTTCCGTCCCGCTTTTACTCCCTTCTTTGGAAGTCTCAATCTGCGCGCTCGCCGGGATTATCGCTAACAGCCCCGCGATGAGTGCCAACGACAGTGTGAGCCTAACCTTTTTCATGATGAACCTCCTTCATCGATTGATGAGAGATTATCCCGTGCACGTGAAGGAATTGGTGCAAAGGTGTGGCAGTTTTGTGAAGAAGAGGGGAAGAATCAGTAATGCGTAATGAGTGAGCAGTGACAAGCGATGAATTTCTTGATTCACCCGCTCGGAACAGAGCGGAACCGAAAAACGATCACTGTAACGAAAGTCACTCTCGATGACGACAAAGGTCCCGTTCGTATCCTTTTCCGGTCCTTGTCAAGAGAAGATCCCTTTTTTATCCTGTTTGAAGCATGAGGGAACGAGTGGGGAGAGAAGCAGTTCTTGTTGTGAGCGTGGTGCTCTTCGTCGCGATCGGATTCCTCTGCCAAGGATCGGTCACGGTGAGCGTCCTCTCCGCGGAGAAGGAGGTTGCCCCTGGAGAGTTCGTGACGCACGTCTTTTCGATCATTAACAACGAAGCCCTTCCCGAGGTCTACGAACTCGAATTCGATCCCCCAGCCGGGTGGGGAATCCTCGGTGCGTTGTCGAGCATGGATCTCGATCCGGGGGAGGAGGGAACCCTATTTGTCACGGTGACTGTCCCGCCTGGAACGCTCGCCGGGGCCTATCCTCTCACCCTGCATGTCCGTTCGACGAGTACTCCCTCAGAAGAAAGGTCCGCGAGCGCGAGCACGCGGGTCAAGCCGATCAATGAGGTGGAGATCCTTCTCCCTGCGAGCCAGAGCGTCGTTCCCGGAGAGACACTCTCATACGAGGTCGGCTTGGTCAACCGTGGAAACGCCCAAGATACCTTCGAGTTCGTTGCAAGCTCCGCACAGCAGTTCCCGATCAATCTCTCCTCGGAGCTTATTGTTCTCACACCACAGGAGAGGGTAACGATAACGGTTACCTTGCAGGTTCCGACGGATGCTCGCCCCGGGAGAGATGTCCTCACGGTCACGGCAACCTCCACACTCTACCACGGAGTGAGCGATGAGGAGACCCTATTCATAACGATCCTTCCTCCTCCTCCGCAGGCGGTGGGGGGATCGCTGATGGAGGAGCTACCGGTTCGCCTCCGCCTCTCCATCGGCCAGGATGTCTTCACCGAAGATTTCACCAGCGATCTCACCTTCTCGGTTTCGGGGGGGGTGCTCGATGGCTACTTCTCGTCGTCTCTACGGCTCTCTCCCATCTTCGGCCCCGATCCCCTGGAGGTCGGATCGTTCTCGATTCTCTACCGTCGTACCCCAGCGACCTACACGATCGGAGACACTTCGAAGAGGCTGACCGACCTCCTTAGCCTCTACTGCCGGGGAGGGAAGGTAGAGATCGATGCCGAGACCTACCGATTCGCTTTCCTCGGTGGCGAAAGAAGCGATGAGCTGCGCGCCGGCGGGAAACTCGTCTTGGGGCCTACAGAGGCGAATCTAGGGATTGCCTATCTTGGTTACCGGAGTGAGGCCAGCGAACAGACGGTGTGGAGCCTGAGTGCGGCATGTGTCCCATTCGAGGATTGGTCGATGCGGGTCGAAGGAGCACTGGGACTCGAGGATGAGAACACGAGTCGAGCCTTCTTCGCCGCAACGAAGATCGATAGCCCTACTTACTTCCTGAATGCGGAGGTATTCAGCGTGGGAACCTACTTTCCTGGGTCGCGCCGCGACCAGGCCGGTATTGCCCTCTCTCAGCGGCTTCGCCATGCCGATTTCTCGTTCGGCGCGTCCCTTCGTCACGATTGGGATAACATCATCGGCGATCCGCTCGCCACCACCACAATCACCGATGACCTGGGGATCAACCTTTCGACCACACCTCTCGAGGACGGCCCAACACTCACCTCTACCGTCGAATTCACCTGGGAGAGGAACACCAACCTGACGATTACAGATGAGATCGACCGATTGCTCTCCATCGCAATGAGCCAGACCCACGGAGTTTTCCCTTACTCCTTCTCTGCTAAAGTGAACGACCAGCTCGACCACGTCACTGCCACTGCCTTTCGCACCCTCACCTTTAGCGAGGGTATGGGCCTCTCAATTGACGACATCGACCTGTTCCTCAGGCTGACGCACGAGAAACGAACCGATCTTACGACCGGGGAGATGCTCTTCGGGGGAACGGACCTGTCGCTTCGCTTCAGTTCCAGTGGATCGCTCCACTCCGCGACGATCACCTTCGGGAATGATGAAGACGATTTCGATCTTTCCCTCTCTGTCCGTGTCGAGGTCCTTGATAACCTGGACCTTCAGCTGACCGGAAGATTCGGCTGGGATCGTGCAGATGCTACGGACGCCACCTTCCGCTGGGGGACGACCTTTACATGGAACTTTGACCTTCCGATTCCATTCCTCGTCACCAAGGGGCGGATCACCGGGCGTGTCTTCGTTGATGAGGACGGGAATGGCACGTTCAGTGGGGTAGATCGTGGGCTTGGTGGGGTAATCATCGAAACAGAGAGGACCAAGGTCTCGACCGCCGCGGATGGCACGTTCCGTTTTCCACCTTTCGCTCCGGGAGAGTATTCGCTCGACCTTTCCCACCTTCCGCTCGGAGCCGAGCTTCCCTCACCGGCTCGTATCGTGCTTCACGCCGGACAGACTGCACAAGTCAACCTCGCACTCATCCCCGTCCTGATCGTATCAGGAACCCTGTTCAACGACGCGAACAAGGATGGAGCGTTTGACAACAGCGAGGGAGGGTTCTCGCAGGTACGGATCATCCTCACCGACCCGCGCGGAGAATCGAACGGAGCGTACACAGATCTCCATGGCGAGTTCACCTTTACCAACGTCCTTCCCGGCTCCTACACCGTCACCGTCGATCCGGCGACCCTCCCTGAACGGTTCACCTTCACCACGCCAGAGACGATCGCCATCGAGGTCAGAAGCGAGAATCTCCCCTCCATCCTTATCGGGGGG
The DNA here is from genome assembly GCA_965370555.1 of uncultured bacterium. GTDB lineage: Bacteria > Bipolaricaulota > Bipolaricaulia > UBA7950 > UBA9294 > JAJOKK01. Next base: position 7,646 of record CBDUVB010000010.1, read on the forward strand.
TACATCAAGCCGAAGCAGGTCGTGATCACGTTCCAACCGCCAACCGCCGACTTTATCTACACCCCGGAGAACCCAAGGATAGGGGAACTAGTTCTATTTGACGGATCCGACTCCTTCGATTTCGACGGGGAAGTCATCTCGTACGAATGGGACTTTGATGGCGATGGGAAGACGGATGCCACCGGCGTAACCGCCCATACCAGCTTTGCCACAGCCGGCTCGCACGCCGTTACCCTCACCATCGCCGATGACACAGGAAACACCGATGCGATCACCTATACCATCGTGGTCAAGTGAAACGTGCATCCCCATACAGTAGGTGGAGCGCCCGCGTATATTCGCTCTTGATCGACCCGCTCCTGCGCGAGCTGCGCTCGCGAATAACCGCCTTGGCCGTCGGGGAGGGGCTGACCGACGTGGTGGACATCGCCTGCGCTACCGGAGCGCAATGCCGCAGCCTGCATCGGGCCGGGATCGGCGCGACCGGGGTCGATCTATCGGCGGCGATGATCGAACGGGCACAACGGATCGGCCCGTCGGCGATCGACTACCTCGTTGGCTCCGCGCTGGCACCTCCATTCCCAGAAGAAAGTTTCCCCGGTGCAATACTAAGCCTCTGCCTGCACGAACAGCCGTTTTCCGACCAGGATGCGATGGTGAAAGAGGCACTTCGCGTCGTCCGCCCGGGTGGGATCCTGATCCTCGCCGAGTACTCCCGCCCAGCAAGGACAAACCCACCCTGGGCGCTGATCAACATCATCGAGCGCTTAGCCGGATCCGAGCACTGCCGCAACTTCCGCCGGTTCGTGCAGGCGGGTGGGATCTCCCGCCTCGATCCGCTTCTCCCCCCGGTTGAGCGACGGATCCCTGCCTTCGGGAAGACGGTGGAGATCCTCATCGCGAAAAGGCCATAGTGGTTGAAATCATGCATCTCCACCCCTAGAATGATCACCGCATATTCGGAGGGGTGGGTGAGCGGTCTAAGCCGCCAGTTTGGAGAACTGGTGTACCTTTTGGGGTACCGCGGGTTCGAATCCCGCCCCCTCCGCCAACGCCTGTGCTAGGTGGGGGGCTAGCGGTCCCCTCTATCCACAACCCGCTACAGTGGAGCCGAAGGGTTCCCCGAGGGGGAAGGCAGGAGGGTCTGCCTTGGATAAGCGGTGATGAGGGTCGAGCCCTCTGCGGCGCATGCTTGTGAACCCCGTCAGACCCGGAAGGGAGCAGCGGTAAGCAGGCCTCTGCGGGTGTTAGAGGATTCCTTGGCCTGAGCTGGCTGTCTATAGAAGCGCCTTTTACCTTCTTTCGACGGGACCACGCACAGGCGGATAATTGAGTGAATAAAGAAATCCCTTAAAATTGACTATCCCCGTAGCAAGACTACGGTGTATTCCGCCAATTTTATTTTGACCTGAAGGTCAAAACCGGGATTTCATTATTTCACCTCACCCCGACCCTCTCCTATCAAGGAGAGGGGGTATAAGGAAACCCTGTGGCAAGACCACAGGGAATCCCAAGTTGAACGAGTGAGAGATTGGGTCATTTATTCTTCCGATCATTCAATCTCCCGCTCTCTCAATCTCTCCCTTTCTCGTAAGCGACAGGGGCCTTGCGTTGTGGTATGCTTCCTGTTAAGAGGAGGTGACGATGCGTACGTTTCTGTGCATTCCAATCGACAGATCTCTCAAGGCGAAGCTCGACAAGCTTTCGCAACAGGCGCGGCAGCGAATACCGGTGCGTGCATCCTGGGTGAGACCGGAGAACTTCCACGTGACGGTCCGCTTCCTGGGAGAGATCGATCCGATGTTGACGATCGATCTGGAACAGTCTTGCGGAGTGATCACGAGGGATATGACACCGTTCGACCTACCGATCGATCGCGTGGGAGCGTTCCCCACTCCCTCTCGACCGCGTGTCCTCTGGGCCGGTGGGGAGGCTCCTTCCTCTTTTCGCGATCTCCTTTCCTCTCTCGACCGTGAACTCACAGCACTCGGATTCCCTAGCGGCCGCCCGGAGACGATTGCCCATATCACCCTTGCTCGGATCAAAGGGAGGACCGAGCCTGAAATCGCACAGACGATTCGATCCCTCGCTGATCTCCCCGACTGGATGCTTCGCGCCAACCGACTTGTCCTCATGGAGAGTCGTTTGACGGCGCAGGGAGCAATCTACACACCGCTCTTCACCCTTCCTCTTGGTGGAAGGAGGGCCGATGCCGTTTGAGTACCTCGATCACACGGCGGACATAGGGGTGCGCGGAATCGGAAAGACGGTGGAGGAGGCGTTCTGCGAGGCGGCGCGGGCGATCTTTAACCTGATGGTCGATCTAGAGGAGATCGTCCCGGAGAAAGCGATCCACGTCACGGTAGAAGCGCGGCAACTCGACCTCCTCCTCGTCGAGTGGTTATCAACCCTCCTGGTGAAGAAGGACCTCGAAGGCCTTCTCTTATCGCGCTTTCACGTGGAACTTCGAGAGATGGAGAACGGCTTCTCCCTCCGTGGGGTGGGGTGGGGCGAACCATTGGATCTGAAGCGACACCAGCCGAAGACCGAAGTGAAAGGCGTGACCTACGCTGGGCTTCGTGTTCAGAAAGAGGACGAGCGATGGCTCGCGCAGTGTGTAGTAGATATCTGAAGGAGGAACCATGAACGAGATCGCTCTAGAGAGGGTCGCTCCTTCCGAGTGGATCCTCCAAAAGCACGGTGAGATGCGTGTCCCTGGGAGGATCATCGCCGACGAAGGGACGATCGCACAGCTAAAGCAGGATCTTGCGGAGAAGAAGGAGTGGAACGCGCTTGAGCAGGTGCAAAACGTCGCCTGCCTTCCAGGAATCGTCTCCGCTGCCCTTGCCCTACCGGATGTCCACCCTGGCTACGGATTCCCAATCGGTGGGGTGGCTGCGTTCGACATCGAAGAGGGGGTCGTGGTCGTTGGGGGAGTCGGATTCGACATCAACTGCGGGGTACGCCTCCTCTCCACACCGGTCGCCAAGGAGGAGATCGCCCCACTCCTCCAGAAGCTTGCAGACGACCTTTACCGCACCGTCCCCGCCGGCCTCGGCTCGGAGGGAAAGCTCCGCCTCAACGTGAAAGAGATCGACCATCTCCTGCAGGAGGGGGCGCGCTACGTGGTAGAGCGCGGGTACGGGTTGGAGAGGGACCTCTCGTTCATCGAAGAGGAGGGCCGGATCACTGGTGCCGACCCGACCACGGTCAGCCTCCTCGCTAAGCAGCGCCAGTTCAAGCAGGTGGGGACCCTTGGCGCGGGGAACCACTATCTGGAGGTGCAGACGGTCGAACTGGTCTTCGATCAGGAGGCGGCCGCGATCTACGGCCTCGCGGAGGGGCAGGTGGTCGTCTCCATCCACACCGGATCGCGCGCCCTTGGCCATCAGATAGGCCAGGATTACCTGAAAGAGATGGAACGCGCGAGTGAGCGCTACCGAATTCCGATCCGCGAGAGGGAACTCGTCTGCGCCCCGGTCGCAAGCCCCGAGGGGAGGCGCTATCTGAGCGCGGTCGCCTGTGGGTCAAACTGTGCTTTCGCTAACCGACAGGTGATCGCCCATCTAGTCCGAACCTCGTTCGCCCGCACCCTTGGCCTCACCACCGAGGCGATACGCACCGTATACGACATCGGACACAACAACGTCAAGTTCGAACGTCACCGCGTAGACGGAGAGGAACGAACGCTCCTCGTCCACCGCAAAGGGTCGACACGTGCGTTCGGGCCAGGACGCGAGGAGTCGCCCGCTCCCTATCGCGCTGTCGGGCACCCGATCCTGGTTGGAGGAACGATGGGAACAACCTCTTACGTCATGTGTGGGACACCACTGGGTATGGAGAAGACATTCGGAAGCGGCATTCACGGGGCAGGACGAGCCTTGTCGCGCAAAAAAGCAGCAAAGAAGTTCTGGGGAAAGGACGTCGAGGCGTCGATGGCCGATGCGGGAATCATCCTCAGAGCACACAGCATGCGCGGGATCGCCGAGGAGGCCCCAGGGGCGTACAAGGACGTGGAACACGTCGTGCAAGCGGCCATAGATGCAGGGATCACCCGACCGGTGGCGCGGTTGCGCCCACTCCTCGTGCTCAAGGGCTGAGAAACGGTAATGAGGTAGGGATTGAAGGATTAAGGGGGTATGAATAAGTGACCCTGTGACAGCTACTCACTCATCACTGATTACTGTCTGTCAGTGTCGCGAGAAGGCGTGCGTGTGACGTACGATCGCTCGTGCCAGTTTCTTCGGGTCGTGCTTCACCGTCGATTTCCCATCCATCTCGATCGTCCCTACGAGATCGGCCAAAACCACCTGCAAGACATACTCGTTCTCCTCTTCGAGGTCGTTTATGATCGGTTCGGCCGCTTCTTCCCGATATCCGCTCAGGAGTTCCTCTGCTGGGCTGACGTTGTTAGCGAGGATGCTGTCGAAGGAGCGAAGATCGATGTACTCAGCGAGCGCCTGCAGGTGGTCGTTGAGGGTGAACCGATCGGTTTCCCCGGGTTGTGTCATCAGGTTCGCCACCAGAACCTTCTCCGCTCTTGCATCGGCAATCGCCCGCGCGATACCGTCGACCAACAGGTTGGGGATGAGGCTCGTGAACAGGCTTCCCGGCCCCAATAGGATGAGATCGGCGCGCTCGATCTCATCTATGACGCGGCCGTAGGGGGGAACGTTCTCACTGGAGAGGCTGATTCGCATGATCCGACGCGGATCTGCAGTGATGTGACTCTCCCCCTCAACCCAGGCCTGATCCTCCATCTGCGCCCGGAGGTGCGTCTTCTCCAGGGTTGCAGGGAGGACCTGACCGCTGGTATTCAGGATGAGGCTCATCTCTTCGATCGCCCGATCGAACCCTCCGGTCGCCTGTTCCAACCCCACGAGAAGAAGGTTCCCCAGGGAGTGGCCTTCGAGATCGGCTCCACCCCAGAACCGGTGTTGAAAGAGGCGTGCCATCCGTTCTTCATCCTCAGCAAGGGCTAGAATGCAGTTGCGCACATCTCCTGGTGGGAGGACGTCGAGTTCGCTCCGCAGACGGCCGGAGCTCCCCCCGTCATCCATCACCGTGACTACCGCCGTGATGTTGGCGGTCTCCTCCTTCAGTCCGCGCAACAGGGTCGAGAGACCCGTCCCTCCTCCTATGGCGACCACCCGCGGCCCCCGCTCCAGGACACGTGTGCGGTAGATTATCTCCGACGGCTTCTCGACGCGCCCGGGCGCGACTCCGCGTGCCACCGAGCGGACGAGATGGAAGAGACCGAGGAGGAACCCAGCCATTCCCAAAATAAGGAATAGCCCGATCAAGAGGTACCGTAGTGGACCGGAGATCGGAAGGAGGCGGTAGATCTCCCCCACCTGCTCCTTCCCAAGCACCTCCAGGAGCGCGAGGACGATGAGGCTGGTTGAAAGGAGGGAAAGGAGAGTCCAACGCTTCACCCTCATCCCCGGGTAGAGCCAGCGTAACCTTCCACTCAGACGGATACGCATCAGATGTTCCCGGCGTGGAAACGGATCCGACCCTTCCCGAGGAGCGCCTCTACCCCTTCGCGTAGATCGCCCGACGGACCTACATAGAACCCCTGTCCCGCTCGCACTTCGACACCACCGAGGTCATCCTCTACGCGTACGAGGACCGGGGTTGTCCCTGGATATTCCTGTATTAAGTTGCAGAGCGTTGCAAGCCTTTCTTGCTCGACCTCCTCTTCCTTCAGAGTTAGGGTCACCGAGAGCGACACCCGTGAAGGAAGTTGGTCAAGGGAGAATGCCTCGTCGATAACGAGGTTGAGATCACCGTTTCTTTCTCCTGCAGTGACACGGAGCCCGATAAGCTGGTCCTCGGAGAGAAGGGCAGAGGCCCCTTCGAGGATGCGTGGGAAGACCGTTACCTCAACCTCGGATATCCCATCCTCAAGAGTAAGGAATGCCATCTGATCCCCTTTTCGCGTGGTAATCCGCCGCACTTTCTTCACCCGTCCGCCGATCGTGGCTCGCTGACCAACATTAAGGGACCGCATCTGTGATAAGGGGGGGCAGTAGACCTCCAATATCCCACGATGGGTATCGAGTGGGTGAGAACTGACGTAAAGGCCAAGGAGTTCTTTCTCGAAGCCCAAGAGTTCACTCTGCGGGAACTCCTCCTCGGTGATCTCCGGGTCGGTAACGCTTGTTTCAAGGTCATCGAAGAACGACTGCTGCCCGCTCTCCCGCTCCTTACGGGCGATCTGCATCACCTCGATTCCTCCGGAAAGGTGTCGCAGAAGCCCGCGGCGCGATGCGCCAAACCGGTCGAAGGCTCCCGCTTTGATCAATGCTTCCAGCGTATCGCGATCGACCCCATCTTTCTCGATCCGTCGACAGAGATCGAAGAAGGAGCTGAAGCCATCACCGCGTACGGCAAGGATCGACTCAACCGCCCCGCTCCCCACATGCTTGACCGCGGCCAACCCGAAGCGGATGCGGTCATTCGCTATCGGGGTAAACGTCGATTCGCTCTCGTTGATATCGGGCGGGAGGACCTCGATCCTCATTTTATGGCACTGTCCGATGTAGGAAGCTACCTTATCCAAGTCCCCTTGCACACTCGCGAGCAGGCTCGCCATGAAGTAGGTCGGGTAGTTCGCCTTGAGGTAGGCAGTCCAATAGGAGATGAAGGCATAAGCGGTCGTATGCGACTTATTGAACCCGTAGCGGGAGAACTTCTCCATATCGTTAAAGCTATGCGTGGCAAGCTCATCGGAGATCCCATTTTCACGGCACCCGTCGATGAAGTTCTCGCGCAGGCTTGCCATGATCTCTTTATTCTTCTTCCCCATTGCCTTGCGGAGGATGTCGGCCTCGGCAAGCGAGAACCCAGCGAGCTTCTGCGCCATCTGCATCACCTGATCCTGATAGATCGGGAGACCGTAGGTCTCCTCGAGGACCTCTTGCAGGTTCGGGTGGGGGTAGTTGATCTTCTGGCGTCCGTTGCGGCGCTCCACGTAGTCGTCGGTCATCCCGCTCTCCAGCGGGCCAGGACGATACAGGGCGAGGAGAGCGATCAGGTCCTCGAATCGGTCCGGCTGCACGCGGCGGATGAGGGCGGTCATCCCCGAGCTTTCGAGCTGGAAGATTCCTGCGGTCTGCCCCTCACGGATCATCCGGAAGGTCTTCTCATCGTCGAGTGGGACCGATTCGATGTCGATATCGATCCCAGCCCACTCGTGCAGGGCCACACATGCCTCATCGATCAGGGTGAGGTTCCGCAGCCCCAGGAAGTCGAACTTCAAGAGGCCGATCGCCGCGACATCGTTCATGTCAAACTGGGTGACGATCTCGCCTTCGCTCACGCGCAAGAGAGGGACGTGGTTGAGGAGTGGATCGGCAGATATCACCACCCCGGCAGCGTGAGTAGAGGTGTTACGCGTCAATCCCTCGAGACGCCGGCCAATATCGATTATCTCCTTGACCGATTCATCCGTCTCGTAAAGGTTTTTGAGCTCTGCTACCCGTTCGAGGGCGGTCTTCAGGTTGTTCCCGTACGGGATCAGCTTGGCGAGCCGGTCGGTCGTCCCATAGGGAACGCCAAGGACGCGCCCCACGTCGCGTACAACGCTGCGCGCGGCCATGCGGTCGTAGGTCGCAATCTGCGCCGTCTTATCGCACCCATACTTCTCCTGCACGTAAGCGATCACGCGATCGCGCCCCTTCACGCAGAAGTCGATGTCAAAGTCCGGCATGCTGATGCGCTCTGGGTTGAGGAACCGCTCGAAGATCAGGTTGTACTTCAGTGGATCGACACGCGTGATTCCGATGGAATAGGAGACCAGGCTCCCCGCCGCCGAACCACGCCCCGGGCCGACAGGGATGCTCTGGCTGCGGGCAAACCGGATGAAGTCCCACACGATGAGGAAGTACGTCGCGTATTGCATCCGCTCGATAACACCGAGCTCGTAGTCGAGGCGATCCTTCACCTCTTGCGATAAGGTTTCGAAGAGCTCCTCGGCCCCACTGTAGGCAAGGGTGCGCAGGTACGTATCAGCATTCTCCACCCCGGAAGGAAGGTCGAATGGAGGGATCACGGTCTGGCCGAACGCTATCTCCAAGTTGCAGCGATCGGCGATCAGGCGTGTATTCTCGATCGCTTCCGGAATATCACTGAAGAGTTCCTCCATCTCCGCTGCGGTCCGAAAGTGGAACCCCTCTCCATCGAACCGCATTCTATCTGGATCGGTGATCTTCTTGTTAGCGCGAATGTTCAACAGGACCTCGTGCGCCAGCCGATCCTCCGGGGCGAGGTAGTGGATGTCGTTCGTCGCTACAAGGGGAAGATCGAGGGAGCGGCCAAGCCGGATCATGCTTTCATGCAGGCGCTTGTCCCGCTCTGTCCCGTGATCTTGAAGCTCTAAGTAGAAGTTTCCCTTCCCGAAGATGTCGGCGTACTCTTCAGCCGCCTTCGCCGCTTCATCGTCACGCCCCGCGAGGAGGAGGCGTGGGATCTCTCCGCTTTCGCAGGCAGAGAGGGCGATCAATCCTTCATGGTAGCGGCGCAGGATCTCCTTGTCGGCGCGCGGCTTGTAGTAGAAGCCTTCGGTATGGGCAAGGCTGACGACCGTAAGGAGGTTCTTGTAGCCTGTCTCATCGGTGGCGAGCAAGACAAGGTGGTAATATTTCGTCCCGCGATTTGCCTTCCGCTCGCGCCGATCACCCGGGGCGATGTAGATCTCACAGCCGATGATCGGCTTGATCCCCCGCCGTTTCGCCTCGCGGTAGAACTTGATCGCCCCAGCCATCCCCCCGTGATCAGTAAGGGCAAGGGCATCCATCCCGCACGCTACCGCACGATCGAGGAGCGCGGGGATCTTACAGGAAGAGTCGAGAATACTGTACTCGGAATGGGTATGTAGATGAACGAACCGCTTTGTCAACGCCCTCAATCCCCTTCGATGAAGATGATCTTCTCCTCGCCCGGTTTGACCAGCCCAAGCTCTGCGCGAGCCACCTCCTCGATCGCCTGGGGATCATCGCGGAGTGCCAATCGTGCCCGTAGATCCGCCTGCACAGCGAGTGCCACCTGCTCCTGCCCCACAAGATCGCTGAGTTGGGTTTGCAGTCGCCTGATCGTGAGGAAACGGCCGATATAGAGGGAAGCAATCAGACCGACCAGAACGATCAATACACCCAATAGGGCAAGCCTGCGCCCTTGCCTGGGTGATCGATCGATCGAGGAGCCTTTTCTCGCATCCATCCCCACCGCCCCCATCTGTAACCCGGTTCACCGCACTCGTCGCGGTTGAAACTATCTACGGTTGAAACCGTTCCGGCCAACGGGCGAGTCCCAGCCCGTATTCCTCCTCAATCCGCAAGAGACGGTTGTACTTTGCCACGCGCTCACTACGCGAGATCGATCCGCTCTTCAGCTGCCCGCACGCTGTCCCGGTGGCAAAATCGGCGATCGAGGTATCCTCCGTCTCACCGGAGCGGTGCGAGACGACGCAGGTGTAGCCGGCAAAGTGTGCCATATCCATCGTCATAAGCGTCTCTGAAACGGTTCCAATCTGGTTCAATTTGATCAGGATCGAGTTTGCGATCCCAGACTCGATTCCGTGGCGAAGCTTCTCCGGATTCGTCACGAAGTTATCGTCTCCCACGATCTGTATCTTCCCGCCGAGTTCCGCAGTGAGAACCTTCCAACCCTCATCGTCGGCTTCGGCAAGGCCATCCTCGATCGAGACGATTGGGTAGTTCGAGATCCAATCCTTGTACACCGCCACCAAATCCGCCGCCGACAGCTGCTGCACCACCCCATCGATCGTGAAGCTATAGGACTCCTTGTAGAAGCTCGTCGCCGCGGCGTCGATCGCAAGGGCGATCTCCTCTCCAGGACTGTATCCGCTCTTCTTGATCGCCTCCACGAGCAGAGTGAGTGCCTGTTTGTTGTCCTTGAGGTTGGGAGCAAACCCGCCCTCGTCACCGACTGCGGTCGATAGGCCCATCTCCTTCAGCATCCCCTTCAGCGTGTGAAAGACCTCGGAACAGTAGCGCACCGCCTCGTGAATCGTCGCCGCTCCGATCGGAACGATCATGAACTCCTGAATGTCCACGTTGTTGTCCGCGTGCGCCCCTCCATTCAGTACGTTCATCATCGGGAGCGGAAGGCGTGGCTCACGGGCGCCGGAAATGTAGCGAAAGAGAGGGAGGCCAAGGCTCTCTGCCGCCGCCCTCGCAGTCGCAAGCGAGACGCCAAGAATCGCATTCGCGCCCAGACGACCCTTGTTCTCGGTTCCGTCGAGATCGATCATCAAACGATCGATCTTCTCCTGTGCCAGGGCATCCTGCCCGATCATCATCGGGGCGATCTCCTGGAGCACATTGCTGACGGCTTGGCTCACTCCACGCCCATGCAGCCTCTGAAGATCATTGTCGCGCAACTCCACGGCCTCATATGTTCCCTTGGATGCCCCCGAGGGGATCCCGGCTCGTCCGAAGGAACCATCTTCGAGAAAGACGTCGACCTCAACCGTCGGATTCCCCCGCGAATCAAATATCTCACGTGCTTCGATATCTTCAATCAGTATCATCTAATCCTCCCTTCATCGTTCTGCAGGGACGAGTATAATCATCCTCCTACCACCGGGCAACAGCAAGGACATTCGCCCCCTCTGCGACCCGAGAGCCCGCCGCAAAAAGAAGAGACGGGCGGCCGCTTGGACCGCCCGTCGGGCATATGTCGCTCGATACGTCCTATTTAATTAGCGGAGGACGACGGCATCCCCACAGACGGGGACGCTGATCCTCCCTTCTCCATAGCCGCTAACGTTCCCGGATAACGTGGGTGAGCCCACACCGTACGAAGGGTAGAGGCGATAGGTGATCGTCCACATCTCCCCCTCATATATGGGGTTCATCCAGAGGAAGTAGAGATTCTCGCCCTCTTTCTTACTGATTGTATTTCCAGGGTCGATCACCTCAACCTGCCACCCGCGTGGGATGAACTCCTCCAAACCGACCGCGCGGACCTCCGCTTGGGCACTGAGTGTGACGCGAACGAATATCATCCCGCTCTCCTCGGTTATTGCCTCCCGCACAGCAAAGAGCGGGGACTCCCCAATGAAGATCCCCTTGCTGTGCGTCAGCTCACGCCCGTGTGTGTCGACAATCCGCAACGAGATCACGATGTAATCAGGTTCGGTAAATGTCTGCGTGATCCTCACCGCGTCGGTTGTGACCTCATAGAGGCCATCCCCGTCGAAGTCCCATTCGTAGTGATCGGTTTCGCTTGCGAGACAGGTCTGACAAACCTCGAATATCACACCCTCTCCCACGGTTGGGTTGTAGGTCGACGGAACGAAGTTCGCCTCGTCCCCCAACACACTGACCCCAAACAGCAGAATAAGAGCGCTCAAGCATAAGATAATCGTTAGTCGTTCTTTCATTCCCCCTCCTAATCGACCGACCGGGGACGACCCGCTCCCCTAGGGAAGCGGATCATGAACCGATGTATCGGTCAGCCAATACGCGATCAGATCCCGAATGATATCGAGGTTGATCGTCTGATTTCCGGTATAGGGAACCGTTCCGCCACTCAACCAGAGCGAGATGGCGTACTGGATCTGATCGAAGGCAACCTGCTCCGGCAGACACAGGTCGATCCGTCCGTTCTCGCTCTCCCACCGAGAGATGACCACCGCAACTGGGAGGGTCGGAGAGAGAAGGACCTTATCATCACCAAGGACCATCCGTGACAACCGCGGAGAAGAACTCTGTACGAGCCCCTTCAACGAGATCGTCACTGCCTCCGAATTCGGACAGGTTGCTGGAGCGGTGAGGGTGTAGCGGATGATCCGCGTATCCCCATCGCGTAGCGTCTCCAAGAAGAGCCAGTCGTTCGTATCCTTGCGGAAAGTGGCGCTGCTGCTATCGACCGCGGTGAAGATCCATTCGTCCGGAACCTCCTCATGGAGGGTCAGCCCGTGGACGTCGGTATTCGAATCAATCGTGATCGTGACAGTGACGATCGCGTTTGTGATCGTCTCATCCCCTGGAAGGCAGGTCTCGATGGTGCGAGTCACATCTATGCTAGAGAGGATCTCCACGGTCTTTTGGATCGAGGCGATCCCACCTTCATCGTCGGTCACCACGAGCGTGACCGTGACTTCACCGGCTTCGAGGAAGGTGTGCATGGCTTCGGAGGAGGCAGTCGTAAGATCGAAAAGGCCGTCCCCATCGAAGTCCCACGCGTAAGAAACGATCTTCCCGTCCGCATCGTACGATTTACTTGCGTCGAACACCGCTTCCACCGCGACTCGCGGTTTATCGGGTACGGCATCGAATAGGACGATCGGCTCCGTGTTCCGGATCGTGATCTCCTGAATCACCGCCTCCGAGGTATACTCATCGTCGTCGGCCACCATCAGAGTGACAGAATAAGTCCCGCTGTGAGAGTAGCTGTGGGCGGGGTTCTGTTCCGTACTCGTCTCTCCGTCGCCGAAATCCCACGCCCAAACGGCAACCTCGCCATCGGGATCGTCCGACCGGTCGGTGAACATCACTGCCGCCATCGTGCTCGGCAAAGCCGGGTCGTACTCGAACGCGGCAGTAGGAGGAGCCGGGGGAGCGGGCGGCGCAATCACAGAGAGGAGCCTGCCGGAGAGCAAGACCTGATTTGCAAGCCCACGGAAATCGTGGTACTCGACCGTCGAACCCAGATCAGTCTCCCAGGTCCCTTTCTTGGTCGCGCCGATCGTGACACTGGTCTGCCACGATGCTCCGAGCGCCAAGTCGCCGATCGACCAGATCAGGGAGGTCGTCCCATCGGGCTTCTCCTGGATCTGCGTCGGGGCAGGGCTCGCTCCGAGGTATCGCAGCTCAGGTGGGAGGACCTTCGTGATCCGGATGCTGTGTGCCGCAGTCGTGACAGAAACGAGCTTCTCAATCTGTCCTACGGTCGTATCAGCCGGCCGCTTGAAGAAATCACCACCGGTCGTCGCCGCGAACTCCTCGAGCAGGCCGCGATTGATCAGATTCCCGATCCCGACGGAGACGATCTTTATCCCCGCCTCTTTCGCTACTTCTGCCTCTCCTTGCGGGTCGCGCCCGGTATTGTTCTGACCATCGGTCAGGAGGATCTCGACCAAGATCGCATCACGGCGCCCATTCGCAATAAGTTCCTGGCGGGCCAGTTGCAACGCGTCGCCGAAGGCCGATTTCCCACCGGTCACCAAATCGGAGAGCGTCGTCTTCATGGCAAAGCGATCCCCGGACAGGGGAACGTCAAGGCGCGCCGTTGTGGCGAAAGAGACGAGCCCGACCTGGTCCTGCGGTGAAAAGATGCTGATCAGGTCAAAGGCAAATCTCTTCGCTTCAGCAAGGTTTGCGGTCGCTGAAACGTCGATCACAAACATACAATCGATCGGGAATCGCCCCGTGGACCCGACACCTTCCAGCATCAGGTCGAGGACCGCCTGATCCGGTGTCCCAGCCCCCCCCACATATATCTCCTGTGGGACGAGGACCTGATGCACCTGTAAGTAGGTTGTCTCTTCGGCCAATAGAGGGACCGCTGTGAGCAACACTACGAGGAAAAGAAGGGCGAGGGGTCTCCCCCTCGCCAAGATTCCGCTTATTCTCATTGATACCATCTCCTCAGTCTGGCTAAATCACCCACCGAATCAGTGGCTACCGCACGGCAGAAGATCTGGGCCGCAAAATGGAGCGACAGAACCCGGTAACGGATCACAGATATCGGTATTGGTGAGCCAATAGGCGATGATCGTCTTCAGGATTTCATAGCCAACCACCCCTCCACAGGTCCGTGGGACCTCTTCGTCCTCCAGCCAGAATGCGATCGCTCGCTGTACCTGCTGGAAGGAGATCTTGTTCGACAGGGTTATATCGATCCTGTCGTTCTCCACATCCCAGCGGGAGATCGCCACGATCACCGAGAGGCAATCGCTCACAGCGACCGCACTATCCCCGGTTACCGGCGTATCCAAGCATGGGAGAGCCACGTCGACCGCGCCATAGATGTCGCTCGTGCTGACGTAACAGGGGTCGCTCGCCATCATCTCGATTGTCGCAGTCTGTGGAACCTCGACCTGATAGATGATTGTCTTCATCGTCCCTGCCGGGACCTTACTCGGGAAGACCCACTCGATCCGGGAACGCTTGTAGAGGAAGCCGTCGTTCTCCACCGGGATGACACGCCACCCTGTGGGGAGTTCTTCCTTAAGCCCGACCCCGTACAGATCCTCATCCGCCACGATTTCGACCTTGACTGTAAACGTGTTCCCAGCCTGGTCTCCGCCAGGTCCGTAGTAGTTCAACAGGATGTTGCCACACGGAACCGGCGTAGCGATCGTTCGTACGGCGATCACATCGGCTATCGGCGTGAGCGGAAGCGGGAGATCGACCGGCGTGCAGGTATAAGCGTACGCCGACAGCTCCTTCATCGTCTCCAGGTCGATCATCGCACCCTGCGTCCACGGGACTGTCTCATCGTTCTGCCACATCTCCAACGCGCGGCTGAGCTGATTTGGGGTGATCTTCTGCGACAGGCGCAGGTCGATCGTATCCTCCATATCGTCCCCGACACGCGGAACGAGATGGGCAATTGCTGTCTTGATACTCAACGCATCGGTGATCTCGATCTGCGAATCCCCCTCAACCGGAAGCTCGAACGCGGGGGTCCTTACCTGGAAGATCCCAGAGATGGTGAAGCATACCGGGAGCGTCGTCGCGATCAGTTCCTCGCTCGACGGGACCGTCACCTCGTAGGAGATGACCTTGGTCGTCCCTGCCTTGATCTGATCGATGAACACCCACTGCACAGAGGAGCGCTTGAAAGCAGCACCTGCATTCTCCAGCGGCTTGATCTTCCAGCCCACAGGGAGGTTCTCCTCCAGGCCAACGCCGGCAAGGTCCATCTCGGGTTCTATGCGCACGACAACAAGGAACGTGCTCCCAGGGAGGGCCGACATCGTGGAGATCGTCCGCATCACCTTTACCGCAAGGGCAGAGACGTCGAGCGTGTATGTCACGCGCTCACTCGCCCCTTCCGAATCGGTCGCCCGCAGGGTCACACTCTTCAGACCGCTCACGGCATAGCTGTAGGTTGTGACGGGATCCGTCGTGGTACGATCGAATAGTCCATCGCCATCGAAGTCCCAATCGTAACTCGCGATCGTTCCGTCCGGATCGAACGATCCGCTCGCATCGAAGGTGATTGGTTCGTCTATATGCGGCGCACTAGGGGTCACGATGAACGAGACCTCAGGCGGCATGTTCGGCGTTCCCTTGATAGTGAACGCATCGATCAAGTTGAGCGAAATCTCCGTTGGTGCCATGGCATTTCCGGATAGGAACTTGACCATCGTAATCCCTGTGGTGAACTGGGGGAAGAGACTGATCTCGAAATCGCGCCCCAAGGGTCCGAGGACCATCCCGTCTGATTTTGTATCGTCCCATGCCCACGTTACGCTCCCTGTTGGTGGGGTCAACTCCCAGACATCACGGAAGTCCAGCTCATCATCCTTAACCGTGAAATCGGCACCTGCCGGGACACCTGAGAGGGCAACCGTCGTCGCCCCAGCTATACCGTTCGCTCCACCCAGCAGGACGAACAGTGATGTCGTTCCTGAGGTGGAATCCTGATAAAGGAAGAACACCGCGGTGTTCGCCTCTTCAAGTCCGGTATTCGACTGATTGTCCGTGAAGTTATAGTAGTCGATTGCACTACCCGGACCTTCGAGTGGTGTGATCTGTACCTTCATATCCCCTTGGCTGACCGTGTAGTACCCCGTCCCTTGAGCGAACACGGTCGCCGGTATGAGAAGGGTCGCGAGCACCAAGAGGAGGAAAGGGCCATAAAAACTGACCTTATCGAGCTTCATCGTTACCTCCTTTGTCTTGAGCTTTCATCTTATGCATGTCATAAAGCAACAATCCGTCTTTACTGTACCAAAAACAGGCCTGTAAGTCTGTAATATTGATCACCCTTCCCCCTCCTTTTGTATTCTTCTATTTCTTAGCATCTATAGAGCAACCGCTACCTGATAGAAGGCATTTTCGATCGCTTTCTTGGCCGCTTCCAGTGGATCTGCGGTTAGGAGCGAAAAGAGTGGGCGATCCGTCGCTGTTACGGTCGTGGTAAATTCGATATCCCCTGTCGGGCTGAACACCGTTACAAAGAACCCCACTGTCGCTTCTTTATCGAGACCGAATAGAAGGCCCAAGGGGCTTGTGAGCAACTGGAGCGATGGATTGAGAAAGGAGGTCGCCCCAATGAGAAGGAGGGAACGTTCCGGCTTGAACGAAATCTGGTCCTGCCAACGGATGACGCGAAAGACGATGATATGATCAGCGTCGAGGGTCTGGGCAAGCTTGCGCATACCCTCCAAAGAGATACTGTTTCCGATATAGGTCTCGGTCAGGCGTTGCGCGTACATCAATTCACCCGCCGAGCAGACCCCGGCCCCGGTAACGATGGCGCAACGTTGGGTTGCAAAGCTCTTTAGGACTTCTAACTGCCCTGTGGGAACCGGAACGGCCGCCTGAAGGAAGACCGCGATCTTCTGACGCTGCCCGAAGACTGGGATGACCGCAATTGCGATGACCAGAAGAATGACAACCCCGCACATGACACCTTGCACTTTTCTGCACATACTTTATCCCCCCACCCGTTTTGAAGACCTGCTTTATACGTGCCTGTCAGAGTAGAGGGAGGGGGGATCGGGAGAAAGGAAGGGTGTCGATGCGTACTCACGGCTTTGTCTACGAGACCATAGACAAATGTCCTACGGTGCTCAGCCGGGGATCTCTTTTACAGGGTTATCTCTTTGGGGCTCTGGGCACTGTGGGGATGAGTGGGGCCGGAGTAGATCTTGAGTTTGCGAAGCATGTGATGGCCGAGGGTGTTCTTGGGAAGCATTCGGCGCACCGCCTCGCGAACGGGCAGATTGGGACGCCTTTTGATCAGTTGACGATACGTCATCTCTTTCAATCCGCCGATGTACCCACTGTGACGCTGGTACAGCTTTTGGTCCCACTTGTTACCTGTCAATGCGACCTTGGAGGCGTTAATGATCACTACGTAGTCCCCTGTGTCGACATGTGGGGTGTAGATTGGCTTATGCTTCCCCTGGAGGATCGTTGCTACCTCACTCGCCAGGCGTCCGAGGCGCTTTCCGTCGGCATTAACGACGTACCAATCCCGGTTCCAGGTTTTTCCAACCTCTTCGTTCTTCGCTACATAGGTCCGTTGCATGATCTCTAGCTCCTTGATTTCATCCAGATGAGAGTGCAATTATAACGGGCGTTTCAACGCCTGTCAAAGCCCGTCGAGATCGTCTCCTCCGGGGCCGGCCCAACTGAGACGAGCCCGATCGGGGCGCCCAGTTCTTCCGCGATCTTCTCCAGGTAGTTTCGCGCCTCCCGCGGGAGATCATCGTAGCTTCGGATGCGGCCGATCTCCTTTTCCCAACCGGTGAATCTCTCATAGATCGGTTCGCATAGGGAGAGATCCTCGTTCGCCAGGGGAAAACGTGTGATCCGTTCGCCGCGGAGACGATACGCTGTGCAGACTTTGATCTCCTCCAGCCCGGAGAGGATATCGAGCTTGGTGACGGCGAGGCTGGTCGGATCATTCAACGCGGCGGCGTGTTGCAAAGCAACAAGGTCGAGCCACCCACAGCGCCGCGGTCGGCCAGTCGTCACCCCAAACTCACCACCCTTCTCCTGAAGCCTTACGCCAATCTCACCCGTGATTTCGGTGGGGAAGGCCCCCTCCCCCACGCGTGTCGTGTAGGCCTTCACCACCCCGATCCGGTGTTCCACACGGGGATTTGGGATCCCGATCGCGTTTCCCAGCCCGGAGAATGTCGTAGCCGAGGAGGTGACGTACGGATACGTGCCGAAGTCAAGGTCAAGGAGGGCCCCCTGCGCTCCTTCAAAGAGCACCTCTCTTCCGTCTGCAAGCGCAGTACGGATCGCCCCCGTAGCATTGCCGATCGAGGAGAGGAACGGTCGTGCAGCGTCAAGAAGATCAGCAGTCAAGCCATCCGCCGAGAGTGAAGCGATCTCCTCTGAAGCCGGCCATACGTGGCGCAAGAGATCCAGGCGGTGATACAGCTTCTCCTGCAATCGATCGGGATCGAGGAGGTCCCCAACGCGGATTCCCACGCGGGCCGCCTTGTCGCGGTAGGCTGGACCGATCCCCCGTCGAGTGGTGCCGATGCGCGCACCACTCCCCTCAAGCCCCTCCAGAATACGGTGGTAGGGGAGGATAAGATGGGCGTTCTCGCTGATCACAAGCTCGATCGAACCCTTCAGATGAATTGCGATCGCCTCGACCTCCTCGCGAAGGATGGAGAGGTCGATCACCATCCCACTCGCCAACACGCAACGGGTTCCTGGGTAGAACACCCCGGCGGGGATCTGATGCGTGCCAAACTTCACCCCGTGATCGATTACGGTATGCCCTGCGTTCGGCCCGCCGTTGAATCGCACGACCATGTCGGCCTCGCGTGCCAGGAGGTGCGAGACCTTCCCCTTCCCTTCGTCGCCCCATTGCATCCCCAGGATCGCTCTTGCCATGGTGTTCCTCCTTTTAGTGGTGTGTAGTAGGTGATAACTACCTACTACCCACCACCTACTACCTACTATCTACTATCCGCGAGAGCCCGAACGTAATCGACGATTCATCGATGCGGAGCTCCTTTTGAAACTCGTGTTCTCCCTCAAGGGTCGGTTCCATTTTTAGCGCAAGCACCTCGGAAGCGATCGTTTCGCGATTCTTCGCGATCACCGCGGCGCACCGCTCATCAGCATGATAGCCGAGAGCGATACGGTCGGTCACCTCGAACCCCGCATCTTTCCTTAATACCTGTATCCGATGGATAACCTCGCGCACCAGCCCCTTCTCACGCAACGCATCATCGAGGGTTGTATCGAGGAGGAGGTGAAGGTTCCCCTCCTCGACGAGGATGAGCCCTGTGGGGAGGGCCGCCTCGAAGGAGACGTCCTCCGCGTTGATCGTTACCGTCTTCCCATCTACCTTGACCGAGATCGGCCCCAAACGAATGGCTTCACGAATCTCCGCCACCGCCTGCTCTTTAATCCACGCAGCTGCCACTTGCGCGTGCGCGCCAAGGCGAGGGCCTAGGGTGCGAAAGTTGGGAACAGGGACCTCCTCCATGTAGGGTGCGAGGCTCGGCACGAGTATGATCTCTTCCACGTTCAGTTCCGCCTGAACGAGCGCGAGGACCTCCTCTGAGAAATGGGCCTCCTTTGCGTCACCACGAGTGACAAGGATACGAGCAAGGGGCTGGCGAACCTTTACCTGTGACTGATGGCGCGCCTGGTGCCCGAGGGAGACGATCCCTCGCGCCAGGCTCATCTCCAGATCGAGATCCGCATCGATCCGCGCAGGATCGACCTGCGGGTAACGGCAGAGGTGGACGCTACCTGGATCTTCCGGGGTCCGCAGCCGCTGGTAGATCGCCTCACTGATGAACGGAACGAACGGGGCGATCACCTCGGAGAGGTCGATCAGAACCCTGTACAAGGTTCTGTACGCAGCGATCTTGTCCGGCTCCATCCCCCCCTTCCAGAACCGCCGCCGCGAGGAGCGAATGTACCAGTTCGAGACCTCATCGAGGAAGTCTTCTATTGTGCCGGTGGCGGAGATCACGTCGTAGCGATCGAGCGCGTCGGCCACGTTCTTCACCGTCGTCGAGAGCCGGGAGAGGACCCAGCGATCGAGCACACTCAGATCCTTCTCACTCATACGGTGAACCTGGGGATCGAAGTCGTCGATCGAGGCGTACAGAGCGAAGAAGTCATATGTGTTTCGCAGGGTGTCGAGGAAACGGTAGAGCGGCTCCTTGACCGCATCCTTCCCGAGGCGCTTCGACTTCCACGGGGCACTGGAAGAATAGAAGTACCAGCGGAGGCAGTCGGCCCCATAAAGATTGACCAACTCCCAGGGGTCGATGACGTTCCCCTTGCTCTTGCTCATCTTGATCCCATCCTCATCGAGACCGTGGCCGGTGACGATGCAGTTCCGGAACGGGGCCTCCCCATGGACGATCGTGCTCGTGGCGAGCAGGGTGTAGAACCAACCTCGTGTCTGGTCGATCGCTTCGCAGATGAAGTCAGCAGGGAAGCTCTCCTTGAAGGTCTCCTCGTTCTCGAACGGGTAGTGCCACTGAGCGGTGTGCATCGACCCCGAATCGAACCAGGCATCGATCACGTTCGAAACCCGGTGCATCCTCTTGCCACATTTCGGGCACGCAAGTTCGACCTTGTCAACGTACGGACGATGGAGCTCGACCGTGCGCGCAAGTTCCTTATCGAGGGAACGTTCGACCATGTCCTCCCGGCTCCCCACAGCGATCGTCTCCCCGCAGGCATCGCAGGTCCACAGGTTGAGCGGCGTCCCCCAGTAGCGATCCCGCGACAGGGCCCAGTCCTTGAGGTTGGCAAGGAAGTCGCCGAGCCGACCCTCACCGATATGAGTCGGATACCAGTTGATCGCACGGTTGTTCGCGATCAGTTCCTCCTTCACCGCGGTCGTCTTGATGTACCAGGAATCCATGGCGTAGTAGAGGAGGGGAGTCCCACAGCGCCAGCAGAACGGGTAATCGTGTTCGTACGGAGCGAATCGATAGAGGATACCGCGTGCTTTCAGGTCATCGATGATCGTCTGGTCGGCGTCCTTGACAAAGGTCCCCGCGCAGAGGGGGAACTCCTCGGTGAACTCACCGGATAGGTCGACCGGATGAAAGAAGGGAAGGTCCTTCTCCTGCCCGAGGAGATAGTCGTCCTCCCCGAACGCGGGAGCGGTATGCACGATCCCCGTCCCTTCCTCCATGTTGACGAAACCGGCCGCGTGGACACGGTAGGCCCGCTCGTCGTCTAACAGCCGATACGGAGGTTCGTAGGCAAGACCAACGAGGTCCTCACCCGGGATCTCACGCACGATACGATAATCCCCGTCCAGTGCCTGATCGAGGAGCGCCTTCGCAAGGATCAACCGCTCACCGCTCTGCTCCACCTCGACGTAGGTCTCGCGTGCGGCAATCGCCAGCCCGACGTTCGCCGGGAGGGTCCACGGGGTCGTTGTCCAGGTAAGGAGCGAAGTCTTCCCTGGAAGATCCTCCTTGTAGTGCGCTCCTTCAACGGAGACGATCCGCATCCGCACCGATAGCGAGGGGTCCTTGATCGTGCGGTATCCCTGTGCTACCTCGTGGGATGAGAGGCCGGTTCCGCAGCGGGGGCAGTAGGGGAGGACCTTGTGTCCCCGATAGAGGAGCCCGCGATCGAACATCTGTGCGAGCTCCCACCAGACGGTCTCGATGTAGTCGTCGGTGTAGGTGACATACGCGTTCTCAAGGTCGATCCAGAACCCCATCCGCTCGATCATCCGTTCCCATTCGCCTTTGTACTTCCAGACCGACTCCTTGCACCGCTCGACGAACTTCTCTACCCCATAGGACTCAATCTCCAGCTTGCTGTTTATGCCGATCTCCTTCTCCACCTCGAGCTCGACCGGGAGACCGTGTGTATCCCACCCCCCCTTGCGGGCGACGTAGAACCCTTGCATCGTCTTGTAGCGTGGGAATAGGTCCTTGTAAACACGCGGCATCAAGTGTCCGAAGTGCGGCTTTCCATTCGCCGTCGGCGGCCCCTCGAAGAAGACAAACCGTGGGCCGTCCTTCGTCGCGGCGAGCGACTCCTGGAACGTCCCCTCCTCCTTCCACCACGCGAGGATCTCTTCTTCGCGAAGGATAGGGTTCTTGATCAACTTCTCATACCTTGACATCGCTCTCTCCTTTGGAAACAGACGAACCTTATGGAATCATACACACCAGGGAACAAAAGATGTAGAACCTACGAAGCGCCCCGTCAGCGGGGCACGGTAATATAGATGAGAAGCGGTCGAAAAACTACATTTCTCTTTGCCATGATTCGATCACAACTCATCTTAGCGCCGAAAAGGCCTGGAATCAAGAGAATACGGGGTTGTCTCTTGCTGCCTCCACGGGTACCCTCCAGAGAAACGATTACGGAGGAGATCCTATCTGGATTATGAAAAAGATTAAGGGCTTGCTCGGCTAGCTGCTTTTGATCCTCTTATTCATCTCTACCGCGATTTTGGCAAAGGGCCTCCCGAACGGGGCGACCATATTTCTCTCGAACAGCGAGGGGGTGCTCTACGCCCTGGTCGATGATTCACTCACCGGCTGGTCCCTTCTCTTGCCGCTCGGATCCAAGGCTGAGCGCGTCTACACCGCGATCGCGGTCGGTCCGGACAGCCAGGTCTACGCCTGCGATGCATGCGGAGGAAAGATCCTCCGTATCTCTCACCCGGACTGGCATGTGGAGACGGTTTACGATAGCTACGCCCAACCCGCCTCGGTCTGCACCGTGGATGTCTGCGATCCCTACGCTGGATGGTTGAATCCGTCCGACGTCACTTTTAGTGAGGAGGGAATGCTCTACTTCATGACCGCGGGGAAGAAGTGCGATCTTGAGAGCGGCAAGAGCCAAGGATTATGGCGTATCCTTCCTTCGGCCCCGGAAACCATCCCCGAGAAGCTGCTCGATGACACATTCTTTGCCGAGGAGGAGCCAAGTGCAGGGGCTCCGATCGCGAGAATCCGTATCCTGACCGAGGGATCTCTCGCCGGGAGTTTGGTGATCACCGGGGTCCTCGACGATCACGGAGAGGCAAGAACGATGATCTCCGCGGGATCCGATTTCTCCGAGTTCATGCCCCACCCTGCGAGCGATGCGCTAGGCCGCGCCGCGCAAACCCTGATCCTCCCGAATGGGAGCCTGATCTGGACCTCCCCTGGAGATCCGTCCTTCCATCTTTATCTAACAGAGACCGGTGCAATCTCCGACTTCGGCTCTCCCTACGCACTGGACGCGGTTGCGTTCGATCTCGATAGGCACGGTTACCTCTACATTCTCACGCGGGGAGAGAGGAAGAACGAACTCCTCATCCTCGATCCCGCAGGAGCGGTCGCCTACAGGCAGCTCATACACTTCGACCCAGTCGCAATCGGTGTGTTTGAAGAGCCATAGGAGAGCAGTAGGTTATTTGTCCGTTTCTCTTTCATGACAACGATCCCGACGAAAGAGCATGGCTATGTCCTGTGTTCTGAGGCCGACCGCCATCAACCAGAACGGCTCCTTTCGATAAGCTATGCTAAAGAGGTGATTCCACGTGCGCTTGTCTCGCCATTCTATGATCGCTCTCATCGTGCTCTGCGCACTTCTTCCCGCGTTGAGCGGATGTCTTATCGATCAAGGCCCGATCGCCATGTTGAACACCGCAGTGATCAGTGGACCGGCACCGCTTGAGGTCGCGTTCGATCTCTCCCACTGTGAAGATCGAAGTGGAACAGGGATCTCTTACCTACTCGATTTTGGAGACGGATCGCCGGCAATAGCGAACGATGCCTTCAACATCATCGTTCGTCACACATACGAGGATGGGGGAACCTTCCCCGCCCGATTGACCGTTACCGACGGTGAGGGGCAGGAGGGGAGCGCACAGCTTACGATCACGGTCGACGCAACCGGTCCTCCGGTCGGGATCATCATTGGAACGACCGCCCCGGACTTCACCGCTCATACCACGGAGGGGGGAGAGATTACCCTTTCCGATTTCCGTGGGGGTGTCGTCCTCCTTGAATTCTGGGGGGCGTGGTGTTTCCCGTGCAAGGAGAGCATGCCCCACCTACAGGATCTCTACGATCAGTATGCAAAGAGCGGTCTGGTCATCATCGCTGTCAGCACCGACGGACAGAAACAGGACGCGATCGATTTTCTCATCTCAAACGGTTACAACGATTTCGTCAGCGTGTGGGAGCCAGGAGAAAAAAGCGGCAGCCCAATCACCCAACTCTACGGCGTGAGCAGCTCTCTCGTTGGAGTCCCGCGCACATTTCTCCTCGACCGGCAAGGGGTGATCCGCTACGTCGGCCATCCTGAGGATCTCTCTTCCCAGTTTGTCGAGGGGATCCTCTAGACCGGCTTCCCTGCTCGTTGCCAGCGGCGGAACCAACCGATGGCGAACCCTGTTCCTACAAATCCGACTGCGCTTCCGAACGGGAAGACCGCTGTCAGCCCAACGAGGTCGGCCACCGCTCCGTAAGCCAGTGGTCCCACCATCTGCCCCACAGCGAACGCCCCTCCCTGCAGGCCGGCCAGGGTTCCCATCCCGTGTCTCCGTCCAAGCTCGGTGCGGATAGCGAGGATCGATGCCCGAGACAGGGCGGAGAAGGCCCCCATGGCGAAGGTAATGAGGATTACCATCCACATCTTGTGTACGAATGGAATGGCGAGGAGGAGGAGCGGGGGCAGGGTGCTCCCAAGGACGATCTGCGGGAAACGCGGGTAGCGATCGGCAAGGAACCCAAACGGAATCTGAAGGAGTCCCCCGCCGAGCATGTACACTGAGAGGACTATTCCGATGCTTGCTTCGCCGAGTCCGCTCGCGGCCACCGCGTACAGCGGGTAGAAGGTGTTGAAACCCTGCCGCCAGAACCCACGTGTCGCCATATAGACACAGATCACCTTTACCGCGTCGTTCTTCAACACGTCGCGCATCGGGGCGATCTCCTGCGGTCGATTTTGCCCGGCTTCGCTCTTCCCGTGGTCCGCGGGGACGGCGCGCGCTACTAGAAGTAGGGCAATGAAGCTCAACAATCCCATCGCATAGAACGGGATCTGGTAGGACCACAGCGCGCTCAATCCGCCACCGAGGAGGGGGCCGATTGCCATCCCGAGGAACAGCGAAGAGTAGAAGAGGTTCATCGTCCTCCCCTCCTTCCCCGGAGGGGTGATGTCCCCGATGTAGGCCTGCGCAATCGGGGTGACCATAACCGATGCCGCCCCCTGCAGGAGGCGGAACAGGCCAAGCTGCCATAGGCTCATCGCCGCGACGTAGAGGAGGGAGACCACCGTGTAGCCGGCGAGACCCATCATGAGGATCCGCTTGCGCCCCACCCGGTCGGAGAGGCGGCCGACCAGCGGACCGAGGAGGCTACGGGAGATGGAGAAGGCGGAGAAGATCAGTCCGATCGAGAGACCGCTCGCCGCGAAACTCTTGGCGTAGAGGGGAAGGATAGGGGCGATGATCCCGACCCCGATCATGGCAACGGCCACAGCGATGAACAGGCTGACAAAAATCTGCTTCACCTTTCCCCCACCCTCACCTTCACTATTTGCTCACCATAACCGATCTTCGGCAGTGCTTCCAACGAGAACCGGGTTGCCGAAAGGGAGAGGGCACGCTATGATCCTTCGCCGTGACGAGACCATCAAAACCCACTCCCTGGAAACGGACCGCCATCCTCTTCTTCGGGCACATGCTAAACGACGGATACGCGAGCTTCTTCGCCCCGCTCCTTCCGCTCCTCATCAAGCAATTGGACCTCTCACTAGCCATGGCCGGCCTGCTAGGAACGGCTCGCATCCTGACCAGTTCTCTTGCTCAGCCGGGGCTCGGTCTGCTGGTCGATCGGATGCAGAGACCTTTATTGGTCGTGGTCGGCCCGCTTCTCACCATCTGCGCGATGAGCCTGATCGGTCGCGTGGGAACATTCGAGCAACTGATCCTCTTGATGCTTGTCTCTGGGTTGGGGACGGCCCTCTTTCACCCGGCCGCGGCCGCACTCGTTGCCAGTGGGGGTGGGAATAATCGCGGACTGGTGATGGCTTTCTTCTCCGCTGGAGGAACGCTCGGCGGGGCGCTCGCCCCACTCCTGATCGTCACCATAGTCGGTGTGTTCGGCATCGGGAGCACACCGTGGCTCCTCCTCCCCGGACTCCTTCTCCTCCTCTGGGTTGCTATCTCCCTCCGGCGCAACCTCCCCACTCAGGAGAGAGTGACCACTGTGGAAAAACAGGCCATCGTCTCCCGCCCGCTACTTCTCTTGTGGTCGGTAATCGTCCTGCGATCGATGGCGGCTATATCCTTCGCCAACTTCCTTGCCGTCCTTGTCACGCAGCGTGGCGGCTCTACCTTCATCGGGGGTGCGGCGATAAGCGTCTTTCTCTTCAGCGGAGCGCTCGGTGGCTTTATCGCTGGGAACCTCTCTGACCGCCTCGGACGCAAGGCCGTCATCCTCGTTACCCTCGTTCTTGCGACCCCCTCCCTCCTCCTCGTCCTCTACGGACCACAGAGCCTCTCGCTTGTCGTGATCGCCGTTGCCGGTCTCTTCATATTCTCTTCCACACCAGTAGGAGTGGTCGCCGCACAGGAACTCCTCCCCGGGAAGACCGGCCTCGTATCCGGACTTGTGATGGGTCTTGCCTGGGGAGTGGGCGGACTCGTTCTCACGCCGATCGGATGGCTAGCCGATCGCTTCAGCCTCGTCTCCGTATTGACCGGTGTTGCGTTCCTACCCCTCCTCGCAGGAGGACTGACCCTCCTCTACCATGGCGGAGAGGAATTGAAGGATTCGTGATAAGCAATGTGCCGGTTTCCGATCGGCCATAGGCCGGAACTCTCAGATATCCTACAGGTGCTTCAATGCCTCCCGTGCAACGTCAACGCGGCGTTCATCCCCTAGCCAGCGGGCGAGTTCCGGGCGGACGATCTCCGGCTTCTTGCGGCCGAGTTTCCACATCGCCGAGGCGACGGCCCGCCACACGTACCGTCGCTCGTCGAGAGAGAGCTTGCGCAGGATGATCAACGCCTTCTTCACCACGAGCGGTCCGCCAGTGCCGGATAAGGCCATCGCCACGTTCCACAGCACCTGCTCTTCGATCGAGGTCGACCACTTGATGAGGTACTCAAAGGTGATACCAGGATGGGTGCAGAGTAGAACGCTCCCCAACGCAAGCGGGCCAAGAGTGCGGCGGAGGGTGGTACGGCGGTCGGTGAGGAGCGGCTCGATCAGCTTGAGAAGCGGCTCGCCCCATTCTATTCGGCGCGTCTGTGCCGCCTTCATCACGGCGATGAGGCCGGTCCGCCGCACGTTCTCGGAGGGGTGCCCTCGCCATTCGCGCAGGGTCTCCAATCCCTTTGCAAAATCACTCTGCAGGATCGTCCCGCACGCTTCCCCGGCCGACTCTCGCACGGTCCAGTCCGTATCATCGGCAAGGTTTAAGAGAAGTGCAAACGTCTCTTGCGGGTCGTCCTTGTAGCCTTCCACCAGGAGCCCACAAGCAACGTGCCGTGCCGCTGGTTCGGGCCGGCCGATCCAGCGTCGCGCGTGCTCTATAAGGGGTTCTTCCCCTCCGTTTGAACGGACGATTTGTTTTACTGTATAGCGGATCTCCGGTGTCCGCGCGCCCTCCAATAGTCCAGTCATTTCCTCGAGTTTCCCTGCTTCGATGGCCTGATCGATCGCGTCGCGCATCGTCTCCCCCCCCAAGCTTAGAGGTTGCAATCACCCAATTAAAGGGGAAAGGACGGTCGCTGTCAACCGCGGATGCCAGCGCGCTCCGGTTGTTCGCAACGCGGACTTGGACTAAGATCAGTCATCTCGTGGTGTGGGGGGGAAGATGCAGAAGAAAGCCGGATTGCTCGTTCTGATTCTATTCATACTCACAGTCTCGTTCGCATCCTTTGCTCAGGAAGAGGAGAACCTGTCTGCAAATCGCAACTTAGGCGTGGGAATGCAGATTGGCTTCCCATGGGGAGGACTCGTGAGCGGGCGCTACTGGATTACGCCCCAGATCGGAATGGAAGGGATCGTCTTCGCGGGGGGGAGCCTCGATGCCCCGGATGGAGTAGTTACTGGGAGGTTCCTCTATCGTCTGGCTGATACCCAAACGGTCGATTTCTACGTGGCGGCGGGCGCGACGTTCCCCTTTTCGCCATACGGGGAGAACGAGGTTCTCCTCTGTGGGGTTGGCGGGATCGAGTTCACGTTCCCGTTCGCGGGGAGCCTTTCCTGGAACCTGGAGTTTGGGGTCGCCTTCTCCACAACGGGCGATCTGATGATGGCCTTCGGCACGGGGGTCCATTTCTATTTCTGACGGTGATTGAAGGAGGATGAAGTTGGGAAGTGAGTTCGTACACAAACCGTACCGTATCAAGGTGATCGAGCCGATCACGATTCTCTCCCGCGCGGAGCGCAAAGAGCGGATCGTGGAAGCCGGCTACAACGTGTTCAATCTGCGCGCCGAGGATGTCTACGTCGACCTTCTGACCGATTCGGGGACGGGGGCGATGAGCCAGGACCAGTGGGCGGCGATGATGCGAGGGGATGAGTCCTACGCCGGGAGCCGCAGCTTCGATCGGTTCGAGCATGCGGTGAAGGATATCTTCGGGTTCGCCTACTTCCTTCCGACCCATCAGGGGCGCGCGGCGGAGAACGTCCTCTTCTCCACAGTGGTCAAACAGGGAGACATCATCCCCAACAACATGCACTTCGATACGACACGCGCCAATATTCTTGCCAATGGAGGGGAGCCGATCGATCTGGTGATCGAGGATGCTTTCGATCCTCAACTGAACCTCCCATTCAAGGGAAATATGGACACCGGCAAGCTCACCAGGTTGATCGAAGAGGTCGGAAGAGAGCGGATCCCCCTCATCATGATGACGATCACCAATAACAGCGGAGGAGGGCAACCGGTCTCACTGGCCAATCTGCGCGAGGTGAGCAGAATCGCTCATGCGCACAATATTCCGTTCTTCATCGACGCCTGCCGCTATGCGGAGAACAGTTACTTCATCCACGAGCGTGAGGATAGGTGCAAGGATAAGGAGCCGATCGAGATCGCACGCGAGATCTTCTCCCTCGCCGATGGGATGACGATGAGCGCAAAGAAGGACGGGCTCGCGAATATAGGTGGGATCCTGGCGATGAACGACCCGGAGATCTTCGCGAGAACTCGCGAACGGCTGATCTTGATGGAGGGATTCATCACCTACGGTGGACTCGCCGGCCGCGACCTGGACGCAATCGCGATTGGGCTGTACGAGGCTCTCGATCTCGACTACCTACGCGATCGAGTCGGTCAGGCCCGTTACCTCGGCAAGGGATTAAGGGAGAATGGGATCCCTATCGTCGAGCCGGTTGGAGGTCACGCAGTCTACATCGACGCGCTCTCTCTCCTCCCCGGCTTTCCTCAGGCGCAATTTCCCGCCTGGTCGTTCGCGGTAGAACTGTACGTGGAGGCAGGGGTGCGGGCAGTGGAGGTCGGAAGCGTGATGTTTGCGCACCCAGACGCCGATGGGAAGATTGTATACCCTAAACTCGATCTCGTGCGTCTCGCCATCCCACGACGGATGTACACCCGCGCGCACTTCGACGCCGTGATCGAAGGGGCAGCGGCTATCGTCGCACGAAAGGAGGCGCTCCCCGGCTACCGGATCGTGGAGGGAGAAGGACCACTGCGTCACTTCATCGCCCGCCTCGAACCGATCGCCCGCAATTGAAGCGCCAGCCAGTCGAAGGAATTGAGGAGGAGGGAAGATGCACCGAAAACTCACGCGCAGTCGAACCGATGAGATGTTGGGTGGTATTTGTGGTGGGTTGGGGGATTATTTCGACATCGACTCCAACCTCGTGCGTCTTGTCTTTGTTGTGCTCGCCGCGGCGAACGGCGTCGGCATGCTGATCTACCTTGCGCTGTGGCTTATCGTGCCGCAGGCGGATATCGAAGAGAGAGGAGCCAAGGAGCGGATTCGCGCGGGAGCCGAGGAGATAGCTGAGAAGGCGCGTACTTTGAGGAACGAGGTTGGTCATGCATCACACCGGTCCAACCTGCCCGCAGGGATAGTCATCGGAGCGGTCTTAATCCTGATCGGGATCATCTTCCTGCTGCGAAATCTCGGCTTCTTCTGGGTCTCTTGGCTGCGATTCGACGTCCTGTGGCCAGTGCTGTTGATCGTGGGGGGAATCGTCCTCCTCTGGCGGCGAAAGGGTGAATAAGGTGGGTACACGGAGTCGCTTTGGAAGTCTTGTTCTGCCGCTTATCATCATCGCGGCCGCTTCGAATCTTTTATTGACAAGAAAGGAGAAAGATGAAGGTCTTAATAATAACGAGCAGTCCAAATACGGCTGGATTGACGGCATCCTGTGGTGAAGCAGCGCGCCAAGGGGTGGTCGATAGCCACAGCCCGGCGCGGGTTGTCGATCTAAACGAGCTCAAACTGGATCGATGCGCAGTCTGCAACGACGGGTGGGGAACCTGCCTGAACAAGCATCGTTGTCAGATGCAGGATGATTTCCAGTCTCTCCACACAGCAATCGGCGAGGCGGAAGGGTACGTCTTTGTCACCCCGGTATACTTCGGAGAGCCGAGCGAGCCGATGAAGGCGCTTTTCGACCGATTGCGCCGTTGCGAAGCAACAAAGGACACAGCTGCCGGCGAAGTAAGTGTCCTTAATGGGAAACCGGCCATCTGCATCGCTGCTGCCGGCGGGAGCGGGCACGGGACAGTGGCCTGCCTCGCCGCAATGGAGCGCGTCCTCTCCAGACTTGGAGTGGACCGATTCGACTTCGTCCCGGTCACCAGCAGGACGCGCGACTATCAGCTTGAGACGATCCACGACGCTCTCAGCGCCATGGCGACAGCCGAACCGATTATTGAGAAGTCCTCTCGCCGCCGGAAAGAACGCCGTCCACCGCGGAATCGCAGGCGACGCTGAGTTTGCTCAGAGCTTGTAGATCTGGGAGTATTTCTCCTCGATGTAACGCACGAAGTACGAGGCGTCCGGATCCTTGCCAGTGATACGTTTCACGAGATCTTTCGGCTCGTAGATCATGCCAAAGCGGTGCACCCTCTCGCGAAGCCAGGTGAGAAGCGGGGCGAAATCGCCTCTTGCAAAGTGCGCGTCGAGATCGGGGATCTCTTTCTGCACACAGGCGAAGATCTGCGAGCTGTAGAGGTTCCCCAGCATGTAGGAGGGGAAATAGCCGAATAGCCCGGATGACCAGTGGACGTCCTGTAAGACACCGTCTGCATCCTTCTCCGGCACGACTCCCAGATAGCGATCCATCGCGTCACGCCATAGCTCGGGGAGATCACCAGCGGCGATCTTTCCGGTGATCAATCCCTCTTCGAGCTCGAAGCGGAGCATAATGTGCAGGTTATAGGTAACCTCGTCCGCTTCCACGCGGATGAGTGACGGCTCGACCACATTTGCCGCGCGGTAGAGGGTCTCGGCCGGTACACCGGAAAACGCGGGGAAGGTTGCCGCGAAGACCGGTTGGAAAAAAGTCCAGAATGGGAGGCTGTGGCCGACCAGGTTCTCCCACATCCGTGACTGCGACTCGTGGATCCCGTAGGAGGCCCCTTCGTCGAGGCCGGTCCAGCGAAGCTGGGGAGCGATCCCTTGATCGTACAGGGCGTGTCCCCCCTCGTGTAACGAGCTGAACAGTCCGGAGAGAGGATCATGCACGAGAAAACGTGTCGTCACGCGCACGTCTCCCGGTCCGATAGAGATGGTGAATGGGTGAACAGCTGGGTCGAGTCGCCCGGCATCAAAGTCATACCCGATCGCACGAAGCGCTTGCAGGGAGAGGGCTCGCTGCTTCTCCTTGGAGAAGGTTCCGCGTAAGAAATCCGTCTCTGGAGGCGTTCCCTCCTCCTGCAAGCGCTTGATGAACGGTACGAGTTCCTGGCGCAACGGTTCGATCACCGCACGCAGCTCACGGCTTGTCATCCCTGGTTCGTACTCTTCGATCAGGGCGTCGTACGGGGACTCCTCGTAGCCGTAGTACTCCGCGAACTGGCGCGCGTACTCGACCATCTCTTCGAGGTGGGGTCGGAAGAGGAGGAAATCGGACCGCTCCTTAGCCTTCTCCCACGTCGTTTCCGCCTTCGAGGCAGCAATGGCGAAGCGCTCGTAGAAATCAGGTGGAATCGCTTTTTTGCGTTCGTAAGCCTTCCCGACGACGCGCATACTGGCGCGCTCTTCCTCCGAGAGGCCCTCCCGCTTCTCTAACTCTTCCAGGTAACGGCCCAGTTCGTCCGCAATGGAGAGCTCGAAGACCATCTTCGTGAGCTTTCCGACCACCTCGGCGCGGGTCTCCTGCCCGCTATTCGGAAGCTGGGTGCGCTGATCCCAGTGCAGCAAGGATAATGCCGAGCCGAGCTTTCCAATCTCGCGTAGGTGATCCTTGTACGCCGCCAGTATGTCCATATGTGATCTCCTTTAAGGTTAGCGCGGACCAAAAAAAGTCCGCGCGACCGATTATAGCACGAAGGAGAGGAAGAAGGCGATCCGTACACCTAGAGGAGCGGCTCGATCACCGCACTCGTCAGCCGGAGCGGATGATCGACGAAACGAATGATCCCATAGCGATCGAGCACAAGCGTGTGCGGGATCCCGGAGACGCCGTAGAGGCGTGCTACCTTCTGGCTGGCGGAGATCGATTCCCACAGGCCGATTACGTTGTCGTAGCCATTATCTTTCAGGTAGTTTGCAGCATCCCCCTCGGTGCGGTCGAGGCTCACACCGATCATCACCACTCCCTGATCTTGGTACGCCTTCTGCAGCTCCTTCAGTCCGGGCATGGAAGAACGACACGGCGCACACCAACTCGCCCAAAAATCGATGATCACGACCTCTCCGCGGTAGTCGGAGAGGGAAACACTCTTCCCGTCAAGGTCCTTGAGGGTGAATTCCGGCGCGGTCTCTCCTACACTAATTCCCGTCGGCACAGCGACTGGAGCACCCGGGGACGGGTCAGTGGAGGCAGGGCGCTCTTGCTCCTCGGGAGAGGGAGATGGAATGTCGCGCGCCTCATCCGTTCCCGATGCTACGACCGTGGGCTCTGGAGCGGAGCGGCGGTCAACAAGGAAACTCCCCGCTATAGCCCCGGCTACGACCAGAAGGACGATCACCACAAAGAGGATCAGCCAGCGGCCGTTCTTCTTCTTTTCCGTTTGGGTTTCGTTCATCCTGCCTCCTTCCTTTGGGCGCGATCTTCGTGTATATTCTTGATATTCTCATACAATAATATTATTATCTTACTAAGCGAGGAGGTAAAATGCAAGAGTCGGTCTGCTACGAGATTGCTGAGTTTATAGCCGTCCTTGCGAATCCCTACCGGGTTCGCATCCTGTGCGTATTGTTCGCTGGAGAAGCAAGCGTCGGCGAGATCGCCCGTGCGGTGAGCCTGCCCCCAGCACACGTCTCCTCTCACCTGCGAACCCTTTACGACCGCGGGTATGTCGATCGCCGTCGGGAGTGGAAACAGGTCTTCTACTCCCTCCGCGAGCCGCGGATAGAGTCTTTTCTCACCATGGCCGCAAGCTTCACCTCCACAGGAGAGTCCTCCGTAGGAGAATTCTCCCCCATATCGAGCGATCGCTAAACCCATCGCCTCCTCTCAAGAAACACAAATTGAGATACGGGTTTCTCTTTCCGATTGAACCTCTTCCCCTCGTATGGCTACCTACTTTATGGATAAGGAGGCACGAGGATGATCGGATTCTGGGGTAGAATCGAGATGGATGTCGCGCGGATGCGCTACCGTGAACTGCTCCAAGGAGAGCGGCACCAACAACAATTCTCCCAGGAGAAGGTGAAGCGAGCGATCTCTTCCACGGAAGGAAAACGGTATAGCACGAAGTATCCGCGGCGGTCGGTCCGTGTTACGTCTTAAGGAGGGGGAGTGCCGGATACCCACGATCTCTTGGCACGTGTGGCGCGCAGGGACGCGCGCGCGTTTCGCGCGCTCTACAAGCAGTATGCAGATCGCGTCTTCCGCTACGCCCTCACTCTCCTGCACAACCGCCACCTGGCAGAGGAAGTCGCCCAAGAGACAATGGTTGCAGTTTGGAAGGGAGCTGGAAGTTTCTCCGGGCGTTCACAGGTCTCCACATGGATCTTCGGGATCGCAAGGAACCAAGCTCACACCCTCTTGCGACGGGAGATCAAAGGGGAACGACGCCCCGATGAGGCTCTGTTCCTTCCCGATCCTGCACCAGCAGTCGAGCGAGAAGAGCGGGTCCTCGCGGCAGTCGGAACCCTCCCCGAAGAACAGCGAGAGATCGTGTTTCTCGCCTTCTACGAGAACCTCTCCTACAGGGCGATCGCGAACCTGCTCGCCATTCCGGAGGGAACGGTGAAGTCGCGCATGTACCATGCAAAACGAAGACTTGCGGAGGCGTTAGGATGATCAATTGCGATAAGGCACGGGAGCTGATTCCGTGGTACGTGAACGGAACCCTAACGGGGGATGAAGCGCGGGAGATCGCTTCGCACCTGGCGGGTTGCCCCACCTGTCGTGAGGAACTCGCTCAAGCCGTTCGCCTATCGTGGGAACTGCGTGCGGCCTTCGACCGCATACCCACCGTACCCGAGAGGGTATGGGAGAAGGTAAAAACTCGTGCGCAGGGAATCTCCCTCGGCCGGATCGATGTCGGCTCCTTCCTACTGGGCCTCTCATTAGGTCTATCGGTCACACGAAGCGGCAACCCGAGTTTCAAGAGTGACCTACGGCTTCTCGGCCGCAAGGTAGCGTTATTCAACAGTTCGAAAGGAGGATTGAAATGAGAGATGAACACGATGCAAAAGAACTAGGCGAGATCTTGGACGTAGTCTCCGACAAGATCCCGGCGCTGTTGCGTGGCCTGCGGGACGTGCTCTACTCCAAGGAATCAGCGGAGAACATGGCCGATTCGGTGGGGACGTTCTACAAGAAGCTCGTCGAGTCGGGGATACCCAAGGAGGACGCGCTGGATATGGCCCGCGGGTACATGATCAACCTGCGCGACATGGCGGGCTCCAAGGGGTTCAACCTAGGCAACTTGAAATGGGGAAAGGACGATGAGGAGGATGAGGAATAACGCGGCATGACAACCTTGCGAATCATCAGTAGGACCGCGCGGTTGTTGGCCGGGATCACGGGGATCGGGATCGGCTTCTTCTGGAGGCGCTCCTCGGCCGCCCGCAAGTTCAAGCGCCGCCTGCGGAGGATAGGGCTACCCCGTGATGCAATAGACCTTCTCTCCTACGACTACGAACATATGGTGAGCTTCTCCGACCTCCGCTCTCTGAGCCGATGAAAAGAAGGAGGAAGCACATCTTGACCCCATAGACCCGACGCTGATAGGTCTTTCAGCGTTGATACGGCCGATCGCGGAGCTTCTTTCGAACACCGTACCGTTTGGCCTGTCGTCGCCATCCGAGGTTCCCCATTGTCGTGTACATCCGCTTGGGAATGAGCGGCTTGGCCATGAGGCGGATTGCGTCATCGGGCACGGATTTATTCTCCACAAGCGCGTCCGCAGTGAGATCGAGTGACTTGACGATGTTGCGGCTCATCCCGCCTCCGTCTTTCAGTCGTTGACCATAGACGGCTCCACCCATCCCCAGCGCAAGACCTCCAGCCCACTCCAAACCCGAGGCGAGGGCGAAACACCGGCAGATGGCAATGGCCACGTTGTTGTGCTGCGCTTCAGGAAACCCACAGTTGGAAATGGCGACAAAATGCGTGTTCTCCTCGAAGCGACACTCGGCAATTAGCTCCATGGCCCGAATGACGGGCGCGGGGAGGCTGTCTACGTAGAGAGGAAACGAGAGAACTATGAGATCAGTGTTGTTGACGGCTCTTACAAGATCGTCTCGTCCTTCCTCCGACTGAAGAGTCGTTCGTATGAAGATGGTTTCGCTGCTCCATCCGCTCTCTTCCATCTTTTCGATCACATAGACACCCAACGCTTCTGAAACGCTCTTCCCTGGGGCCTTGGGGCTGCCAACCAGGAGGAGAACATGCTTTCCTTCACTGCTCATTGTCTTACCCCCAGATCGCTGAGCATTGCACGAATAACCCCCTGAATCTCGGCCTCGGTCTGGTCTTCGTACACCACACACGCTACGTGCGCCGGGTTGTGCAGGTTGATGGCGTTTCTACTGATCAGCATCTTGAAGATTCGTTCGCTCTCCGCATCTGGTTGATGTAGGATACCCACACCGAGGAGCTTCGGCGCGTACGCGTAGCGCTTCTGGTGATGAACCTCTCCATTGATTCTGGTGAAGAAGGGGGAGATGAGTGATATGGAGCGGTCGAGTGTTTTCTTTAACTCGCTCGAATACCCGCCGAAGGTTATGGGCGTGAAGTAGAGAACAAGATCGCTTTGGATTATCTTTCTGGTGATTTCGCGTGCATTGTCGTCAATCACGCAAACTCCGGGCGTCTGCACCCAACATCCGAAACATCCCATACAAGGGGCGATCTCAATATCGCGCAAGATGAGATTCTCTACCTCCCACTGCAGCGACCACAACTCCTGTACGATAAGCTTTCCTATACGATCGAGGCGTCGAGTGTCTTTACCTACTCCATTCAGCACAAGAGCCTTCACCAGTATCCCTCCTCCCACATGAGTCTTACAGAGTATAGCGAAAAGCGTGTCGCAGGAAAGCACGTGCGGAATACGCAAGCTTGACACCGATTGCTCTTTTGTTGCATGTTAACGTTGGGCAGCAAAACGTGGATACTGCACGTGAGAGTTTAGGGGGTATGCGAATGAAGATCGTCGATCTGACCGATGAACGCAAGGAGCTCTATTTCGTCTGCCTCGAAGACTGGTCGGACGAGATGGAGGAGGCGGGGGATAAGAAACGCCTATGGTACAACAAGATGGAGGGGAGAGGCCTCAGGGTCAAACTGGCCCTTGATGATGCTGGTGTAGTCGGAGGTATGATCCAATATGCCCCGATCGAGCACACCTTTGTCGAAGGGAAAGATCTCTACTTCATCTACTGCATCTGGGTCCATGGATACAAGAAAGGAAGAGGTACCTTTCAAAAACAGGGGATGGGGAAGGCCCTCCTTGCGGCCGCAGAGAGCGATGCAGAGGAGAAAGGTGCAAGAGGGATAGTCGCTTGGGGAGTATCCCTGCCCTTCTGGATGCGAGCTTCATGGTTCAAGAAACAGGGCTACCGCAAGGCGGATAAGGAGAGTATTCAGGTGCTCCTGTGGAAGCCATTCACAGATGATGCTATCCCTCCCAAATGGATCAAGGAGAAGAAGAAGCCGGAGAGGATACATGGGAAGGTAACGGTAACCTCCTTCATCAGCGGGTGGTGTACTGCGCAGAACATCGTCTACGAACGGGCAAAGCGAGCGGCAGCCGAGTTTGGCGACAAGGTCGTCTTCCAGGAGATCGATACGTTTGACAGGCCCACTATGCTTGAATGGGGCCTCTCAGATGCCCTGTTCATCGACGGGAAAGAGGTCCGGACAGGGCCACCGCCTTCATATGAGAAGCTAAGAAAGCTTATCGCGCGGAGGGTCAAGCGGCTTTAGCCCATAGACCCTCATCACGTTCCTCTACCGATCCAGAAGTCTCTTTGCATGGGCAACGATGGCCTCTTTCGTGATGCCAAATTGCTCGTAGAGGACCGAAGCGGGGGCACTCGCTCCGAAGGTATTCATCCCGACAATGATGCCATCGCGACCTACGTAGTGTTCCCAACCGAGTGTAATCCCTGCTTCCACAGCGATGCAAGCACGTACGGTCAAGGGCAAGACGCTCTCCCGGTACTCTAGTGGCTGCCGATCGAAGAGTTCCCAACTGGGAAGGGCGACGACCCGGACGTGGAAACCCTCTGATGCAACTTCCTCTCCGGCCGCCAATACCAGATGAACCTCTGACCCGGTTCCGATCAGGATCAGATCGGGCGTTCCTGGGCTGGATTCCCAGAGGGTGTATCCGCCACGCTTGAGTTCCTTCGCCGGTGCATAGAGATTCCGATCGATGACGGGGAGCTTCTGGCGGCTAAGAATCAGAGCCGTTGGGCCGTTCTCGTCTTCCAAGGCCATCTTCCACGCCTCTCTCACCTCGTTCGCGTCGGAGGGCCGGATGACGGTGAGATTGGGAACAGCGCGCAGGTTCATCACCTGCTCGATCGGCTGGTGCGTCGGCCCGTCCTCTCCCACCCCTATGCTATCGTGGGTAAAGATGAACACAGCTCGGCTTTCGCTCAACGCGGCAAGGCGCATCGGGGCGCGCATGTAATCGGCGAATGTCAAGAAGGTCGCTGTGTAGGGGATCATCCCACCGTGGGCGGCCATCCCGTTTGCAATCGCGCCCATCGCGTGCTCCCGCACCCCGTAGTGGATGTTGCGCCCATCATAACCCCACGCATCGCCGACCGTCCCTTGAACGTCATCGGAACGCGTTGCCGGAGACTCAAAATCACCGTACCCCTTGAGCCAGGTGTAGGTTGATGGATTGAGATCGGCCGAGCCACCAACCAGTTCGGGGAGTCGTGCTGCGAGTACTTGAAGGATGGTCTCGGATGCTTTGCGCGTCGCGGTGCCGACTTCATCGGGGGGAAAGACCGGAAGATCAGCGCTCCACTCATCCGGGAGTTTCCCCTCCATCCGGCGCGTGAACTCGATGGCAAGGGCTGGGCACTTTGCAATGTAGGCTGTGAGCTGTTTTTGCCACTCCTTCTGCTTCTCTTTCCCCTTCTCCACGGCTTTCCTGAAGTGCTTAAGGACCTCAGGAGGGATGTGGAACATCGGCTCTGTCGGCCACCCGACCGCTTCTTTCGCCGCTACCAATTCCTCCATCCCCAGGGGAGAGCCGTGAACCTTAAACGAACCTTGTTTGTGCGGCGATCCATCGCCGATTATCGTCCTCACCATGATGAGCGATGGCCTTTCGATCTCAGCCTTTGCCATGCCGATCGTTGCGCTTACGGTCTCTAGATCGTTCCCGTCAATTACACGTGCAACGTGCCAGTTCTGTGCCTCGAAACGCTTCTTCACGTCCTCGGAGAAGGAGAGGTCAGTCGATCCAGCGAGGGAGATACGATTATCATCGTAGAGGACGATGAGTTTTCCCAATCCAAGGTGTCCAGCGAGAGCACAGGCCTCGGCAGAGATTCCTTCCATCAGATCTCCATCGCCCACAATCACGTACGTGTAGTGATCGACGACTGTATGGTCAGGGCGGTTGTAGCACGCGGCAAGGTGAGCTTCCGAGATCGCCATCCCGACAGCATTTGCGATCCCTTGTCCCAATGGACCAGTCGTCACCTCAACGCCCGGGGTCAGGTGACTCTCTGGGTGTCCCGGGGTTTTGCTCCCCCACTTACGGAACGCCTCGATTTCGGAGAGAGGAAGGTCGTACCCGGTGAGGTGCAGCAGTGAGTATAGGAGCATAGACCCGTGCCCGGCCGACAAGACAAAACGGTCGCGGTCCGGCCACGCAGGGTCGGCTGGGTTGTGCTTCAGGTGTTCGATCCATAGAACGTAGGCCATCGATGCGGCCCCCATCGGCATCCCCGGGTGTCCCGAATTCGCGTTCTGGATGGCATCAGCACTAAGGAAACGAATCGTGTTGATACATTGCCTATCAAGCTCCCTATAATCTAGCATATGATCTCCTTCTTTAAAGCTTTTGACTGCCTCGGGGGATGTAGTATCTGGAGAAGGATTTACTACACCCCCCAGGGGCGTGAGGAAAGCAAGAGATTGGAAGATTGAATGATCGAGAGATTAAGCTGTTGGATCACTCAACCGCTCACTCGTTGAATTACTCAATTCCTTCCTCAACGCTCCGCAATGGAGGCTCCGGTCCCACATCGATTATGCACGGAACACCCCTAATTGAAAAGGGATCAATCTGAACGTCGTCCCGTGGGAGACTATTCCTCGGAGCGTTGCCCCACGGGGCGGGGCCTCATGAGGCGCGCCTCATCCCCCAGGCAATCAGCCCGATAAGTCCGAGCGCCACGATGAGATCCCCTAGACTGAAGGCAGTGGCAAATGGGACCCAGCGTGGGAGATAGAGAAGATCCCCCAGGAAATTGAATCGTGTCCCTTCGCTCATCAGTATAACGTTACCATAGACGCCATCCTGTAAGAGGCGAGCTGCAACCCCCTCGCTTCCTGCGCGGGCGAGGGCGGTCGGAGAGGAGGGCATGTACCCACCATTCACCGCGATCACGAGCAGATTCAACAGCGATCCCATCCCAATAATGAGAAGGGGGAAGGTGCGGTAGTTGAGCACAAGGAATACCAAGATGAGGGCATAGGAAAGGAGATGGAGCGAACTTGTGGCATACGGAAAGAAGGGGCGCTCGCTGAAAAGGGGGAAGATCATCAGTTGGATCAGCAGCGAAATTGGAATCACCCACAAGAACCGCAACCGAAGCGAGGCAAGGTGGGCAATCCTCCCTCTGCACAGGTACCCAACAACAACCCCGATGAGAACAGCACCGATGAGAAACATGCCTTAACAGCGCCTATCCATCACGTAAAGGATCTGCATCTTGGGACGATTTATTCTCCAAGGAGTCAAGTACACGCAATAGGGCATCGGCCACCACCGGGTCTAGATCAGCGCTCTTCATCTCCTTGATCATCTCGATCGTCTTTTCGTGGGAGAACGCCTTGCGATACGGTCTGTCGGTGGAGAGGGCATTGTAGATATCCGCAGCGGTGATTATCCGCGCGATGAGAGGGATCTGATCTCCCTTTAATCCATCTGGATAACCGCTCCCGTTCCAGTGCTCATGTTCATGCCGCACGGCGTTTGCCACTGGTTTATAGATCTCCAATCCCTCGATCAACTCCGCGCTGATCACTGGGTGGCGCTTCATCAGTGCCCACTCTTCCGCATTCAGTGTACCTGTTTTGAGGAGGATCGAATCGGGAACCGCGATCTTACCGATGTCGTGAACCCGGGCTGCAATATCGACCTTCTCGGTCACTCCCTGGGAGAGCCCCATCTCCTGGGCGATCTTCACGGCAAGATCGGCAACCTCGGTCGAGTGTACAGCGGTGTAATGATCACGTTCATCGAGAAGGCGGGAGATCTTCTCAAACGTCTTGCGCGCCTCGGTCTGAAGCTTGAGATAACTGCGAAAGGAGACGTGGACCAACATCAGCGGCACGATCGCCAAAAGCATGTGCCAAACTGATAACGAGTAAAGCACAACAAGCAGGAGAGCGGCTGCAAAGAGGCTCACATACTGGAAGGAAAAATCCTTGAGGGCTGTCAGAAAGCCATAGGAGAAACCTTTTTTTCCAGTTAGGGAGATAATACCTGTTACCAGGGAAAGATTGATCCCTGCGTAACACAAAAAAGCCACAAAGGCCCAAAGGAAATCTTCCACAGATGCCAGAGTTAGGGGAACATGATGTGTGAGAATGAGCAGGAATCCCGCAACAGAGACCGTCACGACCCATTGGGCAACGTTGAAACTCACTGCATGAACGAACGTATTCGGGCTGTGTTTTAAGTGGTCCCACCGCATCAATATCTCGGAGGCTAGCGTCACCAACAATACCACGAATACAGTCAGGGCAGGACCAAGAATGAATAGAGAGGCCAGATAAATGGCGAGGGAACTCGAGATTTCGCCGCCGAACATCGGAATCCATGTTGCGTAGATTTCGGACAGAAAACCTAAGGTAATAAAGAGAACAAAAGAAACGATCTCCCCGACAGAGGCAAACGCAAGATCACGGAAATAATACCCAGCCGCAGTAAACGCGAGCAAACACAAACAATAAATATAAATCCTTGCCTTTGCAGGAAGACCCACAATCTCTCCCTTTCTAGAAATTTGAGTTTATCTTCCTTATTTTAGCACAAGGCAAAGGCAAAAGCCACTATAGAGCAAATATCACATTCCTTAATCTCCTAACCGTAGCACTTCCAACCCGCACCCAATACAAGCCCGAGCGAGACAATTATCAGCAAATAACAGAATCCCTTCTTTCTAAGCAGCTTCCCGAAGACCTGGTTCAGCTTCATCTGCGCGGAGGCTATATCCTTCCCACTTCATTATGATCGGCCTCCTTTATTTTATTAGCTAGGTCATGGATCTCTTCTACGGGTGCCACTTCCAACCAGCACCCAACGCAAGCCCGAGTGAGACAATCATTAGCAGATAGTAAACTCCTTTCTTCCCAAGGAGCTTTCCAAAGACCTTGTTCAACTTCTCACCTGCATACTGGTTATATCCTTCCCACTTCATTATGATCGGCCTCCTTTATTTTATTAGCTAGGTTATGGATCTCTTCTACGGGTGCCACTTCCAACCAGCACCCAACGCAAGCCCGAGTG
>CBDUVB010000011.1:0-49617 GCA_965370555.1 uncultured bacterium
TACGTACCGTTCTGTTGGGAGGGGGTGGCCCACGGGCCACCTCCTACCAGATTATAGGGGCTCTCGCATGGGGCCTTCTTAAGAGGAGGAAGATGGTAAAGCCCCCCAACGAACTGGGGCAATAAAGAAATCCCTTGAAATTGACTATCCCCGTAGCAAGACTACGGGGTATTCCGCCAATTCCATTTTGACCTGAAGGTCAAAACCGGGATTTCATTATTTCACCTCACCCCGACCCTCTCCTATCAAGGAGAGGGGGTATAAGGAAACCCTGTGGCAAGACCACAGGGAATCTCAAGTTGAAAGGGAGAAGCCAAGGATCTAACCGGAGTTGGTCTTCATGCTACAATTTTATGTAGAGCTTTGTTGCATCGAAAGTAACGTCGCATACAGGGTACGACACTACATCCATCTTTTCGTAGCGTTGGAGCTTGTCTCCGACGTTCTAAGGTTTATCCTTGGGAGAACTCATACAGGCCAGTATGATTCAAACTCGCAGGGGTGCACGCTGAAGGGAAGGTTCTTAGAGCTGCGTGTACAGAGGGACAAGACCCTCGACAGGCCGTCGTTTCCTAAACCGCGGTGTCGCTAGTACTCCGGCCGCAGGCCAAACTCTGCTGATTCCACCCACTCTGCTGGGCGATCGAAGTACTCGGAGAGGCTGCTCACGATCAGATAGTGCCCTAGTTCCTGCATTGCCAGCGTGGTGAAGAGCTTCTTTACCCTGTTGTCATCAGCGTAAGTAGCTTTC
Source organism: uncultured bacterium (assembly GCA_965370555.1). GTDB lineage: Bacteria > Bipolaricaulota > Bipolaricaulia > UBA7950 > UBA9294 > JAJOKK01. The sequence goes on from CBDUVB010000011.1 coordinate 752, forward strand.
TCCTCGTAGAATATGCGCGTCGCCTGTTCGATCTCCATCGCCTTTTGCAATATCTCTTTCATCGAGGCATCGGTAGAGATGACGTTCTGTCCTTCCTTCACCGCCCCTTCGACAAGGCCGAGCACCTGTTTAGGAAGAAGCGATGTCTTCAAGGCACCGTACGTCCCGTGTTTCATCTCAGCGAGCGCCGTGGCGTGCCCTTTCTCCTCTTCTGCAAGGAGATCGAGGATCTTCTTGGCACTAGGATCGGTCACTCGGTGTTGTGCTTCCTCGTAATAGGCACGCGCTCGTTCCTCCAGACTGATTGCATCATCCAGAACCGTCATCTATCCTCCTTTTCTGTTTACGATATCACTCGACCATTCACAGCCCTGTCGATCTATTCCCCCATTTTGTTGTCCCTATCATCCCGACCCTACTCCATCCTACCGAGGGTGTACAATCTTTGAGCTCCACTATGTGCAAGAAATGCTTGATCCAGGCGTAGATCTCGGCACGAGAGAACGCCTTAAACATCAACTTGTATCGCAAGGTCTTGCATGAGGAATACACCGTCGTTTCATGCTCATCTTGTATAGGCAACTCTCGCTGTAAATCGGGAACGGTTCTCCTTATACTTCTGGAAGAAACCATCTGTTTCGGTGCCTTTCAAAAGGGGAGCAACCATAGATCGCATCGCTGAATTGCTGGAAAGAGCGGAACGAGCGGCTGCCGAGGGTCGATTCAACCAGGCAAATCGACTAGTCCTCAACGCGTTGTACTTGGATGAGACCCGTGCCGCCGCCTGGGCACTGCGAGCTCGGTTGGCACACGACTCCAGAGGTGCTCGCGAGGCATGGGAACAGGCGGTGGTCCTTGATCCAGACTATGCAAGACTAACGCCTCCTCTGGCGGGATCTCTGCATGGAAGCGCAAACACGCTGATCCATTCGGTATACTCTCCCGACAAAACCGGCACGCACAAGAAGCTGGCCAGTGCAGCTGCCTTCATCACTCAACGCCTGGGGTTCGGTCTTCTGGTTCTCCTCTCCATCATCTTCCTGAGCTATCTGGGGCTCGATATGGCTAATGGTCGCGGTTTCTATCCTGCCCTCGGCCAAGCTGGAGAGAGCACCGTGACCTATCTCGGTCGGCTTCTGCACGGTGAACTCGGTCTATCCTCCGCTGGGAGCATCACTCGCAGACCAATCCCCGTCTCGGAAGTTCTATCAAACACATTGCCCAGAAGCTTAGGGCTTCTGGCAGCTGCCTTACTAATAGCCACGGTTCTCGGGGTCTCGTTGGGAGTGTTGGCGGCGACACGACGTAACTCACGCGGATCTCTAGCGTTCCTTATTACATCGATCGCTGGGATGTCCATCCCCAGTTTCTTCGCTGCCCTCCTCCTTCAACTGATCGTGCTTCGCCTGATGGGTTTCTTTGGTCGATCTATCCTACCCGTCGGCGGTTTCGGTTGGGATGCGCATATCGTTCTACCGGCCCTAGTCATAGCTGCTCGCCCCATCGCACAGATCGCGCGGATCACCTTCGTAAAGGTAAGTGAGATCCTGGAAGAGGACTTTGTGCGCACCGCCTACAGCAAGGGATTGGCAACCTGCCAGGTCCTCTTCGGTCACGCGATGCGAAATGCCGCCATCCCGATTCTCACTACGGTTGCCGTCTCTCTGCGCTTCTCTCTGAGCAGTCTTCCTGTTGTGGAGTTCTTCTTCGGTTGGCCCGGAGTGGGGTTCACCCTCCTAAAAGCGATCGGCCGCCAAGATGACAATACAACAATCCCTCTCCTTCTGTGCCTGGGTCTTCTATTCATCTTCGTCAACCTGATCCTAGAGCTTAGTTATCGATTCATCGATCCTCGCCTGCGAATGCCTTCACAAGCTCTCCGCAGAGAGAGGGGCTGGACGAATCCAGTGGTATGGTTCAAGTCATGCTGGACAGGTCTGAAAGAATTGCTTACGGATAACCGAATCACCCGTTATCTAGCACAACGAAAGGTCGCTCCCATCCCCACGCGCATCCATATGGTGAGACACGAGGAGGACCAAGATATTCACCTTGCCGATTCCATCTCGAAGAGAAGAAGGAATCGCGTGTGGCTGCGTGACTACCTGTACAACGTTCCTTTCATGGTTGGAGCAATCCTGGTTGTCCTCTTGCTTGTGGTCGTTGTGTTCGGACCCCGTCTGGCACCGCACAGTCCGTACACCACCCACGGCCTAGAGAAGGTGGATGGGAAATACATGGTTCCTCCATTTGCACCCAGCGCGACCTACCCTTTGGGGTCCGATCCCCTTGGACGGGACATCATGAGCCTCATCTTGACTGGTGCACAGCAGACATTGTTGCTTGCTGCATTGGTTGTCGCAGCTCGAATACTTGTCGGCCTCATCCTGGGAGCGATCGCCGGTTGGTTGCACGGATCATTCATCGATCGGCTACTACTGCGTATAGCAGAGATCATAGCTGCCTTTCCCATGCTACTCCTGGCGATGATGCTCATCCTAGCAATCGGTATCCGCCAAGGGTTCCGTCCGTTCGTGATCGCGCTTTGTTTCGTGGGTTGGGGAGAGATTATGCAGTTTGTACGCAGCGAGGTCTTGACCCTCCGTTCTAAGCCGTTCGTCGAGAGCGCAAGGGCTGTCGCCGTACGGACACCCCGCATTATTACAACCCACATCCTCCCTCATATGATCCCTGCACTAATCCCCATCATTGCCCTGGAGATGGGAGCGGTCCTCATGCTACTGGGAGAACTTGGTTTCATCGGAATCTTCATTGGAGGAGGAGCCTTCGCGGAGCTCTCCTTTGTCGGGTCACCCTATCACTACTCTGACGTACCGGAGTGGGGCGCCTTGTTGAGTAGTATCCGTCTTTACGCCCGTTCCTATCCTTGGGTAGCCCTCTATCCATCGCTTGCCTTCTTTGTCTTCGCCTTGGGGTTCAACCTGTTCGGTGAGGGCTTGCGCCGATTGGCAGAGAAAGGAAAGCTGCGGCTTCGCTTTTTGGTGAACCGCTATACGATAGCCTTGGCACTGGTAGCTGTTCTGGTAACCCCTTTTATTCAGTGGAACACAGGCTCTATGGCTTTCTATCACCGTCAAGCAAGCGCCTTCGACAGCGAGCGAGCGATCAGTCACGTTGAAGCGCTGACCGATCCATCTTTTGAAGGGCGGGCCCTGGGCTCCACAGGGATGGAGGCAGCTGCTGATTATATAGCCCAACAATTCCAGACACTGGGGCTTCAAGCAGCTGGCAGAGATTACTCTTACTTCGATACCCATTCTCGCTCCTACGAAAGCCTTGATGCAGTGCCCAAATTCGCCATCGAGGATGGTGGACCGGATCCGCTCTACCTATACGACTACACCGAATACGCAGGCGAGTATCGTAACCTTGGAGAAATACGAGGAAATATCCGTTTTTTCGCGACGGGCGAACTAGCGTGTAATGCAATCGGCGCCTTCTCCGCGTTGGACAAGCTAGACTTTTCCGACCAGATCCTCCTAGTTCCCTTTGCGCGGGATGCTTTCTACCTCGATGAGGCAAGTATTCCGATAGGAGGTATACTTATCATTGCGGATGATGCATTAAACATCGAGCGGCACGCTACTCTTTCCTTTCAAAATCCCAATTTTTCACTTCATTGGGATGGTAATGATGGTATTTCATGGGATGATCATCCAGAACTGTGGGTCAGTACCGCCACAGCAACTCGCCTACTCGCTGGTACGGGTAAGCCTCTTGCCGAGCTGTGCTATCAGGCCGTGAAATTAGAACGTAACGAGTTCGTCGATGTTACTACGAAAATGAAGGCCTCCATGGAGGTGCGAGGCACCATCCATATCGATGCACCCGTTCGTCATGTGATCGGGTACATCCCGGGAACGATGGGCGGAGAAGCCCTAGGAAGAATGGGCCTGTCGCTGGACGACCAAATGATTGTCGTGATGGCTCAATACGACAGTCCACCGCTCGGCCCTGAGGAAGCGTCATGTGCTGCAGCCAACGACAACGCCAGCGGCGTAGCAGTGATGTTGGAAGCGATCCGCGTCATACAGGAGACGGGGTACCAGCCGTACAAGACGTTCCTGTTCGTGGCCTACAGCGGCGAGGGCTGGGAGAACGGACACACGGTCTTTGCCCCGGATGCCTCCGAATTCCTCAATGCGGCACGCAATTTCTCGTGGGCGTACGATATCGAGGCCGTGGTTCGCCTCCGTGGCCTTGGAGCAGGAGACGGCACCGGCTTGGCTCTCTCCGCCGGAGGGAACCTACGCCTTGCCAACGTCTTCAGGGATGCGGCACGGCGGATGGGAGTGAAGGCTCGTTCCGTTGAAGACGTGATGGATATCAGTATCGTCTTCGAGGAGAAGAGCTTCAGTGAAGGAGGGCAGGAAGCTCCGGATATTACCCTGAGTTGGGATGGTTGGGAGGAGACCTCCCGTCGGTCTGCAGACACGTTTGCGAATATCTCAGAGGACAAACTGAAGCGCGCAGGACGCACTCTCGCTCTTGCCCTGATGATCCTCGGACGGGAGACAAATTACTGATGGCTCCTCGAGACGGGAAGATGCGGAGAGAGGAGGATACGGGAAAGAGGGACGCGGGGAGAGGGAGACACGGGGACAATGATCGGGAGGTTCAATCACTCAATCACTAACTCGCTCAATCACTCAATTCTGCCCCACTCTCTGCGTGCTTGGGGGGTGTAGTAATCGAATGGGGCCTTACTACACCCCCCGAGCGTCCTCGGTGGTGAAAGCTTCTGTTTCGTAAGGGTAAGGGATTCATGCAGTACCCTCACAAGCTCTTGAATATCCGCGCTAGCGAGCGTCCCGGCGCCTCCAAGTGCAGGTCAAGGAAGAAGCCGAATGGGGTCTGCGAGACTTCGTAACCCGCTCCCGCAAGCCTTGCTTCCGCGTTCGACAGAAGGTCCTTGGTAAACTCTGGGGTCGCTTTCCCCTCCGCAAGGTGAGCGAATGAGTGGAGAAGGATTCGGTCTGTCCCGTTCTTTCGCGCTGCCCACTTCAGATTCTTGACTAGACGTGTCTCGACCGCCCCAGCCTCAGCTTCATCCTGCGGCTCAGCGTGGATGAATCCGACCAAGACATCCTCAACCGTTCGTTCCTCGACCCGATCCTTCTCGGACCCCAGTGTCTTGATGGTGGTGCGATACCCGAAGCGGGTGGTGTAGATCATCACAAGTTTCATTCTTCCTCAGACGATTCCCTCTGCCTTGCCGACCTCTTGGAAGATATTGAGAACCCGATCCATCTCCTTGACAGAGTGGGTCGCCATATAGCTCGTGCGAAGAAGAGCCTTTCCCGCTGGCACTGCGGGCGGAACAGCGACATTCGTGTAGACCCCCGCCTCGAATAAGGCCTTCCAGAACTTCAGCGTCCTCATCTGATCGCCGATCATGATCGGGACGATCGGGGTCTCGCTCTCGCCGACGTTGTAGCCGAGGTCGCGATAGCTCCGGCGCATCCGCGCTGCGATGGCATTGACGCGATCCACTCGCTCGGGCTCCTCCTCCATTATGCCAAGGGCTGCTAGTGCAGCAGCGACGTTCCCCGCAGGAAGGGCGGCGCTGAAGATCATCGAACGAGCCATGTGCTGGATCCAGTGGATCGTCGTTTCCTCTCCTGCGATGAATCCTCCGATGGAAGCGAAGGACTTACTGAACGTCCCCATGATGAGATCGACGTCATCGGTTACGCCGAAATGCGCGGCAGTCCCTCTCCCTTGCCCAACGACCCCTACCCCATGCGCATCGTCGACCATCAGGCGTGCCCCGTACTGCTGACAAAGCGGAATGATCTCCAAGAGCGGGGCTATCTCCCCGCTCATGCTGAACACTCCATCCACCACCACGAGCTTCCCTGCCTGATCAGGACAGGCACGCAAGGCCCGGTCCAGATCCTCCATGTCGTCGTGTCGGAACCGCTGCAGGCGGCCGAGTGCCAGGCGGGAGCCATCGACGAGGCTGGCGTGGTTCTCCTTATCGCCGATGATCACGTCGCCGCGGCCGATCAGGGCCGAGAGGGTGCCGAGATTCGTCTGGTAGCCGGTGGAAAAGACAAGGGCCTTCTCCTTCCCTACGAAACGAGCCAATCGCTCCTCTAACTCGTTGTGCAACGCAAGGGTCCCGTTCAGGAACCGCGAACCAGTACAACTCGTGCCGAACTCGCGCACTGCATCAATCGCCGCCTGCCGCACCCTGGGGTGCGATGTCAGCCCGAGGTAGTTGTTCGACCCGATCATGATCAGGCGTCGGCCATTCACCGTCACCTGCGTCCCTTCCGCCCGGTCCAGAGGAATGAAGTAGGGGTAGAGGCCCACCTCTTGAGCCGACCGGGGATTCGTTGGATACCCCATTGCTTGTGCTACTGCTGGGTCAGAGAAGAATCCCCGACATTTCTCGAATAAGTCCACTATGCGTTCTCTCCTATTGTATCTTATAGTATTTCATCAATCCCCACTCGAACAATCTGCTCGGGAGAATCCCTTTGAGAATGGCTGCTGCACGTTGCGAGGTCTCGCCGGTCGAGTAACGCACCTTAGGAGAGGATTCCTGGAGGATCCGATAAAGAAGACGGGCGATCCTCTCCGGGGAAGACCCGCCCTCTTCGTCTGACTCTGCCACCTTAAGCGCGCGCTGAAAGCGCTCTTGGTAGGCCGGATTTTCCTTTGATGTGTATACGCGGTTATTGGTGAACCCGGTGCGAAAATCCCCTGGCTCGATCAGGAGGACCTTGATCCCGAACGGCTTCACCTCCATGCGGAGTGCCTCGGTCACTCCCTCTACCGCAAATTTAGTTGCACTGTACAGTCCCTGATACGGAAGGCCAATCCTCCCTGCAAGCGAGGAGATGTTGACGATAGTTCCCGAGCCCTGCTCTCTCATCTTGGGAAGTATTGTTCGGCAGACCCGTAACAGGCCGAAGAGATTCGTCTCGAATAGGGCTTTGGCTTCTTCAATTGAGGTATCTTCGATCGCCCCGGCAATACCAAATCCCGCGTTGTTGACCACGGCATCGAGCCGTCCCGCATCCTGTAGGATTCGGTCGATACCCGAAGCGACCGATCGATCAGCGTTCACATCCATCCGGATCATACGAACCGAGCCGTCTTCTACAGGACCATTGCCTGTGATCTTCCGGCTCGTCCCGTAGACCCGGTAGCCGCGTTCCGCCAGATACCGCGCGCACGCTCCACCAATCCCAGATGAGGCCCCAGTGATCAAAACAACCCTTTCCACCGCTTCTTCCCCCTTACCCTTTCTCAATAGCACACCCTCTGGAGAACACTTCCCTGCACGGGGTGAGATTCTCAAATAGCCGAACGAACGCGAGAAGAGTGTAGACGTCTTACCCATGCTTTTCAATTTCGTGGGGGCTTTCCGTATCTTCGCGGGTTGCGCCGGTTGGTATCCTGACCGGTTCTTCGCTATAGTCGAACAACTGATCTACGGGTTTGCCGATAAGGGGCCAGATGTCCGGCTTGTACTTCCTGATCATCGTTCTTATTCTCGTGTTCATTGCCTTCGCGATCTGGAAAAGCGTACAGAGGCGGAAGGAGCTGGCGGCATGGGCGGCTGAAAAGGGGCTATCGTTCAGCGCGACGAAGGATCGCGGTTTCGATGACCGGTTCTCTTCCTTCGGTTGCCTTCGCCGAGGGCATAGCCAATACGCGTATAACATCGCCGAGGGGGACTGGAACGGCAGAAGGGTGACGGCATTCGATTATCGCTACATCACCGGGAGCGGGAAGAACCGCTCGACGCACTACTTTTCGGCGATTATCCTGCGTAGCGATATGCAGCTCAAGCCGCTAAACATCCGGCCGGAAGGGGTCTTCGACAGGGTGACCGAGTTCTTCGGTCTCGACGACATCGATTTCGAATCGGCCGAGTTCAGCCGGATGTTCTACGTCAAGAGCCCGGATAAGCGCTGGGCCTACGACGTGATCCATCCGCGGACGATGAAGTTCCTCCTTTCCATGCCACGTTTCTCCATAGAGTTGGACCACGCGCACGTCATCGTATGGAGGAACAGGCGGTTCGATCCCGAGGCTTTCGAAGCGGCGATCGCAATCGCCGTGGGGTTGCTCGATAATCTTCCGACGTACCTGACCGATAAACAAGGATCAAAGGGAGGATAAAGATGCCGGGTACTTACGTTGTTGCTGGAATTATCGGGGTAGTCCTGATCTATATTGTCGGCACGTACAACGCTCTCGTCCGCCTGCGGCAACACGTGCGCGAAAGCTGGTCCGACATCGACACCGAGCTGAAGCGGCGTTACGACTTGATTCCCAACTTGGTAGAGACAGTGAAGGGCTATGCCGTTCACGAACGGGAGACGTTGGACGCGGTGATCGAGGCGCGGGCACGTGCGGTAGCATCCACCGGAACCCCGGATAGCCAGGCACGGGACGAGGGCGTGCTCGTCAGTATGCTCAGAGAGCTGTTTGCCGTGGTTGAAGCCTACCCGCAACTCAAAGCGAACCAGAACTTTCTGCACCTGCAGGAGGAGTTGGTCATCACAGAAGATCGTATCCAGGCGGCGCGCCGCTTCTACAACGGCAACGTTCGCGACCTGAACACTCGAGTTGCGGTCTTCCCGTCGAACCTCATCGCCTCTATGTTTAGCATTGGGGCGGAAGAGTTCTTCGAGGTTGCAGAGGCCGTTCGCACGGTTCCCGAGGTGCGGCTTTAGAAGGTCCGGGGTCAGGTCTTGTTTCTTGCTCTTTATTTTCCTTATGATTAAAGAGCAAGAAACAAGACCTGACCCCGTGACCCCGGTGTCTTACAATTCGGTCAGTTTGGACAGTTCGTCGATCATCCCTTCAATCACGTCAAATCCACCGCGCCAGAAGGAGGCCGAGGCTATATCGATTCCGGCCTCGCTCAGAATCTCCTGCGGGCTCTTCGACCCGCCGTGGGCGAGGATCTTGAGGAACTTGGGGACGAACGCCTCCCCTTCATCTTTGTACTGCCTGTAGAGGGAGAGGACGAGAAGCTGCCCGAAGCTGTAGGCGTAACAGTAGAAGGGGACGGCGTAGATGTGCGGAATAGAGACCCACTCCCAGCGGAACTCATCGCTCACCTCGACGGCATCACCAAATTGCTCCTTGAGGTTTGCAAGGTATCGCTCCGCCAGAGCGTCTATCGTCGCCCCTTCCTCGATCAGGGCGTGTGCCTCGCGCTCGAAAAGGACGAAGTAGGCCTGGCGCATCACCGTGGCGTAGGAGCCATCGACGAACCGAGCCAGTATATCCCTCCTCACAAGGGGGTCGGATTCGTGTTGTAGCTGGTGTTCGAGGAGGAGGATCTCGGAGAAGACGGATGCTGTCTCGGCCAGCGGGAGCGAGGAGTGGAAGGTGAGCGGCGAGTGATCGGAGGCCATCAGTGCGTGCATAGCGTGGCCCAGCTCGTGAGCCAACGTGGAGAGGTCGTTCCCCTTCCCATTGTAGCTCGTCAAGACCCACGGGGTCATCCCTGGGAGCACCCCGTGGCAGAAGGCACCGCCGATCTTCCCAAGCCGAACCTCGGAATCGAGGTGTCCCTCGTCGAGAACGCGCTTCGCGTGATCGGCCAGGATCGGGGAAAAGGCGGTGAGGCTCTCGAGAATGGTCGTCATCGCCTCATCGAACGGATAGATCCTTGCAGACTTACTCAGTGGGGCGTAGAGGTCGTAGCGGCGGAGCTGTTTCATCCTTAGCCAGTTCGCCTTCAACCGGAAGTAGCGCTGAAAGAGATCTCTATTCTCTTGACAGACTTCAAGGAGGGTCTCGACGACAGGATCGGGGATGTCATTTACCAGGTTTCGAACAGCAATCGGCGATGAGAACCGCCGGAGGGTGACCTTCTCATCGGCCCAGTTGCGAACGATGTGTTGATAGACCTGGCCGAGGATCGTGCCCTCCTCCCCGTAGACACGGTAGAGCTCCTTGTAGATTGTTTCTCTGACCTCGGGGGAGGGATCGGAGGCGTAGGCCATCAGTTCGGAGCGTGTCAGGACCTTTTCCTCCCCATCAATCTCGACACGAAAGGTGAAGCGGGTCGTGATCATATCGTAGAGGGAGGTCAGCGCCTCGACGCCGTTTTCATCCTTCAGGTTGATGAGCTTCTCCTCGGGCTCGGAGAGGGTGTGTGGGCGGAAGCGACGCAGCGATTCGAGGTAGTAAGCAGCATCCCCGCTTGCGGGAAGGAGCCTCGCGGCAGTCTCGTTGTCGAGCCCCTTCCACCACAGATCGAGGAAGAGCGTCCTGTTCTGCGTAGCGGTCAATCTCTTCTCGATCCGTCCGCGGAAGGCAAGTGCGTCTTGGTCGGTGGTATCCTCGGCGAACCAGAGGGAGGCGTAGGCCCCCAGCCTCCGGGAGAGTGCTCCAACCTCCTCGATAAGAGAGACTATCTCCGCAAACTCGATCTTTGATATTCCCTCACTCAGGCAGTCGCGCCACCCTTCGAGTGCGCCAACGGCCTCCTCAAGGTGGGCTGTGAATCTCTCAAGATCCTCCCCTGTCGGCGATCGAAGCAGATCTGTGAGAGACCATCGTTCCGGTTTGTAGGTTTGTTCGTTCATCGTGCTCTCCCTTTCTTCCCTCACTCCGTAGGTTCGATCATCCCTGCAAGGCCGATCGCCTCTGCAACCTCGCGCATCCCCATGATCACATCCTCGAACAGGTCTTTAAGCTCCATCCCCAGCATCTGCGCTCCCTGCTCGATCACCTCGCGGTTCGCTCCTGCGGCGAAGCTCTTGTCCTTCCACTTCTTGCTGACCGATTTGACCTTCATATCGAGGACGCTGTGCGACGGGCGCACAAGGGCCACCGCTGTTACGAGGCCGGTCAGTTCGTCGATCGCGTAGAGGACCTTCTCCATCTCGTGTTTTGGCTCGACATCGGTCACGAGCCCCCATCCGTGCGACATCACCGCGTGGATGTACTCCTCTGGCCAACCGTGCTCCGTTAATATCTCCCTCGTTTTTGCGCAGTGTTCCTTTGGGTAGCGCTCGTAATCGAGGTCGTGGACGAGGCCGATGATCCCCCACTTCTCCTCGTCCTCGCCACGCTTTCGCGCCATGTAACGCATCACCCCTTCCACGCTGAGGGCATGCTTAATCAGGCTCTCGCTCTTGTTGAACTCCTTGAGTAGTCTGTACGCCTCTTCTCTAGTCGGTACATGAGTCAGCATCGCTCCCCCTTTTCAGTGGAATTTTTGCTTTTGACCGTTACTCTACTCGTTATTCGCTATTTTGTCCAGTGACGAAGACGAGAGCCGAATATGCTTCTCAGCCGCGAGGCGGGTATAGTCTCTTTATCTCCGCAACGAAAGAGGGACTGAGTGGATCTACACGTAGGTGTATTCTTGGCGCTCTTCTTCGCTGCGATTGGGATCGGCGGCTTCGCGAGCTTCCTTGGGCTCGGAGGGGGCGTGTTTATGGTCCCTCTCCTCTCCCTCGGTGGTTTTGTCGCCACCATGCCCGAGGCTGTGGGAACGAGTATCGCTGGGGTGGTCTTCACCAGTCTCTCCAGTTCGATCGTCTATGCCCTCAAACGGAAGATCAACATCAAGCTTGGCCTCCTGCTCATGCCGACGACTATGTTTGGAGCGTGGTGCGGGGCGCGATTGACCGAGGTGATCGATACCCGTCTTCTATCGATCGCCTTCGGTATCTTCCTCCTCTACCCAATGCTGATGATGCTCTTGGGCAAACCTCCGCGGGAGATCCCCTTCTCCTTCCATGGAAAGATGCGAGGAGTGTGCCTCTACGCGATCACCGCAGCGATCGGCCTAATAGCGGGGACCGCCTCCGGCCTCTTTGGAATAGGTGGAGGTTCGGTGATGGTCCCTTCTCTCTCCGTCTTCTTGGGGCTTGATATAGGCATCACTATCGCTACCAGTCTCTTTGTCATGGCTCCGTCAGCGCTTGTGGGATCCTACCAACACTGGATGCAGGGTAACCTTCATTCAGAGCTGGCACTTCCGCTGATCCTTGGACTCGTGATCGGGGCACAGATCGGTCCCCGTCTCGGAGTGCGTCTCCCCAAGGTACGCCTGCGCCAGATCTTCGGAGTAGTTCTCCTCTACGCCGCGGTCAACATGATCATCAAAGGAATCAGGTAGAGGAAGACGACGCGGGGACACGGAGACACGGGAAAAACGCAAATCTCCGTGTCTCCCCCTCTCCGCGTCCCAACTCCCGTGTCTCAGTCTCCCCGGATGATCTCGGTCTTCTCGGTGAACCCGATCCCCATCGACTCAAGCTCGGCCAGGACCGGCTCGTAGATCTCAGGGATCACCGGGACCTGTACCCCTGTGAGGTCGATCTTCCCCCGCAGGATCAGTCTCGTCGCGATCGCCGCAGGTAGCCCCACGGTGCGCGACATCGATGTATCGCCGTGAGGGATTCCATAATCGATCATTGTGGAGGTTGTCTTCTCAGTGCGGTCGGGGTATTCGGCGATGAATTCGTGCTGCATCACGAGGAGGTCGCGTTCACCCGGAGCGTACTGCATCTTATCGAGCATCCGCGCTGCTAGTACATCGAGCGGGGATTTCGCTCCCTCAGGGAGGGGTTCATCGCTCAAGAACCCGAGCCACTCAAGGTTCGAGATGACGCGCGAACTACCCTCTATCTTCAGGAACGAGGCAAGGCCACTCTTCAGGTTCTCCTTCGACCGGCCGATCAGCCTGGCGGTCAAGTCGGCAAAGGTGAGACCAGCAAGGTCGGTTCGCTCCGCCTCATTGAGGAGGCCCAGTTCAGCGATCTTTTTTAGCGTCTCGCACCAGCCAGGGTAGCGGAGCGTCCCGCGGAACATGTTCTTCACCCCTTTTACCCCGTAGGTCTCGATGTAAGGGAGAGAGTCACGGTTCGGATACCCCTCGAGCGTGCCGAATCCCTCGATCTCGATCGGGGAGTGGTGGGCAAAGAGGTCCTCGCCGGGAATGTCGACGACCTTGCCATCCCTCAGGTAGCGAGCCGGGTTCTTGCCGGCGAGGATAACCCCGCGAGGGCTCCAGGAGAACTTGTAGCCGTAAGGATTGTCGTTCGCATCCGGCGCTGGTAGTCCTCCGCAGTATGAGGTGAAGCTTACAAGCTCCCCACCACTACGTCTGATCCTGTCGATCACCTGCATCGCCGACATGTGATCGATCCCTGGGTCGACGCCGATCTCGTTCAGCAGGATCACACCCGCTCTCTTTGCATCCTCATCGAGGGCCAGCATCTCATCCTTGACGTAAGACGCGGTGACCATCATCTTCTTGTGCTCGATACACAGCCTGGCAACGAGCGGGTGGTAGACGTACGGAAGGAGGCTGATCGAGAGGTCCGCTTCGCTGATCAGCCTCTCTAAGGCCTTCTCATCGCTCACATCCAATTGCTCGGCGATCCCGTTCTTCGCGTTGCCAAGAAGTTTTTGCGCCTTCTCCAAGGTCCGGCTTGCGACCTTCACCTGGAGATCCTCCTGATCGAGGAGGTAGTGAACCAACGGTCCGCTGACAAGACCGGCCCCAAGAACCAGTACTCTCTTCATCTTTCACTCCTTCTGGGCTCGCGCCCACCGTTTCGTTATAGGTACCTCTCGATATAGCGATAATCCGGGGTCAGTTCACCGCGGTAGACGATCATCGCCCGCTTGATCTCCGGTGGAAGATCGCAGGACGCGAAATCCCCGCTGTAATCGGCCGTGGCGATCGCTGGGACGTACCCCTTTAACACACCACTGAAGTACGCGGAGGATTCCCGTGGCAGCTCGCTGGGGAGGATCTCCACCGCCATCATTACCGGCCCGTTCCCCGCGATCCCGTCGATCGCCCTATCAGCCACAGGATCGTAGACATAAACCGGGTTGTCCGGCTCGGTCGCCTTGACCGTGCACTCGATTGCCCCCTCTACATCGCAGGTGATATCACCGATCACTTTTAGGCGTGGCCTGTTTAAGCGCTGCCTGTCCTCGCGGTACAGTTCCCGCACCGTCTTCTTGGAGAATAGGCGAGGGTAGCGCGGCTCCCAGTAGATGCAATTAACAAGGATATCCAGATAGGGGAGGTGGCGTTCAAAGACGCCGCGATAGCGTTCGGGATGATCGTAGTACTCCTGAAGGTCGAACAAGTGATCCCCCTCCCGCAATTCGACCATATCCTCTTCCTTGAAGATGACCTTGTAGACGACCCTGTTTGAGGCGGCCTGCGCCACGTTGAGCACGGCGAGTTCTCCGGGGGAGATCTCCGTCACAGGGAGAAGGTCGAGGATCTCCTGCGCCCCGCGAGAGACGTTCCCGTACCCTGCGATCCCAACGACCAACGGGGTGATCTTATTGGGTAGCCCCTCTCTCTCGATCCGCTTGCCGATCCCACGGATCGCCTCCTTCGCCGTTTCGAGGTCAGGGTAGTCGAGGGCGCGCTTCACCCCCTCAAAGGGGTTGGGTATTCCCTCGAAAGCGAGCCGCTTCCCGAACGCCCACAGCGTCTCGATCATCCCGGCGAGGCCGGCGTAGTTCCCGAAGAAGATCAACCTCCGGCCATCCTCATCGGCCACCTTCTCGTAGTCGATCAAGGTACAGCCCATGTCGAGGATCTGCCGCAGCATCGGCATATTGTAGGCCTGCCCCTTGATAGTGTGCGAGAAGAAGACGTACGTCTTCCCGCGCTCCAAGATGGGAATTGGGATCTCCTTGATCCCGAAGATGACCGGGCAGAAGGAGAGGTCATCCGCGACCTCGATCCCCGCCTGGCAATAGTCCGCGTTGGTGAAGACCCGCCTATCCGACGATTGAACAACGACCTCAAGCCCGTCTTCTTCGACCAGCCTCCTGATGTCCTGCGGGGTCAACGGAGCGCGCCGCTCCCACGCGTACATATCCTCACGACGGATTCCGATTCTGTATGACAATCGATATCAGGCCTCCTCTCTCAAGGGAGCCCTATCTTTGTGGCCCCGATGCCGCGAAAGTATACACAAAAAACCTGTGGAGGGGGGGTAAGGTCGGAAGCCGAACAGAAGCTTTCACCGCCGAGGACGCAGAGTGCGCAGAGAGGGGGAGCAAGGTTGAGTGATTGAATATTCCGATCTCTCAATTCCTCGGCGCCCTCTGCGGTAAAATGTTTGAATTTATGGTTTAAGTTTAAAGACAAGCGGAGGATGGAACAATACACCACCTTGACGGACATGGCCGCCGAGCGCTCGACTCCCTGACCTTGGACTATGGACCTTGGACCATGGACTACGGACCTTGGACTCTCCCCCCATCACCGCTTTCCCCCCTTCTCTTTTTCCCACTGGACCGGTATACTAGCAGCATCTAATCGGAGGTGACTCGTATGACGAGACTGGTTCCACTGGTTGTTCTTCTCCTTCTCCTTCCGGCAGCGAGCGTATTGGGTGGGGATTTGCCACAGGTATTGCAGCCAAACACAACAGCGTACTCCGCCACGGAGGTCGCGACACTCACACAGGCGATCGCAGCTCTAGAAGAAATGCTTAACGGCTATAATCTGGCGTCAAGGCGCTACTTCCCGGACGAGTGGACAAGTCGCAACTTCGCGATGTATACAGCCGGAGTTCTTTCCGAGAAGAGCTATGAGACAGTACTCGTCAGCGGTGGTGGTTGGCCGGACGGCGTACATACGTGGGTGCTCGTCGGTGTTCTGCCTGGGGCAAGCACCTCTTGGATCCCGATCGAGGCCACACCAGAACAGGGTGAAGGCCAACAGACCCTGGGTTACATTCCTAGCACCACTGATGCTGCGGGAGAGCTGTGGTTCGAGGAAAGCTACCTCAACTTCAGCGATGTACTACAGCTATCGTCTAACCTTCCTCCAATTGCCAATATCAGGCCGCCAGCTCCGCCGATCACGACCGATAAAACCCTAACCTTCATGGCGATCAGTTCTTACGATCCCGATGGAGAGATTGTTCTGTATCTATGGGACTTCGGCGACGGGGAAACCAAGGCTGCGACTTCATGGAGGGTCCGCCACAAGTTCCGGAGAGATGGAAATTATGTCGTCACTCTGACAGTCGTCGATAACCTCGGGAAGAAAGCAAGCGCAGAGATGAGACTGTTCGTTATGGAGTTGGAAGAGCCTACCTCTACACCATCAAGTGGTGGATGTGGGTGTGGTGGGTAAACCAGTTTAAACGATTGATCTCAAAATGGAGGATCGATGCCTGACTCTCGAAAATATGTAATCAAGTTATCTCTCGTAGTTGGGGCGCTCGCCCTGGTGGGACTGTTTGTGACGTCTTGTCTCCCGAGTATCTTCAACCGCCCACCTAAACCAGTGATCACCATTGCAGAAGGAAATCCTTACGGACCACCTCCTCTTGAGATCACATTCGACATCTCAGGAAGTTCCGATCCCGATGGAGAGATCGTCTCGTTCACCTTCGACTTTGCCGATGGTAGTGACCCAATTACGGGAACCGATCTCACTCAACCGATTGCCCACACCTACTTGGAGAAAGGACAACATTTTGCTTCTTTAACCGTAGTGGACAACGTGGGTAAGGAAGCACTTGCAAAAATAATAATTAGTGTGTTTGAGCCGATAGAATAGCGTCGTTTGCTGACACATCGAGAAAGAAGCGTTGTCACACTTAGGGCGCCGTGAGAGAGGTCAGCTCCCACAGGCGAATCGTCTTATCGCTTCCACCTGACGCAAGGAGTTCTCCGTTCGGGCTGAACACAACCGATAATACATAGGATGCAGAAACATGTCCGGTGAGCGTAGCGACACACTGCCTACTGGACACATTCCACAGCCTGATCTGTCGATCCCGCCACTGCGGAGCGATCGGCCGTTCGCCTGAAACGAGGAACCTTCCATCAGGACTGAACGCCAGGGAGTAGATATACCCACTGCGCTCCGTAGGTAGATCCGTGCAGTTGTAGGCAGCAAGGCTCGTCAGCTTGATTCGCTTGTCCGCAGACCCTGAGGCAAGGAGCGTTCCATCCGGGCTGAAGGAGAGGGCTTTGATACTGCTCATGTGCCCGGTGAGCGTGATGAGTGACTGGTAGTCGGCCAGGTTCCACAACGTAACCTGACCCATCGTCCCCGAGGCGAATAGGGCCCCGTCGGGACTGATCGCGACCGCGTTGACCTCATTCATAGTCTCCTTCATGATCGCCATGCTCCGATAAGAAGCCGTACTCCAAACGCTAATCGTCTTATTATCCGCCCCTGCAATAAGAAGCGCTCCATCCGGACTGAACGAGAGCGACTTCACTCCCCCCATGCGCCCCTGCAGTGTGGCCAAACAGGAATGCGTTTTAACATCCCACAGCCTGATCGTACGATCGTTCGATCCTGAGGCCAGAAGTCTCCCATCGGGACTGATAGCCACCGAATTAACGCGGTTCGTGTGCCCGGTCAGAATGGCTACACAGCTTCCAGAGGGAACGTTCCATAACCGCACCGTATTATCATCCGAGCCTGAGGCAAGGAGCGTTCCATCGGGACTGAATGCTACTGAACTCACACGATCGGTGTGTCCGACGAGAGTGGAGATGGGCGTGGGTGTCACGGCCTGCGCAGTGATAGCAACGAGAAAGACGAGCAGGATCGATATCAGAACGGTACGACAACGCATCGTTTCTCCTTTACCCCTATAATTGCAAACAAGCTGCTGCGCTACAATAAAGAAGGGCCCTGGTTTACCAGGGCCCCGTTTAAGTTGCTAACTCATATCACGCTGTTTTAGAACGTGAACTCAACCCCGAACGTGAGCGATCCCCAACCGAACCAGGAGACGTCGAGGCCGAGGGTGAAGGCGACGTTGCTGCCAAGACCCAGGGTGACTTCGGCGTCAGTCTCGACCCAACCGAGGATCGAGGTGATGGCGGTCCCTGTGTAGTGCCCCACAAGATAGGATGCCTCGGCGATGGTGTCTGCCGTCTCGCAAGGGTCGCAGATACCGGTACCTGGGACGGTATTAGTCGCCACAGGCGTGGTTGCCGTCGTATCTGTCAAAAGGATATATTCGGCGTAGCCCCAGGCAGCACCGAGGAACTCGATAACATCGGTACCCGCATACGTACCGTCGTTGCCCGCATCGAAGTAGTACGATCCGTAGACGCTATCGAGGACGTAGTTGGTGATGTTGCCGAAGTACGTGTCGACGTCGAATGAGAGGGCACCGGCGCAGCAGGCATCCGCCTCATATGAGATGCTCATCTGGTTGATGACGTACGCCTTATCGTACGAGCAGGCGATGTCGACCATCACCCAATCGCCGACTCCAGCCGCGGTGATTGCAGCAGCGCTGCTGGGTGTATTGCTGCTTCCCTTCACATCCGGCTTCCAGAAGTGGAGCACGTCAGCGTAGGTGTGCGTGATGTAGCCATAGGCTCCGACGAGCGGGTTAGCGCTGTAGTCCCAGGTTGCCGCAAACGACACGGTAACACCGTTGAAGACGTGGCTGTAGCCGAGTCCCTGGAGCTTGATCCCACCGATGGTACTGGTGGCAGCATTCCACACCACATCGGCGACGATCGTGAAGCAAGAGCTCGCGAAGGTCATCTCCGGCTCGAGCGTCATCGTCTTGGAAGTGGTATCGAACTCGACCAGGAAGTCAAAGCCCAGATCCCAACAGCAACCGAGGCTCACATCCTTAATCAGGATGGCAAAGCCCTCAAAATCGCAGCAGGAGAAGTCGATCGCTATATCCACCGTCAGACAATCTCCAAACGGAGCTAGCCCCTCGATGAGGGTATAGTTCCTGGTGAACATGACGTCGCACCCGGCGCACTCAAGGCCCGCGATGACACCGGACATCTGGAGTACCGTCGCGAGATAATCGACATCATAGGCGCTTACAGCATGGTCGCTGTACTCCACCAAGTTGAAGTAGGTGTAGTTCGTGAAGGTCGCCCCAGCGAACGAGCCGCTGATGGTGAACTTCGCACCGGTTCCAACCTTGACCGAGCTGGCAACACTCAGAAGCGTCGTTTGAAGCGTCAGTGTGCCACCATCTGTTTTAGCAACCTGCGTCGGGAATTTGTCCGCCGTGTAGTTCGAGTACAAGGTCGCCAAGTCACTGTCGGTCCCCTCGAGGAAGAATAACGCCCCGAAGCTCAACCCGGCAATGCTGACGCTCCCCTCAACAGTCAGGTCATCGAATGCAGGGGTATACGTAGTGGTGACTGTCTTCGCCGCGTACGTCCAGCTAGGCGTCTGCAAGCACGGAGAATCAGCGGCAGGAAGCTCAGCCAGGGTCGTATAAGCCGTCTTCACTGCGGTGGCCTTCATCGGCGCGAAGTCCATATCGACATCGAAACTGAACGCACCGAGTACGCCCTCGGCGGTGAAACCTAGACCGTCTAGGCCGATCCCGCTAAAGTCCGACGTCATACCAAACGTCCAGCCACCGACTATGAAGTCGATGTCCAAATCCGAATCAAAAGACAAGAAGTCCGCGAACACCGTGGTAGCAGGATCGATGGTGATATCCGTATCCCACGTTCCTTCCCACGTCTGCGCCGAGGCAAACAGCCCCAGCCCTAATACCAATGTAAAGGCAAATACGAGAGCCTTTTTCATAACTTTATTACCTCCTTACAGGTTTAACTCTTGACAAGAAGCATGCTCTTTCGACAGTTAGATTTTAAGCGCCGATCGATCACCTCCCAACTACCTATTCCGCCTCTCCACTAGATCTTGTCACCATCATAATACGCAAAAGGGACAAAGTCAAGTGATCGGTGTCACTTTCGACGGACCCTTACTACACTACTACACTACCTGAAGGTGGCCAGTGCCACGCCGATAATCCCCACCAACAGGGCGGTCAACGAGATGATGAAGTTGGCGTTCACCCGGCTGGCGAGTTGCGTAGAGTCAGTCCCGGTTCCTGCTTGTGTGCGCAACTGGGAGATCGCCTGCTCGTTCTGCAAGACACGGGACTCCAGCGCCGAGGTGTCCCCACCCTGCATGGAGCCAATCTGCGACTGCAACGTGGCGAGGTTGTCGGAGACCTTGAAGATTAAGCTCCTCAACACATCGAGGTCTTCCGGAGTGACGCTCTCCGGGTTGTTCTGCATGTACTTAATCGCCCGCGCGATCAGCGCCGCTGCGGAGTAGCGATCGAGCGCCTGTTCCCCGTTGTACTGCCCGCCGGGAAGACCGGTGATGATTCCCCTCTCGGCCAGGTACTCGAGATCGTTGTACGCCCAGTGATCCTTCGGAACATCGGAGAAGAGCCCACCCATATTAGGTGGCTCGGTATGGCCATTCCCAGTCTGTGCCAGGACAGCGCCCCCAAATGCCAACGACAGAAACGCGACAAACAGGATGAACAACAGACTATTTTTCACCGTTATAACCCCCTCTTGTTGAATAAACTGTAGAAGCAGTATAGGACTTGTCTCCCAGCGAGTCAATATCTGGAAGGCGGAGCGCGGAACGGGGAAGGCGGAAGGAAGGATATGGCTTTCCGCGTCCCAGTTCGTGTCTCTGTGTCTTTGCTTTTCCCGCGTTCCCCGTTCCGAGTTCCGCGTTCTCTCCCCTTCCCCCTCCCTCATCACTCTTTCACCCTGAAGCTACGCCGGTGGATCGCGGAGGGGCCGTTGTCACGCAGGGCAGCGAGGTGCGCGGGGGTCCCGTACCCCTTGTTCGCAGCGAACGCATAGACAGGGAAGCGCTGGTGCAAGTTTAGCATCATCCGATCGCGGGCGACCTTGGCCAGGATGGAAGCAGCCGCGATGTGGAGCGAACGGGAGTCCCCTTTGGTGAACGAAAGCTCAGGAGAAAGAGGAGACGCGGGGAGAGGGGGACGCGGGGAGAGGGGGACGCGGAGACGCGGGGAAGGGGAGACACGGGGAGAACTTAAATCTCCGTGTTCCCGCGTCTCCGCGTCTCCGCGTCCCAGCAGTGAGAGCCCACGGTCGCAGAGTAGGAGGTCGACTCTTTCTCCCATCGTGATATATGCACGCCGCGCGGCGAGGGAGATGGCAGGGACGATCCCCAAGAGGTCGATCTCCTGTGCGCTCGCCCAGCCGATCCCCCAGGAGGCGACCTCTGTAATCTGATGGTACATCTCCTCGCGCCGTGCCGGGGAAAGGTGCTTCGAGTCATCGACCCCGGCGAGGTGCTCGAGAAAGTGGTTGGGAAACACAACGTCGGGGACAAGCCCCGACGCTACAGGGATGCCTTTCGTAGCGTCGTACCTTGTGTACGACGGTTGTTGCAGAGGTAGATCAAAGTGAACACAGCCAACAGCGACCGGACCGGCAAGAGCCCCACGACCAGCCTCATCGAAGCCGGCAAGGGTAAGATGCGAGGAGGGGGAGAGAGGGGGAGACGCGGGGAGGGGGAGACGCGGGGAAGGGGAAACGGCAAAGCTTTCGTCAAAGGCGTAGAGCTCGCACACACGGGCGAAACGATCCTCTTCGCTTTGCCTCGTCATGCGATCCTCCTCTGCGGTGCTCTACAGGTGGAAGCGAGTTGTTTGGGGTCAGGTCTTGTTTCTTGCATGACAACACTTACGCCACGCAAGAAACAAGACCTGACCCCAGCCTCTTACAGGTGGAAATAGCCGTTCATTGGGCCGAAGCGGGAGAACGGCCACACGCGGAAGTACGGTTCTCCTATGAAGTCCCGCTGGTCGACAAAGCCCCAGAAGCGGGAATCCCACGAGTTGTCGGAGTTGTCGCCGAGGACGAGCCACTTCCCCTCGGGGACGAGGGTTGGGCTTACTCCATAGCGCATGCGGGGATCGTTCGACGTGTAGTAGCGATCGAACCGCTCCCCTTCGAGCTTCACCCCATCGATATAGATATCTCCGGCCTTAATCTCTACGGTCTGCCCGCCGACCGCGATCAGACGTTTCACGTAGCGCACCCGCTTCTCGCGCAGGTCGATCCCAAAATCGGCGATGGTCTCCATCCCAGTCTGTTTTGCCCCCAGATCGAGTTGAGGGAGGCCGGCAAGACCGAGGACTACCATAGTTCCCGTAGGAAGGCCTGTGATGATCGCATCAGCCCCTGACTTATTGAAGACCGGCTCCCGGTTGATGGAGATTAGCCGCTCGCCATCCGGGACCAGTGCCCGATCGGCCAGAGATCCTTCCTCGACGCCCTTTACCAAGACCGCGTCGGTGTGCCAGAAGACAACGATATCACCCGGCTTGGGGGCGCGGAAGTAGTAGGAGATCCGATCGACGAAGAAGGAGTCCTTAGGATCTATCGTGGGGATCATCGATCCGGTAGGGACGTGCATCCGCACGGTGACGAAGCTCATCACGAGGATAGCAAGAGCCAGAGCAACGATGATCACTTCGACCCATTCGAGGATCTCAGACATCACCCGGCCGGGGTTCCACCCAAAATGACGCGCCAGGCGCAGGATCCAGGCCGGCCTCTTCTCCTTCTTGTTCTTCTTACGGCGTCCCATCTAGCGAATGCGGCGCAGCCGTCGCAGGAAATAGGGCCTTGCCTGACGTGACCGGTTCTTCTTCACGATCTCGATCTTCTCGATCTTGGGGGAGTGCACCGGATAGGTCTTCTCGACCCCAATTCCCGAGGAGATCTTCCTCACGGTGACCATCTCACGCGTCCCCGACCCGCTTCGCTTAAGAACGATCCCCTCGAAGACCTGGATCCTCTCCTTGGCCCCCTCGGAGATCCGTTCGTGGATCTTCACGATATCCCCAGGGGAGAACTCCCCTCGGTCCTTCAAGTGTTCCTTCTCCACAGCTCTCAGTATGTCATCCATTCCCTTCCTCCCTTCTTGGGGTCAGGCCTTGTAATCCAACAATTTAAGGTGCCTGCCTTGTTGGATCGCAAGGGCTGACCCCGCATACATCTCCTGCCAGCCGGTCCATGGTGATCGCTACCGCTGCACGGACCGACAGGTGGTTGAAATCGCTATCCGGCATGATCGGCGGAAGGATCAGATCGCATGTCTCGATCAGTTCGTCGGTCATCCCCCAGCCGGTCCCAAACAGGATATAGACCGGTTCAGTTCCGTGCTCGATACGCTCTCGTAGCTTTGCATGGGGAATGATACGGTCCCCTTGTCGCCTCGCTGATGTTGCAACGAGGAGTGGTGAGATACCTTCCGCCTCTTGGATCCACTCGATCGTCTCTTCCAGGTCCTCTGCCATCGCTACGATCTCAAGGGCCTCGCCGCGGTTGCTCTCTTCCATCGCACGCTCTCCCTCGGTCCAGAACCCACGGATCCTCCACCCGATCTCTCGCTGCGACGGGAGGGGCGTGATCACAAAATAGCGGACTACTCCATAGGTGCGCGCCGTGCGCGCGATATCGTGCACATCGATCGAGGTCATCGCCGTCGCCACGATCTCGCCACGGCGGTTGCGCATCGGGAAGTGCAGAAGACCGACGTACAGATTACCCATCGCTCGAATCCCTGTCAAGATGGACTCCGAGGAGATCGGGGCGGTTGCGCATCGTCTTCTCCCACGCGCGGCGCTCGCGGAACGCCTCGATCTTCGCGTGGTCGCCCGAGAGGAGGACCTCAGGGACGGAAAGGCCACGGAAGACGGGCGGCCGCGTGTACTGCGGCGGGCCGAGGCGCGTCTTTCGATAGAAGGAATCGGTCTCCACTGACTCGAACTTCCCGACGACCCCGGGGACCATCCGCGCAGTCGCCTCGATGACGGCTGCTGCTGCGACTTCCCCCCCGGTGAGGACGTAGTCGCCGATTGAGATTTCCTCGTCGATGAACGAGATCAGCCGCTCATCGACCCCTTCGTAACGCCCGCACAGGAGGATCAAACCGTCGAGTTGAGCCCAACGGATCGCGTCTTCCTGCCTGAAGAGCCGCCCCTGCGATGAGAGAAGGACCGTGCGTTGTTTGGGGTCAGATCTTGTTTTTTGACCTACCTTGTCGTGTAGAACGTCTTCGTCGGGATCGAAGGCCAAGAAAGAAGACCTGACCTCGTCTATTGCCCGCACGAATGTATCGACCCTCATCACCATCCCTGCCCCGCCCCCGTAAGGGCGGTCGTCGACGACCCGGTGTGGATCATCGGTAAAATCACGCAGGTCGTGAAGATGGATCTCAATGAGCCCATTCTCCACCGCCTGAGCGAGGACCCCCACAGAGAAAAAGCCGGAGAATGCTTCCGGAAAGATCGAAAGTATATCGAAGTGCATCACTCGCTAATCGATGATCTCGACTACGACCTCCCGATCGAGGCGGGCGGCAACACCATCAAGGAAGACGCGCAACGCTCCGATCGTTCGCCCACCCTTGCCGAGGACCCGCCCGCGGTCATCCTTCCCCACATGAAGGAAGAAGATGTCCACCTTCTCCGTCTCGATGCGGTCGATTCGCACGGCATCCGGCGCGTTGACGAGCGCCCGGATAAGGAAGAGGCACAGGCGGTAGAGCATCGATTCTCCTTTTTACGCCTTCTGGCGCTTTGCCTCGTCCCAGGCGGCCATCACGCCGGCACGAGAGAGGATGTCCCGTGCGGTCTTCGTCGCCTTTGCTCCGTCAAGGAGCCATTTGAGCGCTGTCTCGTTATCGATCTCGTAAGTCGCTGGATTGGTCTTCGGATCGTAATGTCCGAGGTCGGCGACCACCTTTGCATCGCGTGGTTTGCGTCCGTCAAGGACGACCACACGGTACGAGGGTTGCCCTCTTCGTCCCACTCTTTTCAACCGAATCTTCGCTGCCATTCTCTCACCTCGTTTTGTATTAGCCTTTAAAAGCCACATAGCGTGAAGCTCTATAGTACCTTATTGAGTGTTCCTTTTGTACCGCGGAACACGTGGGAAGGGGAGAGAGGGGGACGCGGAGAGAGGAAGACACGGGGAGAATGCAGATCTCCGCGTCTCCGTGTCCCCGCGTCTCAATTCCTGTGTCTCCGTGTCCCTGCTTTCCCCTCGTCTCTTTTTTCCTCTACATCCCGAGAAGATCCATCGGCGAGCGGCCCTTTCCCCGCTGCTTGCTCATAAGTTTGATCGCCTTCTTCGACTCCTTAAAACGGGACAGGATGCGGTTTACGTCTCGCACCTTGGTCCCGCTTCCCCGGGCGATCCTCTTCTTGCGACTCCCCCCAATTATAGAGGGTTTCAACCGTTCTTCCAAGGTCATCGAACGGAGGATCGCTAGGGCGTGGTCCATCTCCGTTTCGTCGACCGCCGCGTCCCCTTTGAACTTCCCTGCGCCAGGAATCTTATCCAGGATGTGGGAAAGGGGTCCCAGCTTACGCATCTCTTCCAGCTGTTCCAGAAAATCTTGCAGGGTGAACTGGTTCTTCTTGATATGGCTCGCTAGTTCCTCGGCCTTCTTCTTATCGAGCGTTGCCTCGGCCTGCTCGATCAAGGAGAGGACGTCTCCCATCCCGAGGATCCTATCCGCCATCCGGCCGGGGTGGAACGGTTCGAGCTCGGTCGTCTTCTCCCCTACTCCCACAAACTTGATCGGCCGGCCGGTTATGTGACGAATGGAGAGTGCCGCTCCGCCCCGCGCGTCCCCGTCGAGTTTGGTCAGGATCACTCCGGAGAGAGTGATCTTCTCGTCGAAGACCGAGGCGATGTTCACCGCTTCCTGCCCGGTCATCGCATCGGCGACGAGCAGAATCTCATCGGGAGAAACGGCCGCTTTGATCTCCTGGAGCTCATCCATCATCGCCCCGTCGATCTGTAGGCGGCCGGCGGTGTCGATTATCGCTACGTCGTAGAGGTTCTCCCTTGCCCAATCAAGAGCCGATGCGGCGATCTGCGGGGGAGTACGTCTTTCTTCGAAGCGAACGGGGATCTCAAGGTCCTTCCCCAGGGCCATCAGCTGATCTATTGCAGCGGGGCGATAGATGTCGGCCGCTATCAACACGGGCTTACGTCCCTCTTTCTTGAGCTTAAGTGCCAACTTCGCCGCGCTCGTCGTCTTTCCCGATCCCTGTAAACCGACGAGCATAATCACCGCGGGGCGGTGATCGAGGACTAGCCCGGCGTTCTCCTCTCCCATGAGGGTGGCGAGCTCGTCGCGCACGATCTTCACTACTTGTTGCCCTGGGGTGAGACTCTCCAGGACCTCCCCCCCTATTGCGCGCTCACGGATCTGTCCCATTAAGTCCTTGACGACCTTATAGTTGACATCGGCCTCGAGAAGAGCGAGACGAATCTCGCGCAGGCCCAAGGCCACGTCCTCTTCTGTGAGCTTCCCCTTCCCGCGCAAACGGGAGAAGACCGCGTTCAGTTTACTCGTCAAAGAATCGAACATCATTACTCCTGTATAGCACAGTTCTTAATTCGCCGCGGGCGGGACGCGGAGAAGGGGGGACACGGAGAAGGGGAAACGCGGGGGACGTATAATCTCTGCATCCCTATATGTCTGTAGCTCATCGTATTCTCCAGTCTTCGGGCTTGTTCACAAAGGATTTTGGGTATCGTCGCTTACGCCATCCCTCAGATATATTTGCACAAACAGAACGGGAAGAACGACGAATTTGATCAGTCAGTGAGTATCTTTCCTCTGCTGGGAAGATTTTGCTGGCATTAAAGACATGCATAGCCGCGTCCACTCCCAACTGATAGACCTCTAACTCACGGAAGTGACGAATATTCATATCTCCCTACCTGTTTCCTGCCTTCATTCCTTCATCCCCGCGTCTCCTTCTCCCCTCTCCGCGTCTCCCTCTCCCCCCGCTAGCCGAGCAGATTATCGAGGAAGTCGGTCCCGATGCGTTCTTCCCGGAAGGTGGGATGAGAAATGATCTCCTGTGCTAGGTCGCGGGTGGTGGCTATGCCGCGGATGCGCAACCTCTCAAGCGCTGTATACATACGAATTCGCACCTCTTCCCGATCGCGTCCCCACGCGATCACCTTGGCGAGGAGCGAGTCGTAATAGGGGAGGACCTCCATCCCATTGTAGAGGTGGGTGTCGAGACGTATCCCGTTCCCGCTTGGCAGTTCGTCGATCGTCACCCGCCCGCAGGAGGGGAG
This sequence comes from uncultured bacterium, assembly GCA_965370555.1. GTDB lineage: Bacteria > Bipolaricaulota > Bipolaricaulia > UBA7950 > UBA9294 > JAJOKK01. The sequence goes on from CBDUVB010000011.1 coordinate 27,674, forward strand.
GAACCCTTGCGAGGGGTCCTCGGCGTTGATCCGACACTCGATCGCGTGCCCCTGAATCTTGATCTCGTCCTGCTTAAGATCGAGTGGGTCCCCTCTTGCGATCTTGATCTGCTCCTTGATCAGGTTGACTCCGGTGACGACCTCGCTCACCGGGTGCTCGACCTGTATACGGGCGTTCATCTCGATAAAGTAGAAATTGCCCGCGTGGTCGAGGATGAACTCCACCGTCCCCGCGTTCTGATAACCGACTGTGTGTGCTGCATTGAGGGCAGCACAATGAAGGTCTCTTCGCATCTGCTCATCGAGGTGAGAGGCCGGTGATTCCTCGACCAGCTTCTGGTGGCGGCGCTGCACCGAACACTCCCGTTCGCCGAAGTGGACCGTATGACCGTCCATGTCAGCGAGGATCTGTACCTCGATGTGCCGGGGGTTCACTACCGCCCTTTCCAGGTAGAGGTTCTTGTTTCCGCAGGCGGCCTTTGCCTCAGCCTGTGCGGTTTGGACGGCCTTCTTTAACCCTTGAGGTTCGGGCACGAAGCGCATCCCGCGGCCGCCCCCTCCGAAGACCGCCTTCACGAAGAGGGGGTAGCCGACTCGCGCGGCCGCCTCTTCGATCTCCTCCTCCCCCTCAGGGACCGCCTCTCCCGGAAGAACGGGGACCCCGACACTTGCCACCGCCTCCCGCGCGGCGAGCTTGTCCCCAAGGAGTTTCATCACCCGGTGATTGGGGCCGATGAAGGTGATGTCGTGCTCCTCGCAGATCTCAACGAATTGAGGGTTCTCTGCGAGGAAGCCGTAACCAGGGTGGATTGCCTCTGCCCCGGTCAACTCAACGGCGCTGATCAATGCCGGGATCGAGAGGTAGCTCTTCGCCGGGTCGGCCGGGCCAATGCAGAGCGACTCGCCGGCGAGCTTCAGGTAAGGCATCCCAGAATCGGCCTGCGAGAAGACAGCGACCGAATCGAGCGACAGCTCGCGGCAGGCCTCGATCACGCGCAGCGCGATCTCTCCACGGTTGGCAATGAGTACCTTGTGAAAGCTCATGCCCTCTCGAAGGTGAAGAGGGGCCGACCGTACTCCACCCCTTCCCCGTCTTTCACCAAGATCTCCTTCACGCGTCCTGGACCCTCGGCATTGATCTCGTTCATCACCTTCATCGCCTCGATGATGCACAGGGTATCCCCGACCTTTACTGCAGCCCCGGGGCGGACGAATGGTTCCTCCTCTGGGGCGGGGCGGGAGTAGAACGTCCCGAGGAGTGGGGCGGTGACGGTGAATATCCCCTCTTCCTCGCGGACCTCTTCTTCTGTCACGGGTTGCGGTGCCGAAACAGACGGAGAGATACCTCCTTGGCGAACGGTGATCCTTCTCTCCCCCTCCCAGATCGTGATCTCGCTTAACCCTTCCTCTTTGAGTAACCCGATGATCCGTCTCAGTTCCTCGATCTCCACCACCAACCGCCTCCTTAAACTCTATTTTAGCTTAAAGCGAAGGCATCGGGCAACGGGGGGAGAGACGGGGAGAGGGGGACGCGGGGACGCGGAGACACGAGGACGCGGGGATCTATATTCTCTCCGTGTCTCCCTCTCTACCTTATTCTTCTCCCCACGTCTCCGCGTCCCCCCCTCTCCGCGTCTCCCGCGCTCTCCCCTTGTAAAAAGGGGGCGGTTCATATAATCTTCAATTTATGTACTGTGTGAGGTGAACCTTACCGTGTCAATTGGCGCACAGATTGCGCTACTGTTCTTCTTTATCGGATGTTCTGCTTATTTCTCCAGCGCGGAGACTGCCATCACGTCGCTCGATGAGGGGCGGTTGCGTTACCTTGTCAACGCACACAAGAAGAAACGGCGCGGCCTTTTGCACCTCATCGATGAGCCGAACGATCTCATCACCGCACTCTTAATCCTGAATAATCTGACGAACGTCGCGGCGAGTTCCTTGATGACCCTTGTTGCGGTGCAATTCTTCGCGCAGGGGCTCCCGACTTATCAGGCCGGGCTAATCGCGACCGGGGTAATGACGGTCTCGCTCCTCATCTTTGGGGAGATCACGCCGAAGAACTTCGCCAAGAATAACGCCGAGCGGTTCACGCTGGCGACGATCAACCAAATCTACTTCTTCACCCGTCTCTTGAAGCCGTTCATCGCGATCTTTCGTGGGATCGCCTATGGGATCATGCGGATCTTTGGGGAGGATCTCTCTAAGGAGGAGCCCCTCGCCGTGAGCGATGAACAGATCGAGACGCTGATCGACGCGAGCGAGGAGAGCGGCCTGATCGACGCTGAGGACGGAGAGATGATACGTCGCATCCTCGACTTCGACGAGATGACCGCCGAGCAGGTGATGGTTTCGCGCACTGACGTGCAGGCGATCGAGGTACGAACCTCTCCGGTCAAGGCGCGGGAGATCGTAGCTGCAGATGGACACTCGCGGTTCCCTGTCTACGACCGTGTCCCCGACAACGTGGTGGGGACCCTCTACGCGAAGGATCTCCTCGCCCAGGTGGACACCCCAAATCCAACCCTGCAGGGACTCCTCCGCCCGGTCTACTACACGCCGACGACCAAGCCGATCAACGTCCTCCTGCGTGAGTTCCAGAAAAAGCAGGTGCACATGGCCGTGGTAATCGATGAATACGGAGGGATGGCCGGGATCGTGACCCTGGAGGACATCATGGAGGAGATCGTGGGTGAGATCGAGGACGAGTACGATCGCCCAATCGCACTGATTAAGAGAATCTCCTCTGATGAGGCCCTGGTCGATGGGGACACCTCTGTACATGAGTTGAACCGCACGATGGACCTCGAACTCCCGGAGGATGAGGGCATTACCGTGAGCGGCCTGATCATCCACCGCCTGGAGGCGATGCCGAAGGCCAACGACAGCGTCACGGTTGGCCCTGCTTCCCTCACTGTGGAGGGGGCTACTGAGACGGAGATCACCTCGGTGAAGGTAGTTGTCGATCGCACCGTGGAAAACGAGGAGGAAGAGGAACCCTAGTTCTCTCGTCCACCACGTTAAGAGAGAGGGGGACACGGAGATGAAGAAAAGAACGCGGAAAGGAAGAGAGGCATGAATATTCGTCACTTCCGTGAGTTAGAGGTCTATCAGTTGGGAATGGACACGGCTATGCATGTCTTTAATGCTAGCAAAATCTTCCCAGCAGAGGAAAGATACTCACTAACCGATCAAATTCGTCGTTCTTCCCGTTCTGTTTGTGCAAATATATCTGAGGGATGGCGTAAGCGACGATACCCAAAATCCTTTGTGAGCAAGCTTAGCGATGCAGACGCTGAGGCGGCTGAAACACAGGTATGGCTCGAATTCGCCGTTAAATGTGGCTACCTTGCCCCTGACCTTGCCCACGAACTGGAAGATACCTACAACCGTATCTTGGGAAAACTGGTCATCATGATGAACAAGCCCGAGGATTGGAGAATACGATGAGCTACAGACATATAGGGATGCAGAGATTATACTCTCCCCTTCCCCGCGTCCCCGCGTCTCCCCTTTTCCCCACCTCTACGGTAAGAGAGATATGACGGATCGAAGCACTTATCAGCAATATAACATCATCCTGAGGAGTGAAGTATGAATAAGGTAATAAGGGGCGTTTTTGTCCTCGTTTTAGTGGGTATCCTGTTGGCTGCCTTATCCATCCTTGGCGGCGCGACGAGTTACGACCTGAAGGTCGAGTTCAATCCGGAGGAAGGGACGATCACTGGAGTCGAAGAAGTGATGCTCGACGAGGGGGCCTCGCAGGCCATCTTCCTCCTCCTCGCCAACTTCGATCGGGAAGAGAACCCGTTCTTGAGCGAGCGGGCGATCGACGAAACCTACCCGAACGGGTTCGATCCCGCTTCGACCACAATCACCCGTGTCGAGACGGTGCAGGGCGAAGGAACTGCCGATCTCTCCTTCCGTCTCCTCGATCTTCCGCCCGCCTTCCAAACCTATTCCCTGAGCGACACGATCCTCATTATCGATCTCCCCGATGGCCCGATGACCCTGCGCCTCCACTTCACCACCCACATCCCTTACCGCACGACCGGCGATCAGGGGGTCGATCGTGGAGTGTTCACCTGGCGCTTCGGCTGGGCCCCGATCCTCCTCCCTCAGGATGAGGATTGGTACGAGGAGGACGGGATCCTCAAGATGAGCTCGGATAGGCCGATCCCGCTCGTCTTTCCCACGGCCGACTACCGCGCCGAGATCACCCTCCCCTCCGAGATGAAGCTTGCCTGCGGGGCCGACCACGTGGAGGTGATCGACCCTCCCGAGGAAGGGTTGCACAGCTACCGGCTGTGGAACGATGCCCCGTCAAGCTCCGTCCCCTTTGCCGCCGGGGCCGATTACGAGCGCTTTGCCCTCGACGAGCTGGCGATCCCGATCGAGGTCTTCTTCCTCCCCGGCCACGAGGAGGAGGCACGGCTATTCGCGACCTACGCCCGTGACATCCTGAGCGACTATCAGGAGAGGTTCGGCCCCTACGCGCGGACACGGCTCACCATCGTCGAGAACCCAAACAAGAACGGCCTCTCCATGGCCGCGGACGGGATCGTCTGGCTGTCGAGTCTCTTCTTCACCCATAGGAATGTCACTCTTCCCGGGATCCTCAACCGCTACGCCGAGTTCGTCCTCGCGCACGAAATCGCCCACCAGTGGTGGGGGGTGGGAACCGGGGTGGACCTCAACGCCCAGAACTGGCTCTCCGAGGGGATGGCCCAGTACCTCTCAATCTCATACTTCGAGGGGCGCCACGGGGAGTTTGGCCCGAACACCTTCCCAGTAGATGAGAAAGGGATCCTGGAGAACCTTGTCTCGTCCCAGTTCGGATTCCTCAACCTCCGTGAGCACCAGATCGAGCTGCCGTACATCGGAGAGGTTGAACGCGGATTCGACGAGGCACTGATCAAACCGTTGGATGAGGTCGCCTACGAGAACGCGACCGGGGTGCGCCTCTACGACAAGGGATATCTCGTCGCGCGCACGATCGCCGCTGCTCTGGGGAAGGAGACCTTCGAGAAAGGGCTGCGCGAGGCAGGGCTGCGGTTCCGGCACCGAAGGATCGATGTCGAGGACCTGCGAGCGGTTCTCGAGGAGGTCTCCGGCCAGCCACTGGAGGAGCTCTTCCGCGTCTGGGTTTACGAAGCAGGGTCGGTCGACTATGCGATCGAGATCGTCTCCCGCGTGCACGACGAGTCGGTCTATCAGACCGTGGTCGAGGTTCGCCGCGACGGCGGGGTCGCCCAGCCGGTGACGATCGAGGCCCTCCTGAAATCGGGGGAGACCGTGCGCGAGGAGTGGGACGGTGTGGATTCACCAGCGACGATCACCTTCGCGACTGAGGAAAAGGTGCAACGGGTGACGATCGACCCCGATCACCTTACCCTCGATCGTGACCGCTTGGATAACAACGATCCGGTGAAGTTCGTCACGATCACGGGGGAGAACTCCTTCCCGCTCGACGCCTACATCCTTCGTCCCGATCCGCTCTCCCAGGGGGTCACCCTTACCTACCTCGACCGGTTGCGCATCTCCCTCTTTGACGGGGCCGCCTCAGCCGAGGTCTTTCAGGGAAGGAACCACCACCTCTTCCTCAATGCATCGATCGAAGAGGAAGAACTCGCAGGATCGATCGGCTACTCCTACACCTCCTTCGTCCCGAGATCGATCGGCTCTCCAGGGACGTTCTGGGAGGCGAACAGTGTGATCACCCTCTCCGGGCATCGGATCATCGCACAGGAGGGGCCGCTCAGCTACGTGCACCTCGGTGTCGTGGAACTCCCGTCGATAACCCACAGCCGCGCGAGCTCTCTCTCCCTCGACCTCACGCCAGACGGGGCAGGGCGGATATCCATCGCCGCCTTCGATGAAGTGCGCCTCTTCCCGCGCATCTACCTACAGGGAATGGTCCGCGTGGGAACGAGCTTTGGGGAACTCCCCTCCGCGCTCTTCTTCAATCTTGATGAGCTCATGAGCTTTGGCACGGTCTTACAGGGGATGTGGGTCCCTGCCACGTTCCCCGGGAGGCACAAGCTCTACGGTCGACTCGCAATCGAGATTCCGTCCCCGAACGACGAGATTTACAACCTGGCGAACCTGATGATGGTTGATCGCGCACGGGTGCGCTGTTTTATCGCTTGCGGAACGAGCTGGATAAACTTTGATGAATTTGGTAAAACTACTCCTAACCTGGAAGCCGGAGTAGAAGGGGTCTTTGATCTCTCCGCCCTCGGCGGGCTCCTCCCGTTCAAGGCGGTGGTGGGGTACGCCACTCCCATCTTGGGAGATGGGCTCGGGATGTTCTACTTCGGGTTCTCGCTGTAATGAATAGCTGTCAGGAATTAGCTTTCAGCTAGAAGCAACGAGACAGAGGCTGGCGTACGCATTGGTGATGTGCGCTGATCGCTGAGAGCTGAATGCTAAAAGCAAACTGAGGTGAACGATGAAGGTCCCGTGTCGCTGGCTTGCTGAGTACGTCGATATCGGGGTGAGCAAGGAAGAGGTTCTCAACCTCGCCGAACGCCTCACCCTGGCCGGTCTCGAAGTCGAGGAGATCACCTATACAGGGAGGCTTGCCGGGGCCGTGGTCGGGCGCGTCATCGACCATCGCCCCCACCCAAACTCCGATCACCTCTCTCTCTGCCGCCTCGACCTCGGGAAAGAAGAGGTGGAAGTGATCTGCGGGGCGGCGAACGTCGTTGCCGATGCGCTCGTCCCAGTGATCATGGTCGGAGGAGAACTCCCGGGCGGATTTAAGATCACGGAGAGGAAGCTCCGCGGTGTGGTCTCGCAGGGGATGATATGCTCTAAGGAGGAGCTTGGCCTGGAGGAGCATTCGAGCGGGATCTGGAACTTTGACCCCACCCTGGATTTCGTCCTGGGCACCGATCTCAACGATCTCCTCGAGTACAACGATATTATCCTCGACATCAAGGTAACCTCGAACCGCCCCGACTGCATGGGGATATACGGGATAGCCCGTGAGGTGGCGGCGATCACCGGGAGGCCGTTGAAGCCGCTCGATACCAGTGTGCACGAGACCCTGCCCTCTACCGCAGAGAGCGTCTCGGTAGAAGTGAAGGACGAGAACGATACTCCACGCTATACAGCGAGCCTGATGAGTGGAATCACCGTTGCTCCCTCCCCTCTACGGATGCAGCATCGCCTGCTGAAGGCAGGGATGCGGCCCCTCTCGAACGTGGTCGATGTAACGAACTACGTGATGCTCGAACTCGGCCAACCGTTACATCCGTTCGACGCCGACCTCATCGATGGGCCGATCGTCGTTTGTCGTGCCCAAAAAGGGGAGCGTTTCCGCACCCTCGATGGGGTCGAGCGCGAGCTCTTGGAAGAGGTGTTGATGATTACCGATTCAAAGGGCGGACTGGCGATCGCCGGAGTGATGGGCGGGGAGCGAAGCGAGATCGGTCCTACGACCACAAGGATCCTCCTGGAATCGGCGGCGTTCGACCCGATGAGGATTCGCCGCTCCTCCCGCTCGGTCGGGCTGCGCAGTGAGGCTTCACACCGGTTCGAACACCGTGTCGACCCTCAGGGGACACCCCTTGCTGCCGCCCGTACTGCGCACCTCCTTCAGGAACTGACAGGATGCCAGGTTCACCAGGGCCTAGTCGATACTGCCCCCAGCGCGCGGGCGAAGAAGACCCTCCGCCTCAGGCCAGCACGGGTGAACGCCCTCCTCGGGATCGATCCCTCGTGCGAGACGGTACGGGAGATCCTCACACGGTTGGAGATCGAGACGGCCGAGGAGGGGGAAGAGCTCGTGGCGACGATCCCCAGCTTCCGCAGCGATCTCGTACGCGAGGTCGACCTGATCGAAGAGATAGGTCGGATCTACGGGTACGACCGGTTCCCCTCCACTCCCCCGCGTGCCGTCCTGCACATGGGGAAGAAAGACCCGTGGGAACTGTACAAGGACCGTGTGCGCGAGATCCTCACCGGCCTCGGTGTAAACGAGATCATTACCGACGGGTTCGACAAGGTGGGCTGGCGGTGCGCCCTATCCCTCTCCGGTGAGGATCTCGTGACCGTGCGCAACCCGATGATCTCCGGACAGGGAGCCATGCGCGGGAACCTTTTGCCGGGGATCCTTGCTGTCGTCGAGACGAACCTCAATCAGGGTGTCGGCGGGGGGATGCTCTTCGAGGTGGGGCGAACCTTCTCCCGAACCCGCGGGGAGCGGGAGGCCCTCGCCGTGGCCCTGTTCGGCCGAACCGGGATTCCCCTGCGCGGAAAGGAGGAGGTCGACCTCTCCTTGGCCAAGGGAATCCTCACCGACCTCCTGGCAGGACTGCACCTGAGCAGGGTCGAGATCGCTTCTGAAGATCCTCCCACCTTCCTCCACCCCGGGCGTGGCGGAAGGATCGTCTGCGAGGGCGAGAGGATCGGCCTCTTCGGCGAGCTCGCCCCGGAGATCGGAGCGAAACTCTCCATCTCCTCGCGGGTGATCGTCTTCGAGATCGACCTCGATAAGGCCAGAGAACGGGGAAGGATGGCGCAGGCCTTTCAGCCCCTTCCGCGCTTCCCCGCCTCTAAGCGGGACCTCTCACTGCTGGCGCCGATAGATCTTCCTGAGGAGAGGGTGCGCGAGGCGATCCGCGGCGAGAAGATGGTCGAGCGGGTCCTCCTCTACGACCTCTACCAGGGAGAACAGGTGAAGGAGGGGCACAGGAGCCTCACCTATGAGCTCGCCCTGCGGGCATCGGACCGGACTCTGACCGATGTGGAGATTGGCAAGGCGATCGCGCGTGTGGAGAAGCGCCTTGCGAAGCTCGGCGTCACCGTGCGGGTCTGAAAGGCGGGCCTGGACGATGGATAAGACGATCATTGCTCGTAGCGCGAGGGAGATGGAGGAGATCGGAATCGATCTCGCCTCATCCCTCACCGATGGGACCCTCATCTCACTTGTCGGTCCGTTGGGATCGGGAAAGACCACCCTCGTCAAAGGGATCGCCAAGGGGCTCCTCATCACGCAGGTCGTCGTCTCCCCGAGTTATCTCCTCGCCCGTGAGTACCATGGGCGCCTCACCCTCCATCACCTCGATGCCTATCGGGTCTCTTCCCTTGCGGAACTCGCCGAGGTCGGTCTCGATCAGCTCCTTCCCCCTGAGACCGGAGTGAGTGCGGTCGAATGGCCGACACGGGTGGAGGGGATCGTCGAGGTGAGCGATGTCCTGATCCAGATCGACCTTCTCGATGATGGGGCACGACGGGTACGAATCACGAAGTAACGTGTGATGGGTGATGAGAAAGAACAAAAGCCTTCACCGCAGAGGGCGCAGAGCACGCAGAGAAAAGCATAAATAGGTAGGTAAAGAGAACAAGATGCTTGAAACTAAAGAAGCATGGCCTTTCTCAGCGATCTCTGCGCCCTCTGCGGTAAGATCCTTGTACCTCTCGCAAAGACGCAGAGAACGCCAAGAAAGGCGTAAATAGGTAAAGAGAAAAAAGTGTTTGGAACTCAAGAGTCATGGCTTTCTTAGCGATCTTGGCGTCTTGAGTGAGCGTAGCGAGCGAGAGAAAAAACAACGTTGCACACAAGGTGCAACGCTACATCAATCTTTCCTCTCGCCCCCTCTCCCCGTCCCCGCGTCTCCCCCTTCGCGATGTTTGCGTTTTGAGTGAGTGCAACGAACGGGCGAGAGAGCGGCATTCTATCATTCGCGGTCAGGAGTCCGTTACCCACTCGAAACAATAAAGAGCCTCACGAAGTGACGTGTCACGCGGTGACGAACCAGACCCCGTCGATCGCGGCACCGCAGGAGGGGCAGTGTCCCTCCTGGAGAGAGTTTGTGCGCACCAAGAAACCACGGCGGTTCACGACTACCTCTCCGCAGGATGGACAGTGGGTATCCTCCCCCTGGCCGGGGACGTTCCCCATATAGACGTAGCGAAGCCCGGCCTCCTTTCCGATCCTCTGCGCCTCCTCTAGCGTGGCGACCGGGGTCGGCGGACGATCGAGCATGCGGTAGGCAGGATAGAACCGGCTGATGTGCCAGGGGATCACGGGCGAGACCCCGCGGATCGCCTCGGCCGTCCAGCGCAGCGCCTGTGGGCTATCGTTCAACCCCGGAATGAGGAGGGTCGTCACCTCCACCCATACCCCGGCGCGGAAGAACTGTTCGATCGAATGGAGGACCGGGCGGAGGTTCCCACCGGCCACCTTGTGGTAGAGGTCGTCTGATATCCCCTTCAGATCGATGTTGATCCCGTCAAGATAGGGGGCGATCGCCTCGATCGCCTCTGGAGTCATGTAACCGTTGGAGACGAAGACGTTCCTCAACCCCTCGGTGCGTGCGAGATGGGCAGTATCGAGGGCGTACTCGAAGAAGATGGTCGGCTCGGTGTACGTGTAGGCGATCGTTTCGCACCCGCTCTCCACGGCCGCGGCGACGATCTCGCCGGGAGAGACCTCATCGCCAAGGATTTGGCCGTCGTGTTCGCGTGGGTACTGCGAGATCGTATGGTTCTGGCAGTAGAGACAGGTGAAGTTGCACCCCATTGTGGCGACCGAATAGGCACGCGTTCCAGGGAGGAAGTGAAAGAGCGGCTTCTTCTCGATCGGATCGACACTCTGGGAGATAACCCGCCCGTAGACCGCTGTGTAGAGCCTTCCCCCCTCGTTCACCCGCACGCGACAGAAACCTCGCTCTCCCTCCGCGATCAAGCAGCGATGTGAACAGAGGTTGCAGCGGACGCGTCCATCCCCAATCCTCTCGTAGAGCATCGCCTCCTTCATCGGACTCACCTCCTTATGCTAACACACTTCGCTTTCAGGTACAAAGCGATCCCCTCCCTCCCCGCGTCCCTCTTTCCGCGGAGCGTGGTGTCAGACCTTGTTTCTTGCATGGCTCAGTTCTCTCCAGAAGAAGAGACCTGCTGACCTCCACGCAAGAAACAACGTCAGACCCCACGCTCTCCTCGCGTCTCCGCGTCCCCCCCTTTCCCTTACTGCTCCCTTCTCGTACCATCGTACGACCATGTCCCTCGTTCAGATCGAGAAACTGACCAAGTCGTTCGGAGCACAGACCCTCTTCGCCCCGTTCTCGGTGGCGATCGCTCGTGGGGAGCGAATTGCTCTTATCGGGGATAACGGGGCCGGTAAATCGACCCTCCTTGCGATTCTTGCCGGATGGGAGGAAGCGAGTGCAGGGGGCGTCCATCGTGCGAGCGAGACGAGCATTGCCTACCTCCCGCAGGTCGCTCGCCTTGAAGGGGAGGAGACCCTCGTGCAGGCGATGCGAAGGCCATTCCTGAATCTACTGGAGATGGAGCAAACCCTCCGCCGATTGGAGGAGGAGATGTCAAAGAAGAATAACCCGGAGATCCTCCACCGTTACGACGCTCTCCTCCACACCTTCGAACGCCGCGGGGGGTACACGATCGAGGCCAAGATTCGCTCCGTCCTCATCGGGGTCGGGTTCCGGATCGAGGAGTTCGATAAACCGGTGGAGATCCTCTCTGGGGGCGAGGAAGCACGTGCCGCCCTCGCCCGTGTCCTCCTGGAAGAACCAGACCTCCTCCTCCTTGATGAGCCGACCAACCACCTCGATTTTGCCGCCCTCGATTGGCTGGAGGAGACCCTGATCGAGTTCCCTGGGGCACTGATTCTCGTCTCCCACGACAGGCACCTGCTCGACCGGGTGACCAACCGCACCTGGGAGATCGCGTTCGAGTCGTTCTCCTCCTATCGTGGGGGATACACACAGTCCCGACTACTGCGCGAGGCCGAAATCGCCCGTAAGGAGGGGCTCTACAGTAAACAGCAGGAGACGATAGAACGCCACAAGGAGTTCATCCGCCGCCACCACGCTGGGCAGAAACACCGCCAGGCAAAGGACCGGGAGCGGAAACTCGCGCGGATCGAGAAAGAGATGATCGATCGTCCCCAGCCGGCAAAGCAGATTTCCCTCGTGATCCCCGCGGGAGAGCCAAGCGGGAAGAAGGTGTTCACGATCGAGAACCTGGAAGTAGGGTTCGACACGCGGTTGGTCGCGTGTTCCGACCTTGTCCTCGACCGCGGGGAGCGAGTGGCGATCGTCGGGGCAAACGGGTGTGGTAAGACGACCCTCCTTAAGACGATCACCGGCGACATTCCTCCGCGATTGGGGAAGGTCCGCCTCGGGCACGGTGTGAGGTGGGTCGCCTACACGCAGAATCAGGAAGGGCTGCACGGCCGTTCGAGCGTGCTCGACGCGATCCTTTCCCGGTCAAACCTCTCGATTGGGCAGGCGCGCGGCCTCCTCGGCCGGTTCCTCTTTTCCGGCGACGAAGTCACAAAGAAGCTCTCCGCCCTCTCCGGAGGGGAACGGAGCCGCGTCGCCCTCGCGCTCCTCTCCTTGATGGAGGGGAACCTCATTCTCCTCGACGAGCCGACGAATCACCTCGACCTTAAGAGCCAGGAAATCCTCGAAGCGGCCCTCCTGGCCTACGAAGGGACGATCATCCTTGTCTCCCACGACCGCGCCCTCCTCGAATCGGTGGCCACGCAGATCTGGGAGATCCGCGATCACCGGTTACAGGTCTTCTCCAGCGATTATAGGACTTATCGAAGACGTCGCGACGCCGAACTCTCTCCGGTCAGACCTAAAAGCGGGCCCCGTTCCCCCCTCAAGAAGGCCCCAACGCCGAAGAAGAAGGAGGACAAGTACAAAGAGAGAAAACACAAGGAGGTTCTCCATACGCTCGAAGGGACGATCGAACGAGCGGAAGCCCGGCTCCACGAGATCGAAAAGGATCTCCTCGAAGCGAGCGCCAGCGGCGAGCAGACAGAGGTCGTCACCCTGGGGGAAGAGCACGCACAACTCACGAAGACCATGAACGAATGCTATCGCGAGTGGGAAGAAGCGATCGCCCCGTCCGACTCGCCTTCTTAAGACGACAAGCTTTTTTCTCGCCCGTTCGTTGCACTCACTCAAGTCGCGATCTCAGCTCTCAGCCTTCAGCAGTCAGCTTAAAGCACAAGATTCACTCGCTCTGTCTCATCACTCGTCACTCATTACCCATCACCGTGTTTCTGCTGTTCTCTGCGTCTTTGCGAGGGAATGCTTTTGTTCTTTCTCATCACTCATTACCCGTCACTGCGTCACGCTTTTGCGAGAGGCACAAGCCTTTCTCTCGCTCGCTACGCTCACTCAAGACACCAAGCGCGCTGAGAAATTGAGAGATCGGAAGATTGAATGATCGGGAGATTGGGAGGTTCAATCACTAAATCACTCAACCCTGCTTTCCCTCCTACGGGTAGCCTCTGTGTGGAAAGCCTCTTTCTCGCACCAAAGAGGAGCCACGGCAATGGTTGTACGCAAAGAGGAAGATTTGGATGTTGTGGAATCGATCGTTGGACGTAATACTTGCTTGAGACAGGGCATGTCGAGCGCAGTGATTATTCTTAACGCGTTATCGGGACGATCGTTTCAGAATGTGTCCATGCGAACCGAGGAGGATGGAATGCCTGTACTTGAGGTTCGGGAAGTCAGTAAGAGCTTCGATGCTGTTCGCGCCGTCTGTGAGGTCTCCTTCAGCGCACAGCGTGGGGAGATCCTCGGTTTCCTCGGGCCGAACGGGGCGGGGAAGACGACGACGATCCGCATGATCATGGGGATCTTACAGCCCGACCAGGGAGAAATCCGCTTCACGTTGAACGGTCAATCGAATCAGGTGAACAAGGAGCGGATCGGCTACCTGCCTGAGGAACGGGGGCTGTACGACGATGCCAAGGTGCTGGATACCCTCATCTACTTCGCCGAGCTGAAGGGCCTGCCCCGCTCAGAGGCACAAACGCAGGTGCTTGAGTGGCTGGAGCGATTCGAGCTTACAGAGTGGGCTAAGCAGAAGATTGAGCGGCTTTCCAAGGGGATGCAGCAGAAGGTCCAATTCATCGCCGCGATCCTTCATCGCCCGAATATCGCTGTTCTCGATGAGCCATTCTCCGGGCTTGATCCGGTGAATCAGGACCTATTCAAGGAAGTCATCCGCGAGCTGAAAGAAGACGGGATGACAATCCTCCTCTCCTCACACCAAATGAACCGTGTCGAAGAACTGTGTGATGGGATTTTCCTCATTCATCATGGTAAGCGTGTCCTGTACGGTAACCTGTCTGAGATCAAGGAGGCACACGGAGAGCATGTTGTGCGGCTGCGCTATGCGGGCAATGCAGGTTTTCTCAGCATCGATCCACGTGTCAAGGACCTCAGGATGTCGGGAGATCGCGCCACGTTCACTCTTCATAAGGAAGTCGAACCGGATGCGTTCATCCGCGGTATACCACCGGATCTAGTGATCCGTGAGATCGCGGTCGAACGCCCGCCGTTGCACGACATCTTCGTTCATACAGTCGCGGGAGGGAATCATGAAACTCAATAAGGTGATCCGCTGGGAGTTTCGTAAGGCCATTATGAACAAGGGCTTTGTGATCATGACAGTGCTTCTCCCCGCACTGATCGGTCTGGTCATCCTTGTCTACGGCCTGGTTGAAGGGGGCACCTCATCGAGCGGTTCTCCGGATCCTCCGCCGTTTCTGATCGCGGTTTTTCTGGCGCTCCTCTTGTTCATTGGGGCATTCATCTCCGGGGTAATCGTCTTCTACGGGGTACTCAAGGAGAAAGGGAGCCGCGTGGTGGAGCTGATGCTTTCCTCTGTGTCGGCGAAAGATCTGATGGCAGGGAAGATCATCGGACTAGGCTTGGCTGGGCTGATTCAGGTTACCGTTTGGGCGACGATTGCCTACTTTGCTGCAAGACGCTTTCTCCCGATCACGCTCTCGGGGCTCTCGCCGGTACAGTTGGTCAGCTATCCCCTGTACTTCATCTTGGGATATCTCCTTATCGCCACGCTTTACGCTACGGCAGCATCAACAATGAAGGATGTGCACTCAGGCGGCGCGCAAGGAATGGTCGGTCTCATCGTCTATCTGCCGATGATGTTCCTCAAGGTGATAATTGAACATCCGAACCTGCCCTGGATCCGTGTTGCCGGGTTCTTCCCTCCGTTTGCCCCGTCCGTGATGATGATTCGGATAGCGGTGACTAAGGTACCGTGGTGGGAGGTCGTGCTCAGTCTGACACTTCTTGCGGCAACAGTCTATTTGCTGGCACGCTTTGCCGCCAAGGTCTTTGAAGTAGGAATGCTGATGTACGGCAAATCGGCGAACCTTAGAGAGATATGGAAATGGGGGATCCACCCGTCGCGTACGTGATGGAATCCTGTTGAACAGTTACCAGAAGGAGGGAGGATGCGCAAGGAAGAGGCGATTGCAGAGGGGCTTTCGTTAGTTGAGCGTTCGCAGATTGCCATGTTGGGCACAAACGGCGGGGATGGCTATCCCAACATAAAGGCGATGATTAAAGCAGAGCATGGGGGGTTGAAGAAAATCTGGCTCAGCACCAATACGTCATCCAAACGAGTCGTGCAGCTTAGGCAAGACCCTAAGGCGTGTGTCTACTTCGTCGATTTCGATCACTGGAAAGGCCTGATGCTCGTTGGAAGGGTCGAGATCCTTCAAGACAGGGAGTCACGGGACCGCTTGTGGCACAACGGCGATGAAAGGTATTACCCTTTGGGCCCGAGCGACCCTGACTATTCGGTTCTCCGGTTCACAGCCGAACGAGGAAACTACTACCACTCCTTGTCTAACGTCGATTTCGAGCTTTAAAGGAGAGGACGCGTGGAATTTATCTTCCTGGCGACGAACCGTTTGGGGGTCAGATGCTGTATTGAAAGTCAAGTCTGAACCTCCACTGACACGCGGAAGTGTTCGCTGCTCTTGTACACAGCATGGGCGATTAGCAGCAGCTTTCGCGCAGCCGCGATCCTTGCTACCTTGTCTGGCTTCCCCGCGTCTTTGAGGCGACGGTAGAGATGCTTTACGGCTGGATTGTAGCGAGCAGCTGACAGTGTTGCCTCATACAACCGCTTTCGCACTTCACGATTTCCACGCTTGCTGATCCGCGACTTCCTGTGCACCGATGTTCCCGACCGAAACTGAATTGGATCAAGGCCTGCCAATGCCACAATCTGCTGGCGATTGGCGTCACAATACTTGCGGAACAGAGTGAGCAGTGTGATCGCCGTGATCGGGCCAACACCAGGAATGCTCAACAAAGCCTCCAACGAGCGGGCTGCTGCTCCATCCTCCGCGATGATTGCTGCGGCTTGGGCGATGTGCCCCTCTTCCTTCCCCTTCAACTCTACGATCTCGCCTTCGAGTTTGGAGAGTAGATCCTTTGATGTCGCCGGATCTTGCTTCAGTGCCTCCAGGAACCCCTGGCAGGCAACCCTTCCCTTCTGCACGACACGGTAGCAGGTAAGGTAAGCTGTCACCGACTGTACCAATGCATCATGCTTGAGCTCTTCCGCTTCGGCAGCTCCTCGCTCGATCCCGTACTGGTAAAGAAGTTCTGCGTCCGTCTTGTCAGTCTTCGAGCGTCCACGACCCACTTGCCGAAGGTGCGGGATCACCCGCGGATTGAGCAGACAGCACGAGATCCCCTCGGTTCGACAGAGCGTCTCTAGTCGTCGGGAGTAAGTGCTCGTCGGTTCGAACACAATCAGCGTATCTCCTGTTTTTTTCACGAACGATGCGAACTCCGAGAGTCCTCGGTCATTCGGGAAGACCTGTCCCACCTTTCCATCGTAGGGCACCAGCTCTTGTTTGCTGATGTCTACTCCGATACAGTGGATGTGGAACCTCCGTTATCAGTGATGTGATGGAGAGTTCGGGTGGGCTGCCCTCTCCGGCCTGACCTCGTAAACGCGAGCTGCAGCGGTTTGGCTGCGTTCTGGATGCTGCCCGGGCTTGTGGGAGGGCGGTCCATCTGACCCACGAACTGGCACGCGGCCGTTCCGATCTTTACCAACCTGCCCACCCAACAATTGTCTCCATCCACCAAACAGTATATGGATCGATCGGGAGAACAGCTCCCTCAACCCACTAGCTAAGGTACGAGATCTTTATTTTTGGTGTTTTTCAAGCCGCCCTACTGTGCTCTTGGGGTCGGATCTTGACTTGTGACCTTTATCCATCTATTCGTTTCTGACGTGCTCGGATAGATTAATTATTCCATCGAGAAAGTCACAAGTTAAGATCCAACCCCTTATACCCATGGAGCACCCCGGCAACCTCGCATCCCAGTCGTGCTTGGCTGCTTGGGGGCACTCACTATCTTGTGTGAACGGGCTGAGTTTTCTTCCTAGCGGTAGCTTCTCCGGCGGGAGCCACGGCTTCCGAAGGAACGAGGAAGACTCGATGAGCTTGAGCTTCTTTGCGGGAACTGCCGCTCGGGATCGAACCCGCCGCTGTACTCGAAGTCGGGAAGCCGGCGGCGTTCGAGCCGGGTTCCTAGTGTCTTTTCGATCTGCCGGACCATCATGCTGTCTCCTCGAATCGCAAACGTAAAGGCTTCACCCGAGCGCCCAATCCGGCCGGTGCGCCCGATCCGGTGGGTGTAGGCATCGACCGTGTCGGGCATGTCAAAGTTGATCACGTGGGAGATCTGCGACACATCGATCCCTCGGGCCGCGATATCGGTGGCCACAAGCATGTCAATCTTTCCATTACGGAAGCCGTTGATCGCTTGCTGTCGCTGGTTCTGGGTCATATTTCCCTGAAGCGCGGTTGCACGATGCCCCTGCTTCTTCATGTAGACCGCAAGGCTTCGGGCTCGATGTTTGGTGCGTGTGAAAATGAGAACACGGCTGGTCGCTGTCCGTCGAAGCATCGCAACGAGAAGCTCCTTGCGGCGATCCTCGGGCACCGGATAGAGGGCATGAGAAACCGTCTCCGCGGGCGCGATCGTTCCGATCTGCACCGTTTCCGGATTAGTGAGGATCTTGTCGGCGAGGGCACGGATATCCTTGGGCATGGTTGCCGAGAAGAAGAGCGTTTGCCGCTTCTTCGGCACCTGACGGATGATCCGGCGAATATCTGGGAGGAAACCCATGTCGCACATGCGGTCGGCCTCATCGAGAACCAGCACCTCCACGTGCGAGAGGTCGATGGCGCCCGCGTTGACGTGATCGAGCAAGCGCCCCGGACACGCGACCACGATTTCCACTCCTCGGCGCAGGGCCGCGAGCTGCGGTCCCTTGCTCACGCCGCCATAGATCGTGACGCTGCGAACTTTCGTATCGCGGCCCAGCTTGACGGTTTCTTGGTGGATTTGCTCGGCCAGTTCGCGGGTCGGGGCCACGATCAGGGCCCGAACTTTGCCACGAGGCCCCTGGCTCAGACGCTGGAGAATCGGCAGCACGAAGGCAGCCGTCTTTCCCGTTCCGGTCTGGGCCAATCCTAGAATATCTCGCCCTTGAAGGACGACAGGTATGGCCTTCTGTTGAATCGGGGTGGGGGTGGTGTAACCAACGGACTTCACACCGGCGTCAATGCGCCGGTCAAACGAAAACTGTTCGAAATTCAAAAACACACTCCTTGGCTCCATTGAGCCAAGTCGCACGCTTAGCTCGGGTTGATTGCAATTGGTTTTGGGGTTGGTATGCGAATAAATTGCTTTCGGTAATTGTAATTGGGACCAAGTATACCCGCTCCATCCGTGTTGTGCAAGGCGAAGCCTAGCTAGTACAAGTTAGCTGACAGATTCGACCATCAGTTACCCAGATCCATCTCTTGTCTTATCAATGATCCCGGCGTCCAGCGGCCTAGTAGTGTAGTGTTCGATTTCCTCTGCCGACGGCCATCTGCAAGGGTGAAGAGACCTAATACACCAGCGGAAATCAAGTCAAAGACTATCCCTTCCAGGTTCGCAAAGCAGACATTCAAGAACTGGAATACGACCATCCACAGACCACGCCTGTCCTGTGGAGCGCGTAGAACAGTTGATCATGTCACGACCATGGTCTATGAGCAACCGGTCCGAGATTTAACGACTTCGTTTCGGGGGACCGGTTCCACACCAATCGCTCGGTGAAATCCAGGCTCTATGGGGAGTGATGTCAGAGGACCACTCCCCATTCGCGTTTCTACTCTACTTAGGCGAGAACCAGGCTAGACTTATCGATCCCGCCGCGTTGTCGCCCGAGAGGGTGATCTGAACGGTTCCGCCAGCGACCACCTCGACATTGATCGCGGTCAAGGCTCCGCCACCCCATTGGTTGATGGCGGTTACCTCGCTACCTCCGAACACAACGATGTCTGACGGCTCGAGGCTGACGCCTCCACCAAGAACGAGAACAAGCGTCGTCTGGCTTACGCCAGTTTCGTTGTCAAAGAGGTAGACAACGCCATCTGTGGCTGTTAATACCCGCGGTGTAAGGTTTAGAGTAGTCTGAGATGCAGCAACCATCCCGAGTAGAAGAATCAGCAGACCCGCTACGCATGCCCTTCGCATCTTTGTACCTCCTGTGTTTGTTGATCTTGTCTGCCTTGTTTCGACAGACGTTTCCGCACAACTTCTAGTCACTCCTAAATGCATTCTAAGGCATCGCGCAGTTAGTGACAACTCTCTTCGTGTTGAAACCACAACCGATCTTGAGTAAGATTCCCCACGTCTTTATTCGGAAGGATCATTTGTGTAGGAGGTGCTTTCCCCTCGTGGAAGCTGAAGTAAGGAGATTACCAAAGCGGGTAGGAAATGCGATTCATGCTATAGGAAGGCGGAAGCGCTCGACGGCGCGTATCTACCTTTCCGAGGGTGAGGGCGCATTGTTGATCAACGGTAAGCCGGCCGAGGAATACTTTTCCTCATACCTGAACACTGCGGAACGCCTGGAAAAAAACATGAAACTCCCGTTCTACACGACCGGGACTCTGGGTAAGTACAATGTGAAGGCGCGTGTCAGAGGCGGAGGGTACACCGGTCAGATGGAGGCGGTTCGCCTCGGGATCGCCCGTGCGCTTGTCGGTGTCACGGAAGAGTACAGGCTTCCCCTGAAGAAAGCCGGCCTCCTCACGCGGGATTCCCGCGAGGTAGAGCGGAAGAAGTACGGCCGCCGCAAGGCCCGCAAGAGTGAGCAGTACTCCAAGCGTTAAACGGTTAGGAGAACTCCAGTGAAAAAAGATATCCATCCTGAAATGAAGCACTCCGTGATCAAGTGTGGATGCGGTGCAGAGCTTGAAAGCATCTCCACCGTTGCGGAGATGCACGTCGACATCTGCTCGAAGTGTCACCCGTTCTTCACCGGTGAAGAGAGGTTCCTCGACACTGAGGGACGTGTCGAACGGTTCCAACGCAAGTACGGGACGAAAGAGTCCTAGTCGATGGCGTCAGTCGGCGGGCAAGCGCTTATCGAGGGAGTGATGATGCAGAACGGCGGTCGCGTAGCGATCGCCGTTCGTCGTGATGATGGGGAGATCGTCATCCGAGACCTTAAATCCAGAGCTCGCTTCAAATGCCTGGGAGATATCCCGTTCGCCCGCGGTCTCTTCCGTCTGTACGACATGCTCTCCCTCGGAATCCGTGCCCTCAACTTGTCGGCAAGCATAGCCTTCCCCGAAGAGGAACAGTTGGGAAAGGGAGGGAGCATCCTCACGTTCGCGGCGGCGATAGTCATCGCTATCGGCGGGTTCGTCGTCCTTCCCCTCTACCTGACCAACCTCATTCCCAACCTGCGTACGGGAAATTCCATCCTGTTCAACCTGGTCGAGGGTCTCATCCGTATCGTCTTCTTCCTCATATACCTTGTCGCCATCTCCCGCATGAAGGAGATCCACCGCGTCTTCCAGTACCACGGCGCGGAACATAAGACGGTCTACACGTACGAAGCAGGGGAGGAATTGATCGTGGAGAACGCGCGGAAGTACACGACCCTCCACCCCCGCTGTGGGACGGCCTTCCTGATGATTGTCCTCGTCATCTCCATCCTCATATTCTCCCTTGCCGGGAATCCCACTATCTGGTTGAAGGTCCTCTCTCGCCTCCTCCTCCTCCCGGTCGTTGCAGGGGTCTCCTACGAGGCGCTCCGATTTAGCGGAAAGAGCTACGACGATCACCTGTGGGTCCGAATACTTACCAAACCCGGCCTGTGGTTGCAGCGGTTGACTACGGCCGAGCCTACCGACGACATGCTTGAGGTGGCGATCGCCTCGATAAAGAGGGTGACCGAGCCTCTTGCCTCTCCGCAGTCGGGCGTAACCGAGAGCGAATCAAGCTAGAGCAGGCCGCACCTCTTCTTCATCTCTTCGACGTAGCGATATGGTAGGTGTATTGCCCCTAGTGTTTCCTTGACCGAGTTCGGTCCGTGATCGTCCGACCCGCCGGTGAGCAGGAATCCCTTCTGTCTAGCAAGCGACCTCACTTCCTCAGGAGTAATGTGCAATCTGTTATCCCCGTCCATGTACGGGTAGAACGACTCTATTCCGTCCACCCCTGCCGTGAGTAGCTTGTCGCCGAATGAGTCCCAGTCGTCGATTGCGATGAAACATGGATGAGGAACGGACGTTACTCCCCCAGCGGCGTGGATTGCGTCCGTGGCCACGCGAAACTGAGGCCGTTCCAGCCGAACGTAACAATCACCGTCCTCCCCGATCAAACGATCGAACGCCTCGCGCATCGTCTTCACTACCCCTTTATCAACAAGGAGCTTCGCCAGGTGCGGACGGCCAATGCTTCCCTGCGCCAGGCTGCGCACTTCGGCGACAGAAATGTCAAGATCGAGTAAATCTCGACACTGCTTGACCATCTTCTCCATCCTCCTCTCTCGCCCGTCTCGCATGAACGAGAAGAGTCTCGCCATCGCCTGTGAGCGAGGATCGATGAAGTAGCCGAGGATCTCTCCGGGGATCCCATCGTAGTCCACCTTGAGTTCCACTCCGGTGATCACCTCCAGTCCATCGACTTGCATCACCCTCTGTGCAAGGTCGGGGGAGACGATGTCGTGGTCGGTGATGGCGATGGAACATAGGCCGCAGGCTGCAGCTCGTTTCACCAGCTCGGGGATGCTTTGCGTACCATCTGAAGCCGTCGTGT
>CBDUVB010000012.1:0-47283 GCA_965370555.1 uncultured bacterium
GAGTTTATCCTGTCGCCTGGATATTGCAAGTTTATTTAGGAATCAAAATACTAGTAAGCGTGTTGTGATCACGCAGCAGTGTTCCCAAAGTGACGGTTATCTGGCCGTCTACTCGAAATATCTGGCCGAGTACATCAAGCTCGTACTGATGCAGCACGCCTGTGCTCTGAAGGACATAGATTGTAGTAGTGGTAGTAAACGAAGGAGACTGTTCCATGGATCCTTGCCACACCCAATAATCACCGGCCTCCCACCCGCTTGCCAACAGGCCAACACCTGGCAAGACGGCCAGAATGGTCAACACGAGAGCTGCTCTTGCTAGCGGCCGCTTCATCGTGATCACCTCGAAACTTATTCTATCCACAGAACACAACTTCTGCAAATCCGTAGGGTTAATACGCATAATGGCACGTTGTCCGGTTTCTTAAGGAAATGAGGAGTCCCAGGAGTATGGAATAGCCAGAGTGATGTCCGAGCTTGAAGACGCTTCCGGCTTTCTCTAGAAGCAAACCTTGGCCCTGAAGCACAGCCGCCCGGCGGGTTATACGAATGCTGTTAGCCCCGCCTTGGCTTGCTGACACTGAGCACAGCGGTCAGTTGTACTTGGTGGGATCTGTGGTAGAATGTATGTACAATCGCAACACAAATTCAGCAGGAGGTACTTCATTATGCCCAAGACAGCGGTTATTTCAGCCAGAATTGACCCCAAGCTTAAGCACAGCGCAGAAGAGGTGTTCAACGAACTGGGCCTGACCACCACGCAGGCTATCACGTTGTTCTACAAACAGGTAGAGCTTGAGCGCGGCCTGCCCTTTGCAGTGCGGGTACCCAGCGATGTGACTATGGAAGCGTTACAGCAGGCAAGAACACGCCAAGAACTTAAGAGTTTCAACACGTTTGACGATCTGTTCAAGGACCTGGGTATTTGATGAAAACTATCAGGCGGACAGCGCAGTTCAAGCGGGACGTCAAGCGATTGCGGCAGCAGCGCAAGGACTTGGAGAAGTTAAAGAGTGTGCTTGAGAGCCTGGTGAAGGAAGAGGGATTAGCGTCGAAGTATCGTGATCACGTGTTGGTTGGGCAGTACAAGGGCACGCGAGAGTGTCATATTGAGCCCGACTGGCTGCTGCTCTATGAATTGGCTGAGAGCGAGATAGTGCTCATCAGAACAGGTTCACATCCAGATTTGTTTAGGTAACTCCAGAGGTGGGAACCCTGAGGGAAGAAACAGAGCAAGCTCATGCGAGAGGCTAGCCTGAAGTTCCTGACGATTTGGGGGCTGAAATCGGCAGTTAATGCAGATGAGATCTGGGATTGAGGATAGAGGAGTTCTCCATTTTGTAGTCATGTGAGATGCGTGATTCTGCTTGACATCTCCCTTGAACACGTGGCATACTCACTTGTAGCGGGATGGGCGCATAAGCCGTTCCAAACTGCGCATCCGTAGTGTAGACAGAACGTTGCACTACGATTGTTGCGAAACGCGCCAACCCAATAGAGTTTTCGCTGTTTCAGCCGCAGGAACTTCAGGCTAGCGATCGTTTCATTGGTCAAGTGACAGCAGTCGGCGGGGTGTGGTACTGTGGCGAGGCTGCCGGGCAACCGGTGTTCCTACCACGGCAAATACAACATTACATGAACGCGCAGAGACTTGGTCAAACCTAAGAGGATGGCAAGGCCAGAGTGATGACCCAGCTGAGTGACGCGCTCGGCTCTTTCCAGAAGGTCGTTCTCTGATGCGCTTGGGGAAGTTAGGTTCCTCAGTAGCTTGAGGATTGGCTCGGGGAAGGAGCGATCGCAGACAGCGAGAAGCATCTGGGCAGAGGGAAGTGCAGTGTGGGTGCGTGCGGTATCCTGAATGTCGGTACGAAGTAGGGCCAGAGCTTCCTTTGCTTGATCGTGTACATGTTCGAAGAGAGACATTGCAGCAATGATCCCGACGAGGACGTCGTCACCAGAGGGGGTGGAGCCGGCACCGAGGCCGATTAGATCAAGGAGTATTTCGGGATCTCCGGCTTCGTGCCAACGCGTGAGGATCGCGTCGATCTCAGATTGGAACGGATCAGCTGAATGCGTCTTTCGCGCTTCCTCCACAAATCGCGCGAGAATCGGGAAGTTACGTTGGGCGATCGCGACACCCTCTGCGGAGAATCGAGGGGTGATAACTCTTCGACTTCGGCGGCGGAGAACATGATGCGTGTGTTCCCGACTATAAGCTGTAGTTCTCCCGCTGTCACTGGCGTACCTTCGGCAAAGAAAAGCGCTCTGCTGGGGATCTCTATCGCCCAGGGATGGAGTGGAACACTCGTTGCCTGAATGGGGATGAACGCTTCTCCGTCTTCGAACAGCAAGTTGATCCCACCGGAGAAGGAAGAGACGACCCGACCTATATGTGGTCGGGCCATTAGGTAACGATATGCATGGCCGCCGATTCGTATTGCACGGATGAACAACGATTTCTCACTCATCATGAAGAACGTCAGAGACAAGCTCCGACGCTACGTAAGATCCTGCATTGCCCTCGTAGCGTGGGCAGCTTGCCTGCCACGTTGGGGTAAGAATCATGGCACGCCCTCACAAGAGGAACGTCGGGCACAGGGCCCGACGCTACGTGGAACATTACGTCCGGCCGATCGCATGCAGGTGCGGGTTCTTCGCTCCGGCGACGTCGCCGAACTTGGTGAGGACACACTCCTTCTTTACCTCCATCAGTTCATCATAGCGGTCATCGTCTACCATCGCTACGATACGGGCGATCGAGCTCTCCCCATCAACAAATCGCCACGGGAAGCAGCCGATCGTCGCACGCTGGTTGAGCAACAGGTCGATGTCCCCACCGAGGCACTCGGCGTGAATGATCCCGTGACTGAAGAGTTCGATGTGCATCAGCTGGTACTTGGAGTCGTCGTAGATCTCAGCAAGACTCTTCCCGTACTTCTTCTGGAAGTGCGCCTCCGCCTCACGCGCCTGTCGCGGCATCCAATCCCGAATGATAGTGTTCATCGGATGATCGGCGCTTCCACAGTCGACTCCGATCCAGCGGATCTTCTTCTTGATGCACCACTGGGCAAACTCCCGATCCGGTCCGGGGTGCTTCACCATGTAGCGAATCTCATCGGCCGTTGGTTGGTCCCACCCGTAGTGGTGATATCCGGTGTGAATGATCAGGATATCTCCTTCCTTCACCTCGACACGCTCCTCGATCATCTGCGAGGTGTAAATATCGTAGTCCCCGCACACATCGGAGAGGTCGACAATCACTCCCTCGTGAGCGAGGAAGTCGAAATCGAGCGAGGCGATGTCTTTCCCCGGCGTGTAGAAGTGGATCTCCCCGTCGAGGTGCGTCCCCACGTGGTTGGAATGGGTGACGAGCTGGCCGTTCGCCCCGTTGGGGGCCAGGCGCTTGAAGTACTTTACCTGCAGTGGCTCGTAGGTCGGCCATGGTGGTGTCGCGATTCCCAAAGGTATCGTTAAATCGACTATTTTCATTGTGTCTCCTTATTCTTGGGGTCAACTTCCAAGTGTAACTGTCAATGGTGTCTTCGTAGACGAAGAATACTTCGTACGGGATTCGGAATCCAAGTGCCCTCGGAAGGACGCGCATCTCCAGGGCCCAAGCTACCAGACTGTAGCCAGAACGAAAGTCCTGTTCACAGTCACATAGGCTCCACAGCCCAGATAGTGCTTGTTGTCACCGGGAATGAGCAGCCATGCGCGATCCGCGATTGGACTGCTCTCGATATCGTACGCAGTCTAAGAACCTAACTCGGCTCCAGCGTCGACGTACTTCGCCTTCTGCTCAAGAATCGCATCGATTTGGTCGAGGAACGCATCGACTACCTTGGCCTGGAAGTGCGAGCCACGGCCTTCCCTGATTATGTCCAGCGACTTCTCCACCGAGAACGGCTCTTTGTAGGGACGGCGCGACGTCAGGGCATCGAATACATCGGCAATGGCCGTAATCCGACCCTCGATCGGGATGTCTTCTCCGGATAGGCCCTTCGGATAACCAGAGCCGTCCCATTTCTCGTGATGAGACATTGCAATGATCTCACCCGCCTTTAGCAGCTCTGATGTCGATCCGGCGAGGATCTTCCCTCCAACCGTCGTGTGTTCCTTCATGATTACCCACTCTTCGGCATCCAGCCTCCCCGGCTTGAGTAAAATCGCGTCTGGCACGCCGATCTTCCCTACGTCGTGCATCGGACTGGCCTGAAGAATGACCTCGCATTGCCTTGGCGGGAGGCCCAACTTCTTCGCGACGACAAAGCTGTAGTTGCTCATCCGCCGCAGATGCATTGCTGTGTCTTCATCGCGATACTCAGCTGCAAGCGCCAGCCGCTCAATGGTCTCCAAATGCGACTGGTATGTCCTACGTTGGGCTTCCGACATCTTCTGAAGCGCCTCACGCAGATCGGCGGTCCGCTTCTCGACGGTCAGCTCTAGGTCGGCTTGATAGCGCTTGACTGCATCCTGAGCTTCCTTCTTCTCCAGCAGTGCTTTCACGCGCACTTCGACTTCCAGTTGATCGACCGGTTTTCCGATAAAATCGTTCGCGCCAGCCTTGACGGCTCGCAGTCGCTGCTCTTTTCCCGAAAGGCTGGTGACCATGCAGATGGAGATGTCGGAGTATTCCGGGTTCTCGCGGATCTTTTGAACGACCTCAAAACCGTCCATTCCGGGCATCATCAAGTCGCACAACACCAGGTCAATGCCGAGCGAGAGCTTGGCCAGAGCTTCGTATCCATCGGCTGCCGTTTCCACCTCATAGCCCCATCCCACCAACATCATATCGAGAAGCTCCCGGTTCACAGCTTCGTCGTCGACCACCAAAATTCGTTTTGCCATCTTCAGTCGCTCCTTCTCACATCGCCATCTCGCGTCCGAGTCATCTACTTTGACGCAGTAGCACGCAACAACCCAGCCACCGTCTCCGCAAACGTCCTTGTGTCGAGCGGCTTGCTCACGTAGCCATCGCAACCCGCTGCCAGGGTTTTTTCCTCGTCTCCCATCATCGCATGCGATGTCGCAGCGAGAACGGGGATATCCCGTGTTTCCGGATCCGCTTTCAAGATCCGCGTTGCTTCCAGTCCGTCCATCTCCGGGAGGCTGATGTCCATCACGATGACGTCTGGAGCCTCCATATGCGCTAAAGCGAGGCCTTCCTCCGCGGCGCCAGCCGTGACCACCTCGAACCCGGCCTGCTCCAGCAACACCGTCGCGAGCTCCAGATTAACCGGGTTATCCTCAACGATCAGCACCTTATTCGCCATTTCCGCCGGTTTCCTCCTCGATATTTCCTTTCTCCTGTCTGATTGGAATCGTGAATGTGAACGTGCTCCCCTTCCCCTCCCCTTCAGACTCCACCCAAATGTGGCCTCCGTGCAGACCGACCAGCCGCTTGGTCAACGCGAGGCCTAGGCCGGTTCCCTGTTGGGTCTTTGCGTAGCCTGAGTCAATCTGCTCGAACTCCTCGAAAACACGTTCCAAGTTCTCTGCCGCAATCCCGATTCCCGTGTCTCGGACCCGGATCACGATCTCCTCATCACCGCGCTCGGCCTCCACCGTGATCGATCCACCGTCTTGCGTGTACTTGACGGCATTGGAGAGTAGATTAAAGAGGATCTGCTTCAGCTTGAGCTCGTCGGCGTGGAGACTGAGATCTCGCATACGTTCATCTATATGCAGGTTGATGTGAAGAGCGTGTCTTGCTGCCCCCTCTTCGATCAGCACAAGACTGTCCTGAATGATCCGAATCGCATCGCATCGTGAGGGATCGAGCTCCATCTTTCCCGCTTCGACTTTCGACAGATCGAGGATGTCGCAGATCAGCGAGAGGAGGTGGCGCCCAGCCGTTAGGATGTTCTGTTGGTATTGCTTCTGCTTCTCGTTCAGATCGCCGAACGTTTCATCGACCAGGATCTCGGAGAACCCTATGATCGAATTGAGCGGCGTGCGCAGCTCGTGGCTCATGTTGGCAAGAAACGAGCTCTTGGCACGACTGGCCGCTTCAGCCCGATCTTTGGCGACGGAGAGCTCAGCCGTGCGCTCCTCGACCATCTTCTCGAGG
This sequence comes from uncultured bacterium, assembly GCA_965370555.1. Classification (GTDB taxonomy): domain Bacteria; phylum Bipolaricaulota; class Bipolaricaulia; order UBA7950; family UBA9294; genus JAJOKK01. The sequence goes on from CBDUVB010000012.1 coordinate 6,071, forward strand.
TGTTCCTGATGTTTCCTGAGTTCCTCTTCCGCTTGTTTACGTTTGGTGATCTCCTGCTGCATCCGTTCGTTCGCTGCACTGAGATCAGCGGTACGTTCCAGTACCCGCGATTCCAGTTCGTCGCGGGATTGTTCGAGCGCTTCCTCTATCCGTTTGCGCTCGACCAGCTCGTTCTGAAGATCCACTCTAGACTGACTTATCTTACTGTTAAGGCGAAGGACGGCAAACGTCGTGATCGTCAGAAGTATCACGAACACAACAAGGCTCACAAGCCAAGGCCAATACTGGCTAATGATGCCCTTGAGAGTCACTCTCCCGAACTCCTCGTAGGGCGTGACACGCAACTCCTTCAGGCATTCGTGCACAGGTTGGTAGTTAAGGGGGATCGTCCACCCAACATACGCCCCGGCTTGGGCCGCCGGACTGCCCACAGGCATTTGTAGCAAGGCGATAGCCACTTGCTGAGCGAGGTCTTCTGCGGTATGCCGAACTTTGGCGAGCGGCCACTCGGGATACAGCCTTGTGCTGTGGGTAAACGGGAAGTCCGGCGTCACTTGCTCGTTGAGAGTGCGAAGATCATCGAGATTGATCATCCCCTCATTGGCCATCCGTTCGAGAGTATCCGTACGTACTGTACCGGCATCTACCTCGCCATCAAGCACCGCATACACAACTGCGTCCTGAGATCCCCCAAACAGTAGCTCAGCGAAGTCTCGACCGGGATCGATACCTCGATCGTTGAGTGCCCGCCAGCCTGCTTGCCAGCCACCGAGTGAGGTTGGATCGACGGCCATGAAACTCTTCCCTTTCAAATCTTGTAGGTCTTGAATGTCTCTACGATCATTCCTACAGAAGATCACCCCCCCGAAGACCGTGTACGCAGCTTCTTCTCGCAGATTTCTCAGGGTGACCAGCCGGTTGATCCCGTACTTGACCTCCATGGCCACGTAGAGAGAGGAATTGGCAAAGACGAAATCCACAGTGCTCTGCTCGACTGCAGGGAAGATCGCGTCGAAATCGAGCGGAACCACTTCGAATGAGTAGCCAGGGATCTCGGCGGTCAAGTAATCCGCCGTTGGTCCCCATTGCTCCAGACATCGCTCTACGCCTCGTTTGGCTAGCACGCCAATTGTGACGGTCGATTCGAGGTCCTGCGTGAAAGCGGATCCGACACTAATCTGAGCAATTGCACAAAGCGCTGCCAGCAAGATAAGGAGTCGTTTCGCGTTCATGGCTTAGGATTTCCGCCGCGTTTGAGTCCCTGAACGCGATCCTCGCAGCATACCATTACGCTGTGCCAACGCTGCATCTCTTCCTGTCGCTCCCTGAGCTCTTCTCCGCTCGCTTGTGCTCGGTGATGACGGATGTTCACTGCGGTCATGTCTAGTCCTCTCGTCCCGCCGCTCCGATTCTCTCGATGGGGAATGTGGATGCAAATGTGCTTCCCTTCCCCCTCGGATTTCGCCGAGACTCTTACGCCATTGACCTGTCTCCGATAGCGGGATCAGGGATGAGATGAAAATCGGCCTTGATTCACGTTTACGCGGTGGCTGGCACGGCGCTGCGCCTCTCGGAGCGAAGGACCTATTCGACAACGCTCTGTGGAAGGAATCTTGTCACCATATCCGCGAACACCCTCGTGTCGATTGGCTTGGTTATGTAGCCATCGCACCCGGCCGCAAGTGCCTTTTCCTGGTCGCCCTTCATCGCGTGAGATGATGCGCCGAGGATCGGGATGTGTTGAGTCGTTGGATCACCCTTCAGGATTCGGGTCGCCTCCAGCCCGTCCATTCCCGGGAGTCCGATGTCCATCACAATCAGGTCGGGCGCCTGCAAACGGGCAAGATCGAGGCCGATCTCGGCAGTCGGTGCCTGCAGAACGTCGAATCCCGCAACCTCGAGCAGATCCGTAACCAGCTCCATGTTCGCTTCATTGTCTTCAATGATCAGAATCTTCTTTGCCATTCCCGGTGCCCCCTTTATCTGGATCCTCATGTCCTCTGATTGGGATCGTGAACGTGAACGTGCTCCCCTTGCCTTCACCCTCGCTCTCTGCCCAGATCCTGCCGCCGTGCAGCTCCACGAATCGCCGGGTCAACGCGAGACCGAGCCCCGTGCCTTGCTGGGTTCTTGCGTAGCTGGAGTCGACTTGCTCGAACTCGCCGAAGACGCGTTCAATCTGGTCGGGAGCGATCCCGATCCCCGTGTCGCGCACGAACACGACAAGGATATCTTCCTCGTATCTCGCGCCGATCGTGATCTCTCCACCATCGGGCGTGAACTTAGCTGCATTCGACAGGAGATTGTACAGGATTTGTTTCAGCTTCCTCGCGTCCGCCTGCATCTTCAGTTCGGCAATACAGTCCTCCATCTCCGTGTGCAACCGAATGGAATGCTTCATCGCTTTCTCCTGGATGAGCACCAGGCTCTCACGTAGTAGCGTCCCGACTTCGACATCGCCCAATTCCAGTTCCATCTTTCCCGCTTCAATCTTTGCAAGGTCGAGAATGTCGTTGATCAAGGCCAGGAGGTGACGTCCTGCGGTCAGGACATTGCCGACCGACCTCTTCTGCTTCTCGAGGAGAGATCCCAGCTTCTCGTCAATGAGAATCTCGGAGAACCCGATGATGGCATTCAGCGGCGTGCGCAGCTCATGGCTCATGTTAGCGAGGAAGTCGCTCTTGGCCCGGTTGGCTGCCTTGGCGGCGTCTCGAGCCACGATCAGTTGGCCCCTGTACTCGAAGGCTCTCACCATCTTCCAGACGGAATTCATTAACAGACCCAGCTGGCGAACATCGATCTCATCGTACTCCTCCGTCCGATTTGCGACGCCGACCACTGCGACGATCTTACCTTCTTCGAAGACAGGGACGCTCATGAATCGCTCCAACGGCACATGGCCTTCCGGTGTTCCCTTCGCCAGTGGATGCTGCAGGCTGTAATCGTTCACGATCATCGACTTTCGCTGGCGGACGACCTCCCCCCACATCCCCGTCTTGTCAAGGGCGTATTTTGTATGGGGATCGATCACCTGGCACTCTGGCATGACTTGCTTAGACCAGGTGTTGAGCTCGAACTCCTTTGTCGCCTCGTCGTAGAAGTAGATATAGCCAAACCGGCTTGATGTTATGTCGAGAGCTTCCTGGAGCGCATGGTCGAGGAAGTCTGTCACGTTCGTGATCTCATACTCAGTCACGCGAAGAAGCGTCTCCAATCTCTGCCTGATCAGAAGCGATAGCCGCTCGAACTCCTTGCGCTCGGTGATATCGCTGAACATGATCACCGTGCCCACCAGTTCCTGGTCCTTGCGGATGGGCGTGCTGGTGTAGTCCGTGTAGAAGCTTGTGCCGTCCTTGCGCCACAGTACTTCATCTTCAATGTGATGGCGCGTGCCTTCGATGTAAGTCTTGGTCATGGGGCATTCAGCTACGGGATAAGGTGTCCCGTCGACATGGGAATGATGGATCATCTCATGAATGTCGTGTCCGAGGAGTTCCGCGGCAGAAAAACCGAGTATGCGCGTGGCCGCCGGGTTGCTGAAGGTGACATTGCCGTCGGGGCCAACGCCGAGGATACCTTCGGCGGCGGAGTCGAGCAGCAGTCGGCTGTGTTCCTCGCTCTCACGTAGGGCCTCCTGCGATTCTATCAGGTCCGCCAAAGACTTCTCCGCACGCTGGCTCTCGACGTTGGCGTCCTGCATAAGGCTGAGCGCCGCCCGCTTCGACTTCTCTAGAGCCTCGTTGGACATCTTCAGCTCCGCTGCGTGTGCCTGGAGTTCGATTTCCGCGAGCTTGCGTTCAGTGATGTCCCAGACGACGCCTATCATCCGGTTTATCTTGCCATTCTCATCGCGGGATACCTTGGAGACCTCTCGGATGTATCTGATCGTGCCATCGTGCCAGATGATGCGAAACTCGATGTCAGGGGTCCTTTCATCCTGCAGGGCTGTTTGTACCTGTTGCTCTAGCATCTCCTTGTCATCGGGGTGCACCCCCTGTATCCAAATCTCATGGGCACCTCTTGAATCGTCCTTGTTTGTATCGTAGAGGGCGTACATCTCCTCATCCCAGATGAGCACATTCCTTGTGATATCCCAATCCCAGACACCGATGTTGGCTGCGCTTGTCGCCAGTCCTAGCCGTTCGGAGAGTGCGCGCAGGTCCGCCGTGCGTCCCTCCGCGATGCGTTCCCATTCGTCACGGGCTTGCCGCAGGGTCCGGTTGGTGCGTTCGCCGCTCCAGATCGTGTACGCCGTCAGGAGGAACGCCAGAAGTATGGTCACAGCGAGTATGCCCACAACTATGTTGCGGGTGGCTTGGTACGCGGCCCAGGCCTCGTGCTTGTCGATCTCCGTGGCGAGACCAATGTGTAGGTTCTGGTCCCAGACCCATGCGCCAAAAACCTGAACCCCGCGATAATCGTGATAGCCGTCCACGTTGACACCAGATCGACCGGCGGTGGCCTCGGCGGCCATGTATGTCAACGGTTGCTCGCGGGGCGGCACTGATGACTGATGTCCCTCCAGTAAGTTGCCGCCGGGATCGCTGATGCGGATCTGAAAGCCGGCCTGCTGTCCTTCCTCGACCAAACCGGTGCGGACCAGATCTTCGGCAAACCGGGTTTCCGACAACAGCCGAGCGGTTCCGTCGAAAGCATAGGTCTCACCGGTCTGACCCATCCGCGCCACCAGGCAAAGCCTGGTGAAATCGTGACCCGGGTCGAGGCGCAGTGTCAGCACTGCAATCACGGCACCACCACTATCCCTGATCGGCACAGCGATGAACATGGTCGGAGCGACAGTTTGCATCCGCCCAGACGCGTCCGGCAATGGCACATCGCTGTAGATGGACGGTATAAACACTATCTTGCCGGAAAAGGCCTTCTGAAGTTCAGCCGGACGTTGCTCGTCAATAAGATTGCGCGATCCCACGTTCGCATCGCGCCTCGACGCGATGATGATCCGGTCGGGAGCGATGACGAAGAACCCTAAGTCCCAGTAATAACAGCTCGTATCGAGGTATGCTCGCAGCTTCCTCAAGCTGTCGCTCGCCAGCAACGCATCGCGTGTGCGAGGTACCTCCAATTGCCCCTGTACAAGCGCCACAAGTCGCGGGTCCTTTGCGTGCTCTTCCAAGTGTTCCTTCTGGCCTTCGACCCACATCTTGATCGATTGGTGCGTGGTTTCAACAACCATCTGAAGCGATTCACCGATATTCTTGCCCATGCGGTGTTTGATGCTGTTGAGGCCAAGCCAGGCGCCGCCGATGACAATCGTCAGGAAGGATACCATCACAACCATCCCCACCATCTGCACATGGGCGGTTCGAAGTCCAGCGGGGAGTCGGTTCCCAACAAAGCGCATCAGGAGCCACAAGGCAATCAGGAAGACGAGAATGATGGCGACACCGAGTCCAACTGTGTGCCAACTATTGATCAATCCAGGAGTTGGCGCAGGCTGGACCGTTTCGAGCACGGGCACCCACTTCTGATGAATCGCGACTCTCTCTGCTTCCGTGATGGATGCGAAACCTTTATTGAGAATGCTGACGAGTTCCGGCCAATCGTCCCGGACGGCTATCGCTTGATCGTGATTTTCAAACGGCGTGGGGGCAGAGACCTGGAGGTTAATCAAGTTGTAGTACTGCATGATGTATGATCCGGTTGTCAGGTTTCCGATGTACGCATCGGCCTCTCCGGTCGCAACTGCTTCGAGAGCCTCTCGGGACGTTTCCGTGACAAGAAGAACAATGCTGGGGTACTCGTCAGCCAGCTTCTTGTGCATAACGAAGTCTCGCTCTACCGAAACAATCTGACCGGCTAGCTCGTTCATCGCTGCAACGGGTTTATCTTTTTGGGTGAAGATGACCCAAGGCATCAGAAGGAAATTCTCGGTAAACGCCATGTCGTCTTCGCGCTCGGCCGTTCTCTTGGCCGTAAGGATCACATCAAGAACTTCATGGTCGCGGATGTCCTCCAAGGCAGTCGACCATGGAATGCCGTAGACATACTCCACGTCGAAACCGACACGCTCTGCAATGAGGTTCAGGTAGTCCACCGCGATGCCGCGAGGTTCGCCATCGAAGAAATGCAGAGGCGGGGCATCTCCCACTCGTGCTCTGATCTCAGGGTGTGCATCAAGCCAAGCGCGTTCCTCTGGCGTCAGGTTTAAACCGGAATCGCTCGCCACAGCGACGTTGACGACCCAGAACAGAAGGGCAACAACCAGTACTGCAATCCAGAGCTCAGTGTGTAGCGAAGCGGTGCCGAAAGGGATGGGTTTCCGCAGTACGTTCGTCACGTTTCCGTGCCTCCACCAACTTCCCACACAGGTTTGTAAGGAGCTGGCTGCCCCACCTCAGCGGCGAGCTTGTTGACCTGCTGCTTCAGCTCAATGATTCGTCCCTCACGGTTGAGCATTGCCTCGTTGAACGCCTGAAGCTCTCGTTCGGACTGCTTGCGCTCGGTCACATCCTCAACCGTGGCGATGACCTCGCTGGCAGAGGCCCCCAGTGCGATAGGATTGAACAGCACGTGTACGAACGGTGTCTCTTTCCCACTGACCTCGCATGTGTGGATGCCCTCATAGGATGCTGGCTCGCCCGCGAGAGCCGACTGGATTGCCCTCCTCATCTCGGGGTCCGTGGCGACCTCCAGCAGGTTGGCCCCGACGAAGTCCTCCCGCGGCCCGCCGAAGATCTCGCCGAGTCTGTCGTTGCATGTATCGATGGTTCCGGTACGGTCTAAATACATCATTCCCAGGGGCGACTTGCCAAACGCCACTCGGAGCCGCTCATCGCTTGCTGTGAGCTCCTGGGTACGCTGCTCAACAAGCTCTTCGAGATGTTCACGATGCCGCTCAAGCTCGTGCTCCTGGTTCCTCCTTTGCGTGATGTCTTGCATTACTCCGATCCAGTACGCAGGTTTGCCATCTGGCCCACGTACGATGGAGAGAGAGACTGACACCCAGACCTCAGCCCGGTCCTTGCGAACAAAGCGTTCCTCGACAAGGAGTCTCGGCGTGCGTCCTTCGATCACGTCATTGAACGCAGGCGTATCGCGTTCGAGGTCTTGCGAGTGTACAACGTCGGGAAGACGCAGTTGGAGAAGCTCCGATTCACTGTATCCAAGCATCTCGCAGAACCTGGGGTTAACACGAGAGAACTTCTTGCTCTTGATGTCCGTCGTCGCAAGACCCACCGCTGCGTTCTCGAACATCGCATCGAAGCGGATTTCGGTTGCGCTTAGTACCTCCCCAAGACGTCGCTGGCGACGCCGAAGCCAGATGATGAAGATCGCTCCACTCGCGATCACTGCAGCGGCGGCTCCGAAAAGCACCAGAAGCCAATGTGGAATATGCATGTCCCCGCCTAGCGGCTCGCCCAACAGGTAGACGGCCACGCTTCGGTGGTAAATCGAATCGGTGTCAGCCTTCATGCTCCGGATGTGTGCGTCGATCCGCTCTGCCAGTAGGAATCCGCCTTCAGATCCTTTCGGATACGCGAACCGCAGTTCACGCGGATTGAACACGATCTGCGTCTCCGTCACATTGAATCTCTCGGCATTCTGCAGGCCGAACAAGCGATTCACGACGCCTGCGTCTACGTCTCTCGATTGGAGCAGCTCGAAGACACCCTCGTAGCTGTCGACTTCCACGAACGTGCTCTGGATGTCAAACTGAGCCAGCAAAGCCTTGATCCCCTGCGTTCCATCCGTGTGAATGCTCCCTGCCATGACCGCGATTCGGTTCCCGGCAAGGTTGGGGATCGACAGCGAAACCGAATCGGAAGGCGCGTAGATCACGCCCCAGTTCACGAACAGCGGCTCCTCACTGAAGCCGTAGATCTCAGCCCGTTCCCTCGAATAGGCTACGTCTGGCATGAGGTCAATCTCGTCGGCTTCGAGACGAGTCAGGTTCTCGCTCCACGTTCCCGGGACGTATTCGAGCTTCCAGTCTTCCGCTTCTGCAATGACAGCCAAGATCTCCGGGAAGAAGCCGGTGATTTCTCCGGTGTCGTTGGTGTACAACTTCGGCGGATTCTCATAGAATCCCACGCGCACCACCATTTGCCCAATCACGGAGGACGCGCAAAGCGAAAGAATAATGAGGATAACTTCAAACAGGACCAGATGTCTGACAGCAACGACACGCAGAGCGGGCGGCGCTGCAGTGCTGCGCACAATGCTCTCATGCCGTTGTGATGGATGAGTCACGTCTAACCTCCTCTTCCCAGATTCCGCTCTGAATCCCAATTATTCACATTATCGAGAATAATCCAGTGCGGGCCAAATTGGCAGCAACACGGTCACACCGAGCAGCACAATTCATTCCAGCCTAGATTTAGGTTTTGTGCATATCGTGCTTCTTAGATTCCTGTGTTCCTCAGAAAACTACACTCATTAAGAACAGCAGGAATAATGGTTCCGTATCTCTTGGAGTGGGGAGTGACTTCCAATCTTAGTCCGCACGGGACGGATGCCGGTTGCGAAGCAAGACCGGAGGTCGAAGAGAATTCACCACGAAGAGAGGCGTAGTTGCTGACCTACATGCCCCTAGCCTGAAGTTCCTGCGGCTGAAACAGCGAAAACTCTATTGGGTTGGCGCGTTTCGCAACAATCGTAGTGCAACGTTCTGTCTACACTACGGATGCGCAGTTTGGAACGGCTTATGCGCCCATCCCGCTACAAGTGAGTATGCCACGTGTTCAAGGGAGATGTCAAGCAGAATCACGCATCTCACATGACTACAAAATGGAGAACTCCTCTATCCTCAATCCCAGATCTCATCTGCATTAACTGCCGATTTCAGCCCCCAAATCGTCAGGAACTTCAGCCTAGCGGGAGTGAAGACCGGACTCCTGATGAACTTCAATGTCACCTCGGGGGGTGTAGTAAACAGGATCGGCTACTACACCCCCCAAGCTTAAGAGGGGGATCAAGCGCTTCGGCCTCTGACTGCTTCGTGTCCTTCGTGGTGAAACCATTCTATGCCTTTGCGAGAGTCTTGTCGCTATACCTTGTCTCTCCGGTTGCCCACTCAAAACGACAAAGACCCGGAATAATAAAGCCTTTCTAGGTTCCAAGAGACTGTTTGTTATTCAAAGCCGTATGATTCCTGGCCTCCTGGCTTCCTTATAGGATTTTATCCTGCGAAGCTCTATGCAGTATCTCTTCTGCGAGTGCTCGCGCCGCATCACGGAAGCAGGCGATGGGGGGCGTCACCAGGCCGGCACCGACCATTCCGACTCCGGGTTCCTTGTGGGCGATCCCGGTGTTGATCGCAGGGACGATCCCCGTATCGACTACCTTCAGGACATCGATCCCGGTCGGGGTACCGCGAAAGCCGAGGACGGGGATCTGGTACGCATTGTTCTCCGCCAGGGTGATCTCGTACATCCTCTGTGTGAACTCGATCGCCCGCTGCGGGGTTCCACCCACAAACTGGACGATTGCCGGCGCTGCAGCCATGGCAAAGCCTCCGTATCCGGTCGTCTCGGTTATCGAGGAGTCTCCAATGTCCGGAGCGGCGTCCTCAGCTGAGAAACCCGGCAGGTAGAGGCCGTCTACTCGCGGAGCTGGCGCAATGAACCAGCGGTCGCCGGTGCCGGAGACGCGGATGCCAAAATCGGTCCCGTTTCGGCTCATCACCGTGACGAGGGAGCTTCCCGCTATATTCGCCGCTGCGTCGAGGGAGCACTTCCCAGCGGGCATGGTCAGGTTGAGGAAGAAGTGATCGTTCCCGTTCAGGAATTCGAGGATCTTACGCAGCTTCTCCCGCTTCACATCCAACTCCACAAGGAACGGGGCGATCTCGCGGATGAAGAGGGAGGTGCCGGCACGGTTGCGGTTGTGCCCCTCGTCCCCCATCTGCAGTGCCTGGGTGATCACGCTCTTCATGTTGATCGGACCGTGCGCCGCGATCGCCCGAGCCAGGATCGGGGCGAGCGAATCGCGCATCCAATCCAACCGTTTGATCACCTCGCTCGAATAGGCGCCGTAGCGCAGGACCTTCCCCAGCCCCTCGTTCAGCGTGCAGTACGCCCGGTTTCCAAAGGCCTCGTTCTCCAGGATCCAGACCGGCATCGACGCTGTGACGACCCCGGCCATCGGCCCGACCGCAGCGTGGTGGTGGCACGGAGAGAAGGTTATCTCCCCGGAAGATGCAAGCTCTTCGGCCTCATCGGGGGTCTTTGCTAATCGCTCGTATAGGATCCCGCCGATCACCGCACCCCGCATCGGCCCGCACATTCGCTCCCAGGTGACCGGTGGCCCGGCGTGGAGAATAGTCTTCTTCTTCATCCCAGGGATGACCTCATTGGCGATCCCGATCCCCTTGATGACCGGTTGAGCGGCCAAGAGGCGCGAGACGGCTTCCTTGTTAGCCTGCGTGATCGACTCTGACCACCCTTCGCCACTCGACGAGGCGCGCCTCGACGCACGTAGGCTGTCGAGTAACGCGATCAACTCAGGGTCTCCCCCGGCCGGGGGCTTCCAATCGACCTCAACGACCGGCGTTCCTGCACTGTGCAACGTCTCGGCGAACGAATAAAGACCGATATTGACGACGCGCAGCTCACTTGCGAATAGATTGCGTATCGGTTGCAACCTTTTTGAGGTCATCGTGCACCACCTTCCGCGTGCGTGCGATCGATCGCAGCAAACGCCGCCTCTGCTGCTGCTGCATTGTTACTCGCAATGATCAGGCCTGCATCCTCCAACGCCTTTCGTTGCCTATGCAAGTCTTGTGGATCCTGAACGGTCCCCGTGATCGAGGCGATTATAAGGAGATCTCTGCCTCGTGACCGAGCAATCTCGGTTGCGCGGGTTGCGGCAGCGGCCAGGCTCGATCCTGGATCGGGATGCGACCCGTACCCGAGGACGAGATCGACGAGGATCACCGCCACGGTCGGATCTTGCGCCGCAGAGAGCACGCGCTCGTCGCGCAGGCTGGGCTCGATCATCGGGTGCGGTCTGCCTAGTGTGAACGAATCATCGCCGAGGTCCCACAGGAGATGCCCCTCTGCCTCCTCTTTAGGATCTATCTTTTGCGTGGGATCGGTGGCGACGTTCGAGCGAACGTCTAGTCCTCTTTGAGCAAGCATTTTCCACGCTTCTTGACAGAGCGTTCCGCCGCAGAAATAGCCGCGGATGAACCGCTGCTCGGGCGCGTACTGCACGTCTGGGAGGGTTATGGCTTCCTTCAGAGGCAGATCGGTCATCCCAGTGCGCTCGCAGGCGAGCCTTGCGGCATCGACGAGCGTCTTTGCAAAGACGACGTTCCCTATTGCCGGCTGAGGTTCTCCCCCAACAAAGTGGACGACAGCAGGTTTTCCCGTCGAGGAGACGGTCTCTACGATGTCGCACGCCACATCCGGCGATGGCGCCTTGGAGACGACGACGATCACCTCGGTCTGATCGTCATCTCCCAACGCCTCGATCCCGAGGTGGGTCATCACCCCTCCAACTCTCTTTGACAGGTCGTGTCCACCGGTCCCGATAGCCTGCGAGATTCCCCCACCGTAGCGATCGATGAGCGAACTGATCTCCTGGATTCCGGTCCCGGAGGCCCCGACGATCCCGATCGGGCCACGTCGCACGACATTGGCGAACCCGAGAGGAACCCCGTTGATGAGCACTGTTCCGCAGTCGGGTCCCATCATGAGGAGTCCGCGCTCATACGCCTCCGCTTTCAGTGCGATCTCTTCCTCGATGGGGACGTTGTCCGAGAAGAGCATGACGTGAAATCCACGGCTCAGTGCACCGCGCGCTTCGCGGGCGGCATAAGGACCGGGAACGGAGATTAAGACAAGGTTTGCGTTGGGCAGAAGCTTCACTGCACCGGCCAGGGTGCGCGGCCGTTCCTTTGCGCTATCTTGTGAGGGTTCGCTTTTCTTCCTTAGCATCTCCTCGACATGGGCCTGCGCGGCTGCGAGGGTTTCACTGTTCTCTGCGTCGATTGCGATGACAAGGTCGTTTGGCCCAGCCTTCTCCAGTTCGGGCGATGTGAACCCGACCCGTGCCAGGTCTTCCACGTTGTTCGGAGTAGCCAGGGAAACGACGGCGTCGTTGATTCCGGAAAGGGCCTTCACCTCGCGGGTAATGAGCATGAGAAAGACGGAATCGTAGTAGCGTTCTCGTGCAATGGTGACGGCTTTCATCGGGATTTCCTTCCTTCCTCCATCGCCAGGTAGATCCTCTCTGTTGTAAGAGGGAGTTCGGTAAAGTCGATCCCCAATGCATCGTAAAGGGCGTTTCCCACGACGGAAGGGACCGAGATCATCGGGTGTTCGGCGATTCCGCGTGCGCCGTACGGCCCGTCCGGCTGTGCGGTCTCAATGAAGATCTGCTTCGTTGCTAGTGGGATGTCCTTCATGGTCGGAATCTTGTGATCGGTGAACGAGGGGTTCAAGAGGCGCCCTTCCTCGTTGAAGATGAGTCCTTCAAAGAGTGTGGACCCGAGGCCCTGCAGGACCCCCCCCACAACCTGTCCCTTGCAGAGCTTGGGGTTGAGTACCTTCCCCGCGTCGATCGCAGTTACGATATTGAGGATCTCTATCTCGCCGGTATCTTTGTCCACCTCGATCTCCACCCCGTGTGCCCCGTAGGTCCAGTAGAGGGCAGGGAGTCCTTGTCCGGTCTCGAGGTCGAGGTTCGTCAGCCCTTTCGCGATATAGCGGCCGTGTCCGATCACCGGCCCACCGATCGAGTTCCCGTTCTCAAAGGTATAGCCCAGGACCAGTTTCTCGTAGGGGATGGCACGCTCTTCTTCGCCCACTATAAAGGCTTTCCCATCGTGGCAGGTGATCCGTTCGGGTGAGGTTTTAAGCGCCGTTGCCGCCACCTGTTTGATCTGCCGTAAGCAATCACGCGCCGCCTCGATCACGGCGTTCCCTCCCATGAATGCGAAGCGGCTCGCCACCGTCTGCCAGTCGTAGGGGGAGAAGGCGGTGTCGCACTCCCACGTCATCTGAACCTTCTCGATCGGGAGCTTCAATTCCTCGGCCGCAATCTGGCGTAGGACCGTGTACGTTCCCTGGCCCATGTCGACACCGGAGATGAGGATGTCGGCCGAGGCGTCCTCGTTCAGCTTGATGATCGCCGAGCACGACGTGGAGGTCGGCATTGCCGGGGCCTTATGGAGGGAGGCAATCCCCTTGCCGCGCACCTTGTGCGGCCCTGATGGTGTGCTCTCCTTCCCCCAGCCGATCGCATCGGCAACCGCTTCCAAACACTTGTCGGGACGTCCGTGGCCGCTGGTAAACGTCTCACCGGTGATAGTCTTATCGCCTTCCTTGAGCAGATTCTTCATCCTAAACTCGTACGGATCCATCCCAAGCCGATGTGCGGTGATGTCGATCGCCCGCTCCACACCCCACATAACCTCGAGGTGCCCGAAACCGCGGTAGGCTGTTCCGAAGACCTTGTTAGTGTAGACAACATAAGAATCGATCCTACAGTTGGGAACTCTGTACGGACCTGCCCCGGAGTATGCGGCGGCGCGACCGACATTCACTCCGTAGTCGGCGTAGGCACCGGCATCCCAGGTGTAAGTTGCCTTGAACGCCTTGATCTTTCCGTCAGAGGTGACGCCGATCGTGATCTCTGTGTGCAGACCCTGTCGTGAGGGGAGGGTGCCGAATTCCTCCTCTCGCGTAGCGACGAGTTTCACCGCTCGTCCGCCCGCCGCCTTGGAGAGGCAATAGGCGAGTGGTTCCAGGTGAATCCCTGCCTTTCCACCGAATCCGCCACCGATGTAGGGCACATGAACGCGGACGTTGGCGTGCGGCAGGTCGAAGCTGTGGCAGAGTATGTTCCGCACCGTATAAGGAGATTGGGCCGATGTGTGAACCTCGATGTGGTCATCGGGCAGCGCGTGGGCGATAACCGCGTGCGTCTCCATCGGGACGTGCGGGACCGGCGGGTTGTAGAAGCTCTCTTTCATGACGAGGTCGGATTCCTCCAAACCTCGATCGACGTCGCCCACCCTGATCTTCTGATGGTGGGCAATATTGGAATGAGGCTTGGGTGCGAAGACTCCCTTCATGTAGTGGTAGGTATGAAGGTCCTCGTGCACGAGCGACGTCACAGGGATCATCGCTACCCGAGGATCGAGGACCGGGGTCTGTGGTTCGTAGTCTACCTCGATCAGTGCGCAGGCAGAGCGAGCGATCTCCAAGGTATCGGCAGCGACCGCGGCGACAGGTTCACCTTGATACCGGACCTGTCCCCGTGCAAGGATCGGTTTGTCCTGCATGTAGAGGCCGAGGAGGAAATCGAGGTCATCCCCGGTGAGGACCGCTCGGACGCCTGGAAGTGCGCGAGCTGCACTGATATCGATCTTAAGAATCCGGGCGCGCGCGTACGGGGATTTCAGTGTCGCGGCGTGGAGCATCCCCGGAAGAGAGAGATCGTGGACGAAGCGCGCGGTTCCGGTCGCCTTGGCGACACCGTCCTCCCGCGACACGGATTTTCCCACGTATGTAAGGTGCCCTTCTTTCTCACTCGCCATTGGCTCCCCTTGCCTCTCTTTCGGCCGCTTTTTCTACGGCGGCGATGATCGCTTCGTACCCGGTACAGCGACAGAGGTTCCCTGCCATAGCCTCGACGATCTCGTCCCTTGTCGGATGAGGGTTCTTCGTGAGGAGTCCACGCGCCGACATGATCATCCCCGGTGTGCAGAACCCGCACTGAATAGCGCCTTCATCGATGAACGCACGCTGCAACTCCGAGAGGACCCCATCCTTTGCCTCACCCTCGACCGTTTGAATCTCTGCCCCATCTACCTCTACCGTGAGGACGAGGCAGGAATTGACCGCTACCCCATCGAGGAGGATGGTGCACGCTCCGCACTCTCCCGCCCCGCACCCTTCCTTCGTCCCAGTTAGGTAGAGCCGCTCCCGCAGGAGTTCGAGGAGGGTCATCCCCGCGGGTACGCGTGCCACCTCACGTGATCCGTTCACTGTCAAGTGAACCGTGTGCAGTATCTGATCCCTGGAGTCGTTCATCACCCTCCCCCTTGTGGGCTAAGGAGCACAGCCAAGAGCTTTCTCAGGAGAACGGGAACCATCGCCCGTCGGTACTCGGCCGAGCCTCGAAGATCGCTGATCGGAGCGATAGCAGACTGCGCCAGGGTATTCAACTTCTCAACCAACTCGTCGATCGAAGCATCCTCGTCCACCGGTTCATCCAACGATGGGAGGAGGATCGGTGTCACTGCGCAGCTCCCGATCGCGATCCGTAGTTCACCTGAGGCTATATCGAGGTAACCGGCCATGTTGATGATGGCCAGGTCATGTCCTCGTATCCGCTGGATTTTCAGGAACTTCGTGCGCACTTGCGGCAACGCAGGAGGGAGGGTAATAGATACCATCACTTCGCCGGGTGAAAGCGCGTTCTTCTTCACCCCGACGAACAAGTCCTGCACCGGAAGGGTGCGAGTTTCGTGTGGGCCGGCGATTGTCACGTGAGCATTCAACACGAACAGAGGTGGGGCTGTGTCTGCGGCAGGAGAGGCGTTGCACAGGTTTCCGGCGAGTGTGGCACGGTTGCGGATCTGGTAGCTTCCGACACTCTGCGCCGCCTCAGCTAGGCCTCGATACCGTTCCCGAATGATTCGATCTTCTGCGATCACGTTCAACAGAACAGAGGAGCCAATCAGCCCTTTATCGGGGAAGAACGCCTTCAGTTCTTCGATTCGTTTGAAATCGACAAGGAAACTGGGTGATGTCGTCCCGTTGCGAATATTGACGAGGAGATCGGTACCCCCGGCAAGGACCGCAGCGCTACCTGCGTATTCGGCGAGGAGCGAACAGCCCTCCGTGATGGAGTCAACCCTCACGTACTCGAACTCTCCGATCATATCTCCCTTCTTTACGAGGGTCGTAGCAGCCGTCTCTCACGATCGTCCCTAAAAAGAGCAGAACAACCGCAGCGTCTTTGGCTGCGGTGGCTCCAACCGACACCTAAAAGCTCGCTCACATAATATCATCATAGTAAGATCTTTCGCGAGCGTCAAGGGAGAAAGTGACTTAGTGAGTGATTTAGTGATCGGAGGATCGGGAGATTGAAAAGATGAAAGATAACTTAGTAGAAAAAGATGGAAGGGGCTGCTGATGTAAGGAACCGTTCAATCACTCAATCACTCAATCACTCAATCATTCAATTTTCCAATTACCTGGCGCTCTCCTTCTTCCCGTGATATGCTCAAGCGCAGGTGATCGCGATGAATGAACAACTCGTTGGAGTCGCACGGGGAAATGCCCCAGCCGATCTCCTGTTGCGGGATGGGTGGATTCTAGATGTTTTTGCGGGAGCGTTCTTCCGTGGGGATGTGGCGGTAAAAGATGGGATCATCGTTGGCTTTGGTGCGAGCGAGGCAAGAGATGTTGTCGACCTTGACGGAGCCTGGCTCATTCCGGGGTTGATCGACGCGCACATGCACATCGAGAGTTCGCAGCTTACCCCCGCGGAGTTCGCTTGTGCCGTCCTCCCTCACGGGACGACTACCGTAATGGCAGATCCACACGAGATCGCGAACGTACTCGGCCTTGTTGGTATCCGGTACATGCTCGACGCGACGGAAGGACTGCCATTGCGAGTATTCTTCATGGTCCCTTCCTGTGTCCCGGCAACACCACTCGAGACCTCAGGGGCCGAACTTTCGGCCACGGAGATCTCCGAGGCCCTCTCTTGGGAACGGGTGATCGGACTGGGAGAGGTGATGAATTTTCCTGGGGTGATCGAAGCGGATCCTGCGGTGCATGCAAAGCTTACCGCTGCACGCGGCCGCCCGATCGACGGCCACGCGCCCGGCCTCTCTGGGCCGGATCTATGGGCCTACGCCCTCTCCGGTCCCCGCACCGATCACGAGTGTACGACGTTTGCCGAGGCGCAGGAAAAGCTGCGCGCAGGGATGCACATCCTCATCCGGGAGGGGACGACATCGCGCAACCTGAATTCGCTCCTTCCCCTCCTCACGGAGCGTTCGGCTCCGTTCGTCCATTTCTGCACCGACGATCGACACCCCGAAACACTCCTTAACGAGGGACACATGGACGATCTCGTCCGCAAGGCGATCATCGGGGGGATTCCTCCTGAGATGGCAATCGCCGCATCTACGCTTCACACCGCGCGTGCCTACGGCCTCCCCGACCTCGGAGCGATCGCCCCGGGATACAGGGCAGACCTTCTCGTTATCTCCGACCTCGATAGCTTGAAGGTTGCAAAGGTTTACGTGGACGGGCGGCTCGTGGCTGAGGATGGATGCTGCACGGTCGATCTCCCACACCATGCGGCGGTAGGGGTAAGCGGGACGATGCAAGTCGATCTGGAACGGCTCTCCTTCCGCATTCCCTCAGAAAGGGGGGCGGCCCGTGCGATCGGGGTCATCCCCGATCAGGCGGTGACCGAGGATCGTCGTGTAGAACCACGCATAGAAGCTGGGGAGGTCATATCCGACCTCGATCAAGATCTTCTCAAGCTAGCCGTGGTGGAACGCCATCGGGGGACGGGGAACATCGGGCTGGGGCTCGTTCAGGGGTTCGGCCTCAAGCGTGGAGCGCTCGCCTCCACCGTGGCTCACGACTCGCACAACGTAGTGGTTGTGGGGACGAACGATGCGGACATGCGTGCCGCTGTTGCCGCGTTAGTCGATATGGGTGGTGGTCAGGTGGTGGTAGAGGATGGGCAGGTCCTTGCCTCTCTTCCACTCCGTATCGCCGGATTGATCTCAGATCGTCCGCTCGCCGTGGTCGCTGAAAAAGCACGCGAGCTCGACCGTGCGGCAAGATCCCTCGGCTGTGTTCTCCCAGCAGCATTCATGACCCTCTCTTTCTTGGCGCTCCCCGTGATACCGTCCCTCAAGCTCACCGATCGTGGGTTGGTGGACGTGGACCGCTTCGAGATCGTGGACCTCTTTGTCAGCGAGTAGAAAAAGAGGATTACGCCTTACAGGACGAGTTTTGAACTCGCGGGAGCATCCTCCAAATCGGATAGAACTTGACGTTATGCCTGGAGCAATTCCAAAGGCGAGGGGTAGGTATCGGAAGAGGTCATGATCAGTCTGCGAGTATCATTCCTCAGCGAAGAAACACCAAAAACAAAGATCTGACACCAGCGGTGTGACACCAGCGGTGCAGGAGATCTGTCCCCAACACCCGCTGCTAGGCTCCTGCCCGAAGCCTTTCTCCTTCTTGCTAAGCGAATCTTGATCTCCAAGGCGCTCCGAATTAGTATCGTCAGCGTGTGCAGAAATACATCTTCTGAGACGGTGACGAATGCAACAGAGATTCAGGTTCGTGTCGTTACTTGCAGACTTGGCTACAATTGGGGCTTTCGTTCTGATTGTGATAGGGTTCATCAACCTGTCGTCGACGTTGGTGAAGCTTCAGCCGGAAGCTGTCCCTGTGCTATCCGGCTTTGCCGCATATGAGTATGTCAATGATCCATTCGCAGATGATCCTGAATACCTTGATAAACTTGATGGCCCTGTAGTATGGTTGGAAGGTTTCGTAACCAATGACGGAACCGCCCTTGCGTCAGGCCTTGCGTTGGAGGTGGCAATCCAAGAGCCAGTGGAAGACAGTTACGGCCAGCGGAGGAGACCGGTCACAGTTCTACTTGTCGGGAAGGCCAGTGAACCTAATGCGTACAGCCCAGAGCTAGCAACGGAGATTCCGTGGGCCAATTTTGGGTCTCTCCTTCCCTATCAGCTAGCCGATATGCAGGCTTGGTCACGACTGTACCTTCCTCCCGTCCCACCAGGATCCTATGTCCAAGTACTGATCGGACTACCGGCTTCCTGCTGCAAAGAGCTAACACTTGTCAAGGTCCGTGAATCGATTCAGAACGGAGTCACAGTTCGCCTTGTTCACTTGACTAAGCCGACCTTCGCGAGGTCTTCATACGGAAAGCAGATCCCTGGGGAGCCAGACGTGATTAGCGAATCTCATCTGCAGTTTACGAATGTATACTTGGATTGGCACGGTGTCTAGGATCTCGCTTACTTAGTATCCACGGTTGGTCTCCCAGTCCGCAGTTCAAGCCCGTCTCGGAAGGTCTATCGCGAACAGCTCAAGAGAAGGGCGGTTAGGATCTTTACACCTTACGGGACGAGTTTTAAACTCGCGGGTTCACCTTCCAAATCGGATAGAACTTGGCGTTACGCCTGGAGCAATTCCAAAGGAAAAGGGTAGGTATCGGAAGAGGTCATGATCAGTCTGCGAGTATCAGTTCCCAGCGAAGAAACACCAAAAATAAAGATCTGGCCTCCCAAATCAGAGAGGGGGCAAGCTGTGGACTCTTTAGCGCGCGACGGAACTTCATCATCTAAGAGGGAAGAAAACGAGGATCTTAGCTTTCCATTACTGTTCATTGGGACAGGTAAGCCCAGTCTTTTCTCATCGCTTGCGTTATCGGATAGAATGAACGGTAAAAAAGGGGTGGAAGAGATGAGTAGAGGGAGTAACTATGCGGGAGCGAATAGGAGGTTGTTGACGAGCCACTCTGGCCACCAATCTACGGAACAAGGGAGTCGCCGGGAGGCCCTGCCGGGTTTGTTTGTCGGGCTTACGATATTCGTCTTCATGCTGACTGCGTGTCAACTCCCTGTGTTCTCGACCAATGAGCTGATAATCGTTCTTCCTGCCCAGGATCTTCAGGCTTCAATTGATGAAGCTCCTGAAGGCTCCACGATTGTCCTGCAAGCGGGGGAGTCATACAAAGGGCCGCTACGCATACAGAAAAGCATAACGATCCGAACTGATGCTCCTCATGAGGCCCTGGGCGATATCATTGAAATAGCACTACTTGGCGATGACTACGGGTTCGATACCGCAGATGCTGTCCGGTCAGGCACAACCACGATTGAAGGTCCGATCTATGTGCATGAGGGACTAGTTATTCTTGTAGGCCTGGAAATTCATGCGCCAGATCACACGGGAGTTACCGTCGAGAGTGCGAATCTATCTATGGACCGGTGCTTCCTCTATGGCTGTGTGACCGGGATACACTTTATGCACGCGTCTAGGGGCACAGTATCCGATTCCGCCATTCTATTCAACAAGACTTCGGGGGTACTGGTCGAGGCAGACGCCTATGTCGAGATGGACAACACCTCCATCAGCACAAATGGGGCTGATGGAATACGGCTTCTTGGAGAAGCAGTAATTCACGGATCATTCATCGGTAAGAATGGATCCGTGTGGCGAGACTCAGCGAAAGAGTTTCCCTTTACGGAGACGGGAGATGGAATTGAGGTAGGGCTCGGAGCGAGGCTGGAGCTTAGAGAGTCATGGATAGTTCGCAATGGTGGAAGTGGTATTCATTTCTATGATCTAGACGATGAAGATGAACAGACTCCCCATGTCGCTGGCGCTGGAAACGTGATACCAGATCTCTATGAGGCAGATGCAAACTTGCAAGGTGCTGTACGGCCTTACCCGGGGGGGCTCTCGGGAGAGCAAGCAAACCTTTGCTGGCCAGCAGCATTTCTTGCTATGACATATGCCCGACCAACTAAGTTCGAGTGGCAATATTATGGTGAGGACTATGTTCTCGACAGCGTTCTTGAGGTTCCAGTGGGTGGATTCACCTGCGAGGGGGATAGGACTCGTAAAGGCGGTGAACCGCCAACAGCAATAGGTGCCTTCTCGCATTTCACAAATACAACTAGCCTTGCACCGATCGTTGATCAGCTTATGGAATTTGCAGAGACTAATGGATATCAGGGTTTAGCACTAGCAGATTTCATTCTCCAATTTGCTTTGCAAAACACATCTTACGATAAGGAGAGATGTGACGAAAGCAGTTCAAGGGGCTATCTGATCCCAACAGTAACTTTAGCAAAGGGAGAAGGAATTTGCAGGGATACTGGAGCCCTTGTAGGCGTTCTTCTTGAGTTGGCTGGGTTCGATAGCATCCTAGTAGTACTTGCTCCGCTAGATCCTGAAGAGCAAGGGCATATGGTAGTCGGAGTTAATGTCGAAGGTGCATGGGGCCAATTTGTAGAGTATGACGGGAAGCGATTCTACTTGGTGGATACAACGGATAGTGGGAATCACATCGGCGGATATTCAATCAAGGACTGGGCTGAGCCAGCACTGATAGATGTGCAGTTTGCCCCAGAGCTTGTTGTGGAAATGTCATGCTTTGACTTATCCACGATCTCTGAGTCAGGAAACCTGGGCGAGTTGCGGGTTCGAAATCGTGGTAGTTCTCCCAGCTCTGATGCTTCAGTCCAGCTTTACGTTGATGGCTCTCTGACCTCTGATCCTGCAGACGCACTTTCCTGGGATATTGGGGTCCTACAGCCCGGTGAAGTCCATGTTCTCATCGTGCCGAACGATGGAATGATCTCGTCTCAAATGATTGAGACATGGTCGGAATATGATCCCCTGCTTCTGGAGGTCATCATCAAGATGGGAGAATCAACTGATCGACTCCAATTGTTGTTCTCCCCTGGCTATTCGAACTCCAAGTGCCCCTAAATCAGAGAGTGGGTTCTTGGTTGTGTGGGTGCAATTAAAGGCTCGGAGGACTAACCGCATAGCAACCGGTATTCATATGATTCAAAGTGTTGTGCCTATACTCGTGAGGGAAGCATCCTTCGACAGCAATTTTAGGGAGCAAAGATCAGACCTTTATTCTTGGTGTTTGTCCGACTGCTAAAGGAAAATACGCCTTACGGGACGAGTTTTGAACTTGCGGGAACATCCTCCAAATTGGATAGAACTTGGTGCTACACATAAAGCAATTCCAAAGGCGAAGGGCAGGTATCGGAAGAGGTCATGATCAGTCTGCGAGTATCATTCCTCAGCGAAGAAACACCAAAAACAAAGATCTGACACCAGCGTTTGCATTTTACCGCAGAGGACGCAAAGATTGCTGAGATAAAGCATTAAGATTCCCATTTTACTCTCTGCGTGCTCCACGTTCTCGGCGGTGAAAGCTTCTGCTTTGCGAGAGAAAGAGGTTTGCTTAATAGCCTGAAAGGGATTGGCGATGGTACATGGTACAAGGAGGGGCTGGCAACAGGTTTTCGTGTGTAACGTATGCAAAGAAAAAATCCAACGCGGACGCGCCGGACATATAAGTAATATACGATGTCTGTGTGAAAGTGTCAAGGGGGTGGGGAGCATATCGAAAGACGAACCTGAAACCCTTGAATTGCACGGCTGTTTGAAGCCGAATCCCCTCACTCGGCTCCGCCAATGATCCATCCTGTGTCATCCTTTACAACCACCCACGGTGCGCGGATGATATCTCAAACACGAACAGCCCATCAACTTGAGATTCCCTGTGGTCTTGCCACAGGGTTTCCGTATACCCCTCTCCTTGATAGGAGAGGGTTGGGGTGAGGTGAAATAATGAAATCCCGGTTTTGACCTTCAGGTCAAAATGAAATTGGCGGAATACCCCATAGTCTTGCTACGGGGATAGTCAATTTCAAGGGATTTCTTTATTCGAATTAAAAACGGGTATGGAAGGAGCAACCGATGAACTTCTTTGAGGCAACGATGCTGATCTGCTTTGGTGTAAGTTGGCCAGTATCGATCGCCAAGGCCTTGAGGACAAAGGAGGTAGCGGGAAAGAGCCCTTGGTTCATGATCCTGATCTCACTTGGATACACGAGTGGAATCATCCACAAAGCGATCAACAACCCCAACTGGGTGATCTTTCTCTACGCGTTAAACCTGGTGATGGTCCTGATCGACCTCTCTCTCTACCTCCGCTACTCGCGCAGCAAAGGCAAGAGAGGGAGACAGGGGGCCTGAGAGCAAAGTATCGCGATGCTTTTCTATAAGAGAGCAAGTGACTATGATCTCCCTAGCCAAAGGAGGCTGTTGTGACTCTTCATGATCGATTCATCAGAAAGCGCGTGGAGAACGTGCGCATCGCAAGCATCCGTTATCTCGGAGACCTCGCGGAAGTACCGGCGCGGTTCGCAGAACTGCGAAAGACCGTTGAGCCCTACATTGCCGGAGATGCCCTTCGCCTCCTTCACTGGACCCTTCCAACAGGCAAGAGCGACATCGAGGTGGCCTACCCGGTGTCACAGGATGTGAACGTTGGTCCGGTCAAAACGCGAACCCTTCCTGCCAGCGAGATCCTCTCCGTGCATCACGAAGGGCCGCTCGCCCCGCCGGAGGCAGAGAACTCACTCTCTAAAACCGCACGCCCTCTCTACAGCTACGCCATAGAACGCGGATATTTGATCGCCGAAGGACCGTTCCGTCTGGTCTACCTGGAGGACGGAGACGAGCTCAAACAAACCACCGAGGAGCAGAAGGTCGAGCTGCAAGTACCGCTCTTTCTTACGGAGTGGCTCAGCTATCTCTCGGAGGGGCTCAAGGAGGAAGCCGATGACGAGGCCCAGGAACGCGTCATGGCCGGGAGCGACGCCATCCTCGAAGAGACCGAGATCTCCGAGCGTGTCGCATGGACGAAAGGCGCGATGGAACGCTTGGACGAAGCTGTGTCCGATCCGGAAGCACGCTGTCGCATAGTATCAGGTTGCGCGCATCGTTTTCCCGAGGTGCTCATTGACGAAATGCGACGAGCCTACCAGGAAGCAGGGAGCATCGATGAATTATTGGCCTCAATGCGGAGGGATCGTCCGAAGGATGGGCTGCCCGGCCCCGACTACCCAAAGCGCGTTGACAATACCATCTACGAGGCCAAGCTCCCGCGCGATCCTAAAGGTTACAAGAACGCCGAGAACGATCTCGAACGACGTATAAGCTACTGCTTCTGCCCCACGCTCAGGGCGGCGATGCGCGCAGGTGAGACGATCTCCCCCACCTTCTGCAACTGCGGCGCCGGCTGGTTCTTGCAGAAGTGGGAAGGAATCCTTGGAAAGCCGGTGAAGGTGGAATTGATCCGATCCGTTCTGAAAGGAGACGATCTCTGCGAAGTGGCGGTGCATCTTCCGCCCGGTGTGATGTAGCGGCAAGGTTGCTTTGGAGAGTTGGGTACATCGACTTCAATGGCGTAATATGTTGCAGTATTGCGAACTAATCATTGATGGAGCGGTCGCTTCGCGCCCGCTTCATCGAGCTGCGGATTTCAATCCGCTTGCTGTCCGGCGCGTCGGAATGGGGGCAGAATCTCTATTGACAGGTAGAGGGTGAAAGATGACGGCGTTGCAGTTTGACGAAATCTATGCTCAAGTTCCTGTTGAACAGAAGCGGCTCTTACAGGAATTCCGCGCTAACCATCCCTACAAGGAACTGGAGGTCGGGGGTGCTCGCTGGCGCTACATTGCCTGCGGGCAGGGAGACAAAACTCTCCTTTTCCTGCCCGGTGCATTTATGAGAGCGGATATGTGGTTCTACCCCATCACTGCCTTCGAAAAGAAGTATAGAATCATAACTCTGGACAATTACGCATTGCAGGGAACGTTCGCGATGGACGAGGTCTGTCGCGCTCATGCGGCAATCCTTGGCGCCAAAGAGGCAGAGAAAGCAACGGTCATTGGGGTCTCCGGTGGCGCAGGAGTCGCCCAGTTTTTCCTTCAGGAATACCCGCAGAAGGTAGAGCATGTGGTATTCTCTCACTGTAGCGTTGCCGGCGTGCAAGATACGTCAAGGCTACAGAAGCAACTGAAGTTGATCAAGATTCTCCCTTTCCCCATCTTGATGCGAATACTACGCCTAGTAAGGAGAAGTGGATGGGCATTTCCGTCTTCGAGCGAATGGTTGGCATTTCGCGGCACATACCTTCGGGAGATGAGTCTGGACATCAACAAGGAGATGTTTCTACGCTTCATGGAAGCAGGGGTAGAAGCCCATCGCAGCTTTGTGTTCAGGTCAGAAGCCCTACAGCACTGGCCTGGGGAGATATTAGTTCTGTCATCCAAGGGCGACAAGTCGTCAATCGACCATGTGGGAGAACTGAAAGCACGGTATCCCAGGGCCAGAACGCATATCTTTGAGGAGGGCGGACATCACACGTTCATGCTGTTCCCCAAAACGTATACCGCCGTTCTAGAGGCGTTTTTGGATGAGGTATTGCAGCAACGGCTTCCCCGCTGAGTCGCTGCTACGCGGTAGTCACACTTGAAAAGCTGCCCAACAATGCATGCACCCGACCGGGCTATCGGTTGCGCACATCGGCGGTTCCACGCGCTTTCAGTGTGCCTTGTAGTGGAGGCTCTTTCCCGCAACCGCCCGGCGGGTGATGCTAACCGCTAGGCGGAATCGCGAGTGATCGGTCACGCAGGCTCTGGCCTTGCAGTCTAACATTAATTCCTTGGTATACCTCGTTGACTTCGTATACCTTTGATGCTATATTCCTGTTTGGAGAACGCAAGAAAGAGGAGGAGGATGACGCATGGCAAACTCAAAGTCAGTCTCCACAAAGGTAAACCCTCAACTAAAGAGACACCTCGAGGAGATCGCGCGGCTGGAAAAACGCAGCCTAAGTACGGTCGTCAAGATGGCCGTGGAACATTACGTCGATCAGTACAATACCCTCCACCCTCAGTTCCAAGCGGATATTCGCGAAGCGCTTGCCGGAATCGAACAAGGGGATGTTCTCCCTTACCCTCGCGGGTAGCTTTCCGTCATGGCGCTGGAGCCCGTTGCCTACACCAAATTCGCCCGGATCAAGAAAAAACTCCCCGAACTACTGCGGCGACAAATCGACGTACAGGTAGACCTGCTCTGCCGCGACCCGACCCTTGGTGAGATGAAGGCCGGAGACTTGCAGGGCGTACGTGTCCACAGGTTCTCTTGCCTCGGCCAACTCTACCTCCTTACCTACACTGTCGATGAACCCGAGAAGAGACTCTATCTGCTCGCCATTGGAGGACACGAGAACTTCTACAGGGATTTGAAGAACTACATCAAAACCTAAACGTTCGCTATCCAGAGAATTCGAGGGACGCAAACCATATTTCCAAGGCTTGCAACTCCGAAAACATCTTAAGAAAGAAAGGGGCTGGGGTCAGGTCTTGCAATGCAACACCGGTGTCTACTAG
Organism: uncultured bacterium; assembly: GCA_965370555.1. GTDB lineage: Bacteria > Bipolaricaulota > Bipolaricaulia > UBA7950 > UBA9294 > JAJOKK01. Next base: position 32,046 of record CBDUVB010000012.1, read on the forward strand.
AAACTCCTAAGGAACCCGCAGGATAACACGTATCCCCAAATCCAAGGTTCGAGTCATGCTCTCTCGCCAATACGCGCGGGGAACCTTTCCTCGCAGAAGAAGCCGACCTTGACTCGGCTCTTCTTCGCGCCTAGAGTGGTGTAGGATTTCCACCGCATGTCCTTCCATCATGGAGTAGGAGGAGCGAAAGAACATGCCTCACCACCATACGCAGAGGAAAGCACAGCAACAGCGGGACGATCTTACAGGCGAGCATACAGTGGGCGATGCCGGCCAGGTAGTGCTGGCCTGTCTGTTTGCAGCGACGTGGATAACCGACACGTTCTTTTTTCAGTACTCGACCTTCCTCAACCAGTACGTGCCACTTGGCGTCAAAATCCCTTGTGGAGTCGTTCTGTTCTTTCTATCGGGCTACCTGGCAAAAACGGGCCTATCCATCGTGTTTGGTGAGGAGAGGAAGAAGCCTGGTGTGATCAGGAAGAGCGTGTTCAATGTCGTTCGGCATCCGGTATATCTGAGTGAGATCCTGCTGTATCTTGGTCTTCTGATGCTGAGTATATCACTGGCTGCTGTAATGGTGTGGATTATTGCGATCGGGTTCTTGCACTACATCTCCCGCTACGAAGAAAGGCTGCTGCTTGCGCGTTTTGGCGAGGAGTATGAGCTGTACATGCGGGAAGTGCCAATGTGGATCCCACGGCTTCGGAAGAGGTGAATGGGGTCGGGAAAATCAGCTATCTGGAATCATGCGATGCTAACAACTGCACGCAACGGACGCTGGCACCGTTGATGTAAAGCGTTAGGCAGCCACTATTGAGGGAGATCAATGAACAAGTTTGAGCAACCGCTTGAAAGGCAAAGCCCAAGGTTATATCGAGAACTTGCTACCTGGTGGCATCTTCTGTCGGCGCCGGCAGACTACGCCGAGGAAGCAGCATTTTTCCACCAGGTCTTGATGGAGGCGTGCGAGCAACCGCCGAAGACACTACTGGAGCTCGGATCAGGTGGAGGGAACAACGCTTCGCATCTGAAGGCATACTTTCAAATGACCCTGGTAGACTGTTCACCGGAAATGCTGGCGGTGAGTGAGCGTTTGAATCCAGGGTGTGAGCACATTGTAGGGGATATGCGCACGGTGAGGTTGGGGCGAGTGTTCGATGCTGTGTTCATCCACGACGCAGTGATGTACATGAGAACGGAAAAGGACTTGCGACAAGCGATGGAGACGGCTTATATACATTGCCAGGAAGGAGGGGCGGCACTGTTTGTGCCCGATTACACACGTGAGAGCTTTAAGGGGATGACGCAACACGGTGGGCACGATGGAGAAGGTAGAGGAATGCGGTATCTGGAATGGGCACATGATCCAGACGAGAGAGACACGACGTATGTGGTTGATTTTGCCTATCTGTTGCAGGAGGGAGAAAAGGTGCGTGTGGAGTACGACCAGCATATTTGCGGTTTATTTGGTCGCGAGAGATGGCTGAAGTTGCTGAGTGAAGTGGGGTTTGAGTCACGATCCGTGACGGACCAGTATGAACGGGAATTGTTCGTGGGAGTGAAGGTAGGCGGAGGAAGCAAGGGACAAGCGGCTGCCTAATCGTTGTTGGCACGCCCACAGGCCAGTCGAGATTAAACCTGTTGCAGGGCGGTAGGCATCTAATCTGCTAAGGTGCTAATGGAAACTACTGAAACGTTCGACCTACAGAGAATCGGTGTCGGAATACTTGGAAAGCCGGTGAAGGTGGAGCTGATCCGCTCCGTTCTGAAAGGAGACGATCTCTGCGAAGTGGCGGTGCATCTCCCGCCCGATGTGACGTAGCGGCGTATAGTTGCCTTCCCCTTCACCAAGCGTAAAGCGACGCGCTCAACGGCCAAGCTCACTGGTGGCTATGGAGCGTAGCGGAATAGCCATCCAGTGCAGTGCCTTGTTGGGCGTGCATCCATTCCATTGACTATCTGCTGACGCCTACATCACACCCTTTCAAGCAGATCAAACGCTTTCCTTATTAACAGGATAAGCTCATCACGCGTTAGTTTCTTCGACGGGACATCGCGAATGTCGCCGTGGTGCGGGCTGTTTGTCACGCTACACATGTCGAGCAGCTCGGTTTTCAGGGCAACGTCAAGGAGTCCTGCTTCAGAAAGCGTGTCAAGTAGCTTCCGCAAGCCCTTGTTTTCCTTGATGTCTTCTGCCAATGCGAGGTAGTACTTAGCTTTGAGGACATGCTCGAAAACCTTGCGGATATTACCCTGCATCGTGTCCGGTGTTGGCCCGAAGTCCTCACCAACGTACCTCTGTAAGTTTTCGACCATGTGAATGTAGTCGCCCTTGCGGTCTTCCTCCACATTAAACGCCTCAAGGCTACTTCCATTGTTCTTGTCCGACCGAAGTCGAAGGACGGTGTTGTTCGGTATCTTGTCGAACAGCATCTGAAGAAAATCCTTCTTGTGAGTGAACACGCAAAGCTGATTCAGCTTCGGCGACAGTTCGCGAAGAACTCTTGCCGTAGCCTCACGCCGGGTTTGGTCCAGGCTAGAAAGCGGGTCATCAAGGATCACGATTTGCTTCTCCAAGTCCGGAGTCTTCTCCAGCGAGGCGATGAAAAACGCGAAAGCCAATGTGCCCTTGTCCCCTTCGCTCAAGGTATTCTTGAAGCAGGGCACATCATCCTGATGGGCCCTCAACGGAACCTTCTTATTCAAGATAAGGAAGCCGAAATCGGTGTATGATTCGTTCGCGCGTGCGTCGGTCTTGCCGGTCAGGTCTGTGATTGTGAAATCCGCTCCAAGGGTCACAAGCAACTGATTGATCCGCTTTTGGTAGGTGTCGAATATAGTCCTGGTGTAGACCTCAAGTTCCTTCTGCTTTGCGTCCTTCTTGGAGAGGAGGTCGGAGGCATCCTTCTTTGCCACTGGGTAGTCGGTTGCCCATTTCTTCCACTCAGGCTTGAAACGTTTCTCAATCTCGCGCTCCTTCGCCAAGACAAGCCGAATGGAATTCACGTCTGACTTGGGCAGGTTCGCAACGTAGTCCTTCGCCATGTTGATGAATGCCGTCACTGCGGCATTATACGAGACAACATCTGCTCTTAGCGACGCAAGTTCTGCTGACAACGCCTCGAACTGCGAAAGGTCGGCATCAGCGTTCGGGTCTTTCTGTTTCTTCTGCAATTCAGTCTGAACCTCGGTCTTCAAGTCAGTGAGCTTAGCCCTGGCGGTCTCTACGAATGCGGACGCATCAGGCAATATCGCGGCGGCGATGAAGGGCTCCCATTGCTTCAACGTGGTCGTATTAGAGTTGTGCAAAGACACAAGCCTCGTGAGATCGTTTTCGAGATTCCAGTTGGCGAGAGATTCGGCCTTCTCTTTGAGATTCCTCTGGTATGTACGGAAGGCGTCGTCGAAGAACTCCCGGTATGCTCGGAGAAGGTTGGCGGCGTCTCTCAAATCCTGGCCGCAGAACGGGCAATCGGCCTGCACCAGATCAAGTCCCTGCCGGATGAACTCCCGTGCCTGGCCCTTTTGCTTGAAGTTCTTGTCAATATGCGCAAGGACACGCGTTTCCGCTGCTTCGTGCGCGGCGGCGAGTTTTTGACCAGCAAGTGTCTTTGCTGCAGACAGGTCAAAGGCTGGCGCAGACAGTGCGCGCGGATAACGCAGGGCTCGGACCTGGGTTTCGGATTCTTTGGATTTGATATCCTGCTCAAGTTTCCGAATGCGGCCCATAACAGCAGCTTCTTCAAACACGGGAATCGCCTGAAAAGCGTCAAGGGTGTGATGAACGAATGCGGCCGCATTGAATTGTGTACCAAGTCCATCGAATTGCTGCCGCCTCTTCTTCTCGTTGGTTTTCAGCTCCGCGAGTTCTTCGGCAAACTGGACACCCTGCGCACCAATGATGATTCTGTGGATGTTCTTGCGGTGTTCGTGTTCGATTTCACGAGAAAGGATGTTCGTGTGAATAAAGGGCACGTCGAAAAATCTCATCGCGGGATATGCCTTGTCCCACTTCGTCCCGTTGAAAACGTGGCTCACGCCGTCAATGATGATGACAGCCTCGGGCGAAGCAACGGAGCCCAAGGTTCTGCGCGCCCGGATAATTTTCGGGTCATTGTCCCGCACAGACCGGAAGACATCCACGAGCGTTGACTTCCCGTATGCATTTGGGGCAATAACAAACGTGTTCTTGTGCCAGTCCAATCCGACGCCCTTGGTGGAGTAGTTGTAGAACTTGCCGATGTTCTTCAAATGCCTAATCTTGGTGATCATGTAGTCCTATCTGCCTTATTACGCCCAACAATGATTAGTCTGCAACGCTGCAACATAATACGACAATCAATTCCACCTGTCAATTCTACCCCTGTAAGCATTGTTGCTGTTACAGATTCTGATACTGACATATATAATTTCGTCCGGCACGATCTTGTTGCACGAGGCGTCGGGTCAAATAAGGATGGTGGCTCTCTACTTACCTGGATACAGCATATGGTCTCACTTCTCGTGCCAACCGCTTTGCGATGGCATCCTCTGTTACGTCCAAATCATAGTCCATCTGCAATCCTAACCAGAACTGCGGTGACGTGCCAAAGTAGCGTGCAAGCCGTAGCGCCGTATCTGCCGTGATTCGGCGCTTTGCTAACACAATCTCATTGATGCGTCGTGCTGGCACCCCAATATCCAGCGCCACACGATTCTGACTCAATCCCATTGGATTCAGAAATTCTTCTAGCAACACCTCTCCGGGATGTACTGGCTTGAGCTTCTCTTCTGCCATAACTGTCCTGAGGAATTGAGAGATCGGAAGATTGAATGATCGGGAGATTGGGAGGTTCAATCACTCAATCACTCAATCACTCACTCGCTCAATCACTCAACCCTGCTCCCCCTCTCTGCGTGCTCCGCGTCCTCGGCGGTGAAAGCTTCTACTTCGTAAGGAGAAGCCCCCCTGCGTACTGCTTACAGCAAATCCATCGCCATCGATATCGTGAAATCCGAAGACCAACCTGACACGTCAGGCTCTTTCGTGAGTGAGAGTTGCAACGCAACGTTCGCCCCCCCAAAGCCAAGTGCAAGCTCGAATGAGGCGGAATGACTGGCATTCATCAGTCCATCCTCTTTCGTCGTGCACTTGAGAGCATAGTCTGCATGAAACGATAGTTGATCGGTCAGAGTATAAACGTAGGAAGCAGTAAGGCCTAGAGTGTTCTCCTGCATAGCTGCAAGGGGTCCTGAGAAGCTAGCGTGTAACAGGATTTGACTGTCCGGATCGGGGGCAAACGCCGCGTCTGCCGAAGTCGTCAATAGGAGGTCGCGTGTACCGCCATACGGATCGGCCAGTTCATATCCGAGGCCTCCTTGCACGGCCCAACCGCAATTCCTTTCATCTCCTGTCCGGAGCATCTCATCCTGGATCACCAGCAGTGCTTGCGCATTCAGGGTTGTTCCCGACGCCTCTTCAATAAGTCCCTCGATGTTCGACAGCAGCTCATTTAGCGTGTTCAGCTCTACCCCGACCATCACCACAGACAGGGGGTCGAGGGGGGCCCCCGATGCTTGCTCGATCAGTGTCTGGATCGTACTCATCAGCTCCTCAAGGCTGGTGAACTCCGCCCGGCGGCTGATCTGTTCGGCGAGCGCCATGATGACCGCATCAGGAAGCCTATCGGGGATCGCTTCCAGTTTGAGTAGTTTCTGCTCGATCCTTAGCGCCTTGGCTAGAGGAGTCACGTCCGAGAACCGTCCATAGCCTACGCCAGCGCGAAGCTCTATATGGGGTTGAGGCAGGCTCGTGGTGAAGGAAGCTTCTAGTCCCCCAAACCCGAACAACGGCTGTTCTTCGGATAAATAATGTCTAAGTGTGCCCGCTCCTTGTCCCAGACCACTGACAGGAGTGAAATCGGAAAGTGAGATTTCAATATTGCTGGTAAGGGTGAACCCCTCGTTCAGAGAATCAGTTAGTTCGCTGTAGGCGACAGCGATCCGTCCTGAACTCACATCAATACCCTCCGTGGAAGCATCGTTGAAGTAGCGATAGTTGAATGACAACCGCATATCACGGAAGTGCGTCTCCACGGATTGAAAATCACACAAAGAGAGGGGTTTAGCCATCGCAACCATACTACATACTAGAACTACAAACAGACTCACCCGTATTAATCTTTTCACCTTTCTCACCTCGCTGAACGGTTTTAGAAAGAACTCCCCGAACAGACTAGCACAGTCATACACATTCGACAAGGAGCTATCTCCCTCAAGACCCGGATGATCGTCTTGCAACGTCATGCCTTGTGCTACGATATGCAAGGCAGGGCACAGCAGCTCGTCGATATCCGATCCACTCTAACGTTATACGCTGCTTCCTATCAGACCGGTACGAACTGAAGGCCGTGGATCTTCTTGTCGCCGCTCTCACGGACAACCCCGATGACGGTCTTAATCCGCTTGCCGAGCTGTGGGTCATCATCGAGGAGCTGGCCGGTGGCGCGTGTTCCATCGTCGAGCTCGACGACGGCCAGGCGCAGATAGCGCAAAGCGTAATCTAGTGGGAGCGCGTACACATCGGTGTAGGTAAGTACCTTCCCTTCGCCATGGATCTCGATCGGGTCGAACATCTCGCTCCCGCAATTCGGGCAGACAGCGTGTATAGGGTAGCTGACCGTACCACACGACGTGCACTTTGCTCCATATACCTTATCGTTCACCTCACGCCTCCCTTTGCAGCACGGTCGCCACGACATTGTTTCCGAACCCGCCGAAGTTGCAGGCAAACGCGACCTTAGCGTCCTTCACTTGGCGCTCATCGGCCTCGCCGCGCAACTGCCACGTCAACTCGACTAGTTGCGCCACGCCAGTGGCACCGACCGGGTGTCCCTTAGCCTTCAATCCGCCGGATGGGTTGATCGGAAGCCTGCCGCTAAGCTGCGTCTCGCCCTTCTCCAGCGCCTTGTGCGCAGTCCCTTTCTCGAAGAAACCGGCCGCCTCGCTCTCGGCGATCTCGAGGATCGTAAACGCGTCGTGCAACTCGGCGACGTCGACATCCTTCGGCGTGAGTCCCGCCATTGCGAACGCTTGCTCCGCGGCCAGGCGGACCGCTTTCAGATCGGTTGGATCGGGCCGCTCTTGAACAGCGTGAGTATCTGTTGCCTGACCGATACCAGCAATGCGAACGATCGGTCTGCCCAGCTTCTCGGCAATATCCTGCGCAACGAGGACGAGCGAGGCCGCGCCGTCGCTCACTGGACAGCAGTCAAACATGTGCAACGGATCGGCAATCGGTGGGTTGTTCACCACTGCCTCGGGCGCGGTGAGGATACCCTCCATCGTGACCGTCTGTTGGATGTGAGCGTACGGGTTCTTCATCGCGTTGTCGTGATTCTTGATCGCCACCATTGCCAGGTGCTTGCGCGTCACACCGTAGCGTTCCATGTACAGCCGGGCGAACATCCCCGCGAGCGCCGGAAGCGTCACCCCGTATATGTACTCCACCTCGGGGTGAGAGAGGCTTGCCACAAAGTCGGTCGCTTCGAGGCCGTTGACCTCTCGCATCTTCTCGACGCCAGTAACGAGGACGACGTCGGCCATCCCAGAGGCGATCGCTTGATAGCCCACCTTGAACGCGGAAGCGCCTGAGGCAGGGCCGTTCTCTACCGACTCGGCCATCGCAGGGAAGAGGTTGAGGCGATCGACGAGCGCACTGGCGATCGCCGTCTGATGGTTAAGTCGCGCCGCCCCCATGTTCGCGACGACGACACCGTCAACCTTCACATCCCCCAGGTCGGCGTGGTGCAAGGCAGCAAGAGACGCCTCGCTCATCAGCTCTAAGAGAGAAATGTCGGAACGGCCGAACTTTGTCATCCCCGCCCCGATAATGGTTACCGGCCTCATCTCTCCCCTCCCTTTCCGCCGAGTACCTGTGCTTTGATCGTCTCCTCTTCGGGGAGGAGAATCTTCGCGGCCTGTTTCAGTAATCCGTCGGGGACCGGGCGCGAGCCTGCAACCAGGCGTGGCTTGGCCTCGTAGTACGTCTCCTTGGTCAGGACCCAAGACGGAACCCCGCCGAGCTCGTGCGAGACCTCGTACTTCTTCTGCAGTGGGTACTCGATCATCCATCGACGGAAACCGATCGGGCTCTCAGCGACGATGAGGACCTCCTCCTGTCCCAGATGCTCGATGTGGTACTCCATCTTTGCGGCGAACAGGTGCGATCCCACGCGCAGGCCACGGCGGATCGTCATCGTGTGGTAGCTCATCCCCACCTTCTCGTCGACGAGGTGTCCGTTGACCATTCCGGCCAGCACACCGTCGATCAGGCCGACAAGGATGTATTCGTCCTTCACTCGATAGCGCTTGTAGGCGAGCATCTCTCCGAACAAGCGTGCCGCCACGATGTCGTAGTAGTCGCGCTCGACCCAAAGTAGTGGATAGATCGCTTCGAGGAGGATCGGAACCTCCTCCCGATCGATCTGCCGCACCACCATCCTCTCCCCGCTGGCGAGGGTGATCACCTTTGGCGGGTACGGTGGCATCTCTAGGGTCGGTGGCCGTAACAAGGCTTCAAGTTCGTTTCCATTCCCCATCAGGACGCTCCTTTCTAAACTATGATAGACGCTCCAAAAAAACGACACCCCTACACTGAGGGCTTCCAGCTACCGACCAAGCACTTACACGGTGATCGGTAACCCGCTTATTGCGTGTTCGTCATTCTACCATAGAACGGGTTCCTTGTCGTTTCGAGTAGGGGCGGTTCGCGAACCGCCCCTTCTAATTTCGGTTCGCACGGGACGGATGCCGGTTGCGAAGCAAGATTCGTGTCCTTCGGGGCGAAACAATGCAATGAGGCAAACGCGTGCTCGAGGATATAGCGTTAATCTACGCCAGATCAACGATCTCCTTCCTCCTCACCTTCGTTTCTTCCGCAATGCGAGATCGATCCCCAGGTCCGTTGCCGCCTCTTCGAGGAGTTTCCTCATTTCCTTGGCCACTGCCTTCTGGTCTTTACCGTCCACAGATCCCTTAGCGAGTGACTTCTCTAGCTTGGCGATCGTCCGCTCGACCGTGCGCCTGGGGAGCAGGGCGCAGGCGGTGCAGTAGAGGGTCATTGAGCGCCCGGCGTTGTAGTTTGCGATGAGGTACTCCGCCAACAAGCGGCGCTTCCGCTGTTCCTGCAAGAAGGAATCGAGGCCGTCACTTACGATCTCATCGAGGTTCGGAAGGGCAGGCTTGTGGCTCACAAAGCTGTCCAGGCCTTTCTCCACCCCTAGTGTCTGTAAGAGCTTCCCACACGGATACTCACTGCACTCGGCGCAGGTTAAGAACTCATGCTTGGTTACGCAGCAGCGGTAGACACCGCAGTAGGAATGCATATCTGCCAGGGGACACCCGGGGCAGCGACTTGGTGCCTTTGACTGATAGCGAGGGCACAAGCCACAGTACAGGCCGCAAGCGCCCATCAAGGTCCGTTCATCCAAGGCCTCCACAGTCCTCCTTTAAGAACACAAGGGAATCTGCAAACGTGCAGACGCTCTCAAAGGTTCTTCCTGATTTCCTCCAATGTGGCCTTTGCTTCTGGGGCAAAGCCGAAGAAACCCTTGAGCTCCTCACACGCGTAATCACTACAGTGCGCGCAGTTCCGCACCTCCTTCTCGACGGCGCAGGCCTTGATCTTGCACTCACTCCAGTGGCCAATATGTCGATCGGTGGTGGCTAGACATCCATCACAGAGGACATCCTTTGCGGTGAGCGTGGCGTTGAATTCCTTGCTCCATTCTTCAGCAACCTTTTGGAGCGCCTCCTGGTCGTTATTCTGCGTGGCGATGTACGCCGGGCAACCCGTGCATACGAGTCCACAGTAAGCGATCATTTTCTCCATCGTAGTTCCTCCTTTTGGAATTACTCCTTCCCCATGCATGAAGCGGCCATTCCCGTTTGCTCCAGCTTACCATACTCAGCGCATCGTTTTGAAGTATATGGTAGTAAAAAGAGGCTCTTCGCTGTTTCGAGTGGGTAGTGAGCCTGTTGCGTAAACATTTTCTACTACTCGTCTTCAAGCTTACTCCCTGATTTCAAGCATTTTACCGCAGAGGGCGCAAAGATCGCCGAGATGAAGCATTGAGGTTCCCATCCCGCTCTCTGCGTGCTCCGCGTTCTCGGCGGTGAAAGCCTCTGTTCGGGTCTCCGTCCTTGCTCCGCAACCCGCATGGAGAAGCGAGCACTCGGACGACGGGGATAAACCCTGCTGCTACAGAGAAAGGTGCCGAGCAACGCATGGATAACGGGGGTTCCGTAGCGGCGTAGCTTGCCTGCGCCGGTGGGAACGGGATCACGAATGGCGGGGATAAACCCCGCCGCTACAGAGAAGAGCGGGATTAGGGACTAAACGAGTTTTGTTCTATTCTCTGCGTGCTCCGCGTCCTCGGCGGTGAAAGCTTCTGCCTTTCTTGGCGCTCTCTGGGTCACCTTGCCTTAACCGCGAGGAATCGCACAAGGAAGAACGTGAGCAATGACGATCTCAGGCCCCTTGTCGCGACTGGGCAAGGAGGCTATTCTCTCACTGTGGGTAATAGATAGGGCGGGGTAACGCCCATCCTACAGTAAAGAGCAACCGGCTATTGATAACAAGGAGAATGGATGAAAGTCATAGATCTTCGCAGCGACACCGTGACCCAACCGACCGAAGGGATGCGCCAAGCGATGGCACAGGCGCAAGTGGGGGATGACGTTTACAACGAAGACCCCACAGTGAATCGCCTGCAGGAGATGCTGGCGGAGAGACTGGGGATGGAGGCAGGTCTGTTCGTCGCGAGCGGGACGATGGGAAACCTAGTCGCTATCCTCACCCATGCCGGCCGCGGTGATGAGATGATCCTTGGGAACCTTGCTCACACCTTTCTCTACGAGGGAGGGGCCGCAGCGGGACTGGGGGGTGTGCATCCCCATATCCTCCGAAATGAGAACGATGGCACGATTGATCTCGGCGCGATCGAGGCCGCGATACGCCCGGACAATGTCCACTTTCCGATAAGCCGCCTCCTCTGTCTGGAGAACACGCATAATCGCTGCGGAGGACTGGCTTTGCCCCTTGATTACTGCCGCGCTGCGACCGACCTCGCACACAGCCATTCCATGGCGGTCCACCTCGACGGGGCGCGCCTGTTCAACGCTGCCATCGCCATGGAGGTTGAACCTGCTACCCTAACGCGCGGCATCGACTCGGTGATGGTCTGCCTCTCCAAGGGGCTAGGTGCGCCGGTCGGGTCCGTTCTGTGTGGCACACGCTCATTCATCGACCGAGCGATGCGCATGCGAAAGCTCGTTGGTGGGGGAATGCGCCAAGCCGGAATCATTGCCGCAGCCGGTATCTACGCCCTGGAACATCATGTCGAGCGCTTGGCGGAGGATCACAAAAACGCCGCGCGCCTCGCCGCGGGGATCGATTCCATCCCCGGCCTCACCTGCACCTCCCACGGCAAATCGAACTCCGTGGCGACCAATCTCGTCTACTTTACCGTCGACCGCGCGGCGGATGGGAATCCCACCCTTGATGCAAGTCTTCTCTCGAACCGATTGAAGGCGCGCGGAATCCTGGCAAACCCATTAGGAAGTGCAAACCAAATACGCATGGTCACCCACATCGATGTCAACGCGGCAGACATTGAGGGTACACTCGCCGCCCTGCAGTCGGTCTTACACGAGACATAGGTCCGTCTCTCCCCAGAAATAAATCTACCTCGTTGGAGAAGGATGCGCTCCATCCCACGGAAGTAAGCCCTTACCTTAGTCTTACTGGGTGGTGAGGGTAAACCTTCCGTAATGGAGCAAGACCCTCCCCTGACCCACTCAAGATGGAAAAGGGGGAGACGATGAAGGGGCTAATGACTGTTTTTTCGATCGCAACCGTGCTTTTGTGCTCGGTCGCGGTGAGTGCGGGATCGCTCGAATTCCACCTAGGAGCAGGGCCATCCCTGGCGTTCCTCGGCGAGATCAATAGCGACATCGAGTTCATCAATGTGCTCTTGGACGAGCTCAATGGGTTAGCAACGGTCAATGGAGAGGTTCTTCTTCTAGAGGATCTAGGAAGAGGGATCTCCTATCAGGCAGGAGAGCGGTTCTGGCTCACGGATCGTTTCGCTCTCGGGTGGAAAATCGGATACTCCCGCACCGTGACCGCAACCTCTGGGACCTACACTGCGATCGATGGGAGCGAGATCTCGACAATCGATATCTTGCTCGATGGCTACAGCGTCGGGGGCGTGCTCGGCGGTCGGTATACCTTCCTCGACGCGGGGATCTTCCTCTCCGCCGATCTCGGAGCGGGAGTCTACTACACAGGACTCGACAAGGCTATTACGTTCGAGATCCCCAGTAGCTACGACCCGCTCTCAGATCGCCCGGAAGAAGGAGAAGGCCGGTACGCTGGATTCGCCTTCGGAGTCGAGCTAGGGCTCAACCTCTCCCTTCCAATCACCGACTGGTTCGGGGTGGGTGCCTCCATATTCTACCGCGCCGCTACACCCGCCGGAATGACGGACAACAATGGCAACAGTTTAGATATCGATGGAGATGGAATGGTGGAGGGGGTCGACCTCGGTGGAATCACCGTACAGGCAACCTTCTCGCTGGATATTGATCTCTCCCTGTAATGGGAGAAAGGAGTGATGTTATGAGGACCACGAGGTTCTACCTTCTGCTGGGGTTGGCGCTCCTCGTCGTACTCGCGTTGACCGGCTGCCAAGATTGGAATGCACCCCGGGCGGTGTTCACCGCCTCGATGTTGGAGAAGGTCATCCCGTTCACCGCAAGCTTCGACGGGACCCTCTCCTACGATTCCAATGGGAAAATTGTCTCCTACATGTGGGATTTCGGAGATAACGCCGCTGGAAGCGGAGCGCAGGTCACGCATGAGTACACGGAAGATGGAGTTTACACCGTACAATTGACGGTAATTGATGATCAAGGGGTCTCCAACTCGAGTTCTATCACCGTGCACGCCCTCAATCCGCCACCTACTGGTGCTTTCTCGTACAGTCCCAAGAGCGTGATGGAGGACAAGTACATCGTTGGAGCGAGCGAGTGGATCACCTTCGATGCCTCGGAGTCGACGGACGACGGCGAGATCGTCGCCTACGCCTGGAATTTCGGCGACGGCTGGAAGCACGATGGTAAGGTCGTTAAACACCGCTACCTCTGGGCCGGGACATACAGTGTGGCGCTGACGGTCACCGATAACGATGGCGGAAAGACAACGTATGTGCACAAGGTCGAGATAGTAGGTGGCCCGCCGTGCTACGCTGATCTCGAAAACCTCGATGACTGGGACGCGGGGGGGTACAAATGAGACGCATAGTCTTTCTCCTGCTCGTCTTGACCCCTCTCCTCCTATCGGGCTGCGCTCTAGATACCCTCCTGCCCAAACTGGCAAATCAAGCTCCCGAAGCGGTGATTGACACCTCCACACAACAAGGACCGGCCCCGTTGACGGTACAATTCAACGCCGGCTATTCGTACGACGACGGAACGATTACCGAGTACAGTTGGGCCTTTGGCGATCCCCAAGACGCCACGCTGATGAGCACGGTCACCGCCACGCACACATACACCGTTCCCGGCCTCTACCGTGTTAATCTGACCGTGACCGACGAGACGGGAAAGATAGATTCAGAGGATATAGCGATCCTGGTGACGAACCCGCCGCCGCTGGCGAGCTTCGCTATGAGCAGTGATGCGCCCGCAATCGGGGATGAAGTCACCTTCAACGCTGCGGGCTCGTACGATACAAACGGCGAGATCATAGGCTATACCTGGGACCTCGGGGATGGAACCACGGCAAGCGGAGTCGAAGTGACCCACACGTATGCCGAAGAAGGGTATGTGGTTGTAACCCTCACCGTTACCGACAACGAGGGGGAAACGACTATAGCCAGGCACGATCTCATCGTGCAGGAATCGGACGGTGGATGCGGCGGAGGGAGCTGCGGTGGTGGCCCGGACATTCCACTCGCAGTGATCACCGGTCTCCCCTCCTGTGCCGGCGGAACGGCGGGTGTAGCTGTTACCCTTGACGGGAGCTACTCCCGCGCCGCCGATGGGACGATCGTCAAGTACGCATGGGAGTTCGGAGACGGAGAGACCGGGAGTGGCGCTCAGGTCAGCCATATCTATAAGCAAACCGGGCGATTCGTCGTCACCCTCACCGTCACGGATGATAACGGTACGAAAGGGGTCGCTTACGGAGCGATCTCCATCGGGACGAGCTGCTACTGAATATCAGCATGAGAAAGGGAGCTCCTCTTCTGAGCTCCCTCTTTTTTTCAAACGAGCACTCCTACAAGCTACTCAGAATAGTAGAAGTGCGTGATCTGGTCTACGTTTAAAAGAATTTTGTCTGTGCTTATGTACTCCGCCGCGATTACGATCGGGCCAGTCGCCTTGACATCGAGTGCACCCCACATGCTCTCCATCAGGGAGACGAGCGCCGAGGCCTTATAGTAATCGGTCTCGTGCGGATCTAAGAGAAGATCGAGCGTCTTTTGCAATACCCCGTAGGAGTCGTAGAGGAACAACGTTGCCGCCGCCGGGAAATCGTTCGGGTTGATGATCGCGATCCCGGTTGACTGCGTGCTCGTGTTGGAGTAGTTGAGTCCGTACCAGTAGTACGTGGTGTAGCCGTCATCTTCCGGAACCGCATCGACGATGTTGTCCGAGGCTCGCCAGTAGTTATTCTCGAACGTCTCCACCCCAATGGTGATGATTGCAGGCGTCTCGATGAGGGCAAGGCCCCAACTGGTATCCCCATGCCCGGCCAAGTCGCTTAAAATCTGATAGTCAGATTCAAACGGGGTGAGATCCCCAGATGTCGCATCGAGGAGTGCTCCGTACGCGTCGTAGACCTTGAGCATGTAATGCGTGTCGAATCCCCCCGAGTTCATAATGACAAGATGGGTATCCTGGGTCCCCACGCACGTGTAGTAGAGCGCGTAAGTGTTGGCATACGCCGCCCCAAAAAGCCCGATTACGATGAGAAAGACGAGTGTTGCACCGATCAATCCCTTCTTCATATTGCTCCTCCTTGTGAAACGTTTTTCCCATTCTAAGGAAATGCCGCGCAAGAGCAAAACAACCCGTGGCTAGTAATCGAAAATGGACAGCGTTTCACCCTATCGCGTAAATCGTCTTCTTGTTTCGTTTCAACTTGAGATTCCCTGTGGTCTTGCCACAGGGTTTCCTTATACCCCTCTCC
>CBDUVB010000013.1:0-45110 GCA_965370555.1 uncultured bacterium
GGGAGTCTATTCATAGACCTACAGCCTATCCGCGTCGATCGATCCCGTCAAGGACCAGAGGGGGGATGGTGAAGACGGGATTAGGGAGCAATGGAGTAGGGATTATGGAGACGACAAACGGCAACCGCCTAACGCTGAGGAGACCAGGAATACAGGAAGAAAGACAAGATCATAGTTCCAGATAAAGAAGCAGAAAGTCTATCCCGCCCCTGGCTTCCTGGATCCCTACGAGCTCAAGAAGATCGTACGAGGCTAGCCTCACAAGGCTATTTGGCGAGCGCGGCGCGGACGGCAGCGATGCCGTCTGTCAATGCCTGATCGAGGTTATCAACTTGTGGGCCGCCCCCTTGCGCGAAGGTGTGATTTCCCCCGCCCCCACCACCGAGCGTCTTCGCCATGGAGCGGACGAGCGCTCCAGCATCGATCGTGGCGATCTTCGGACTCGCTTTGCAGATAGCGATCCCTTGTCCATTCGCCTCTCCCGCCAAGATAATCACCGCCGGTCGCGCTCGCTCTTCGAGAAGATCGGCGAGGTGTTTGATCCCTTCAGCGCTCTCATTCACACGGCCGCTGATCAGCGTAATTCCGCCAACCTGTTCGCCGGTCGCAAGGAGCTCATCGCAACGCACTCGGAGAGCCGTCTCGCCCATCGCTTCCACCCGCTCCTTCAAGGTGGACAGTTCGACACGCAAGTGGCATAGGCCCGCACGCGGATCATCGCCGAGGTCCTCGCGCAATGCGCTCAGGAGCGCTCCTTGCGCGCGCAACCACTTGAGGGCTCCATCCCCGGTGAGCGCACGGATTCGGCGCATCCCCGCGGCCACGCTCTCCTCGGAGACGATCTGAACCAGCCCTATCTCGCCGCTTCGCGATACGTGCGTCCCCCCGCAGAGTTCGCGGCTGAACTCCCCCACCGCGACGACGCGCACAAGGTCCTTGCCTTTATACTCCTCCTCAAAATGGGCCGTGGCTCCAGAGGCTTTAGCTTCCTTAAGCGACATCTCTTCAGTATGGACCGGCAGATCCTTCAAAACGATGTCATTGACGAGATCCTCCACTCGGACGATTTCCTCGTCCGTCATTTTCTCGAAATGCGAGAAATCGAACCGCAGTTCCTCATCGGAGACGTAAGAACCAGCCTGCATCACATGTTTGCCGAGTGCCTCGCGGAGGGCGGCGTGCAACAAATGAGTAGCAGTGTGATTCCGCGCGATCCGTTTTCGGCGTGATTCATCGACGATGAGGCGGCAGCGATCACCAATAGCGAACGATCCCTCGACGATCTTCACGCGGTGGAGGAACACCCCGTTTGGGCTCTTACGAACGCCGAGGACCGTGGCAGACCCGGCTTGAGAGAGGTTCTCGATCTTCCCGGTATCCGCAACCTGCCCGCCCGACTCGGCGTAGAACGTGGTCTGATCGAGGATTATCTCCGTCGTCCCCTCGTCGCCAGGATACGAGGCGAGCATAGTCCCCTCGGATTCTGTCGTGTCGTAACCGAGGAAGCGTGTGGGGTTCTCCTCCCCCTCTCGCGATAGGGCAGCCTCTGCCGACACGATCCCGGTCCGGGAGCGAGCCCTCTGCTCGGCCATCGCTTCCTGAAAGCCCTCGCTGTCGATCGAGACTCCCTGTTCGGAAGCGATCTCCTCGGTCATCTCGAGCGGGAAACCGTACGTGTCGTAGAGTTCAAAGGCGATCGCACCGGGGAGGATCGATTCTCCTGCGGCGATCAGATCCTTCAGTGTCCTCTGCAATCGACGCTCGCCGCCGCGTAGGGTCTTGCGGAACGTATCCTCCTCGCGAGAGATGATCCGTTCGGCAAGATCGCGCGCGGCAACAACCTCCGGGTACGCTCTCCCGAGCGTTGCCACGACCGGCTCCACCAATTGAGGCAGCGTTCCATACGGAAGTTCCAGCTTCTCTCCGGCGCGGATCGCCCGCCTCAATATGCGGCGCAGGACGTATCCTTGCTTCTCGTTTGACGGCATGACACCGTCCGCCAGGAGCATCGTCACACCACGAATATGATCGGCGATGACGTTGCGATGAGTTCGATCCTGCGCTGTGAACGCTCTCGGCATCGCCGTTTCGATCGCCTCGGTGATCGGGATGAAGGTGTCGATCTCGAAGTCGCTCTCCACACCCTGCAGGACAGCAGCCGTCCTCTCAAGTCCCATCCCGGTGTCGATGCTCTTATGTTTGAGCGGGGCGAGCCCCCCTCCCTTCTGAGCATCGTACTGCATGAATACCAGGTTCCAGATCTCGGAGAACCGGTCGCAGTCGCACGCAACCCCTTGACAATCCGGGCCGCACGCTCTCTCGCTCCCGGTATCGTAGAAGATCTCGGAATCCGGGCCGCACGGTCCACTCTCGCCGACCGGCCCCCACCAGTTGTGTTCCTTCCCCAAACGTGCGATCCTCTCGCTCGGAATGCCGATTCTGTCTCGCCAGATATCGTAGGCTTCATCGTCCTCTTGGAAGACTGAGACCCACAGTCGTTCGGAAGGGATAGCGAGCTCCACAGTGAGAAATTCCCACGCCAGTTCGATCGCTCTCTCCTTGAAGTAATCCCCGAACGAGAAGTTCCCCAACATCTCGAAGAAGGTGTGGTGATAGGCCGTCACTCCGACGTTCGCGATATCGGTCGTGCGGAAACACTTTTGGCACGTTGTCGCACGGGGAAAGGCGGCCCGGCGGTGACCCCAGAAGATCTCCTTGAACTGGACCATCCCCGCGGAGGCGAAGAGGAGCGTTGGATCGTTCGGAACGATAGAGGAGCTCGGAAGGCACTGGTGCCCCCGCTCGGCGAAGTAGTTCAAGTAAAGGTCGCGAAGTTCGTTGGCTCTCATGGAGGTCCCCTTAGCATGTTGATGCAAGGATTCTAATGACAGTGTCACGGAAAAGCAAAGCTCTAACTGGTGTTTTGCAATTTCTGAATGATTTCTGTATTATGCATTTGCTTGGCGTTTCGTCTGTAACTGGAACAAGTTGATTAGAAATCTCTGAAAAGAGGGTGCGATGGGCGGCATAGCTCGATATATCACGCAGAGGTTGTTGTTGACAATACCGATGCTACTCATCCTCCTCACGCTTGTCTTTCTCATTCTACGGGTGATGCCGGGTGATCCCGTGTCGGCGATGCTCGGCGGGAAGAATGTCTCACAGGAGTTAATGGACGAGTACCGCCACAAGATGGGGGTCGATCGCCCGATTCCCGTACAGTACGCCGAGTACCTCAGGGGGATCATCCGCGGCGATTTTGGGAAGTCCTTCCGCACTAACAAACCCGTTGTCACAGAACTGTTTATCCGCTTCCCAGCTACATTGGAGCTTGCCTTCTTTGGCCTAACTTTTGCGGTGATCTTCGGGTTTAGCACAGGCCTCATCGCTGCAATCCGGGCGGATCGACCGATCGACCACGTAGTGCGCATCTTTCATATCGGATCGTTCGCCATGCCTCTCTTCTGGCTTGGCCTGATGTTGCAGGTGATCTTCGCCGTGAAGCTAGGCTGGTTGCCGGTGGCGAGTCGGCTCGGGGGACGAATCGCCTTCACCTTCCAATCGGTCACCGGGTTTTACCTGTTCGATTCTATACTGGGAGGGGATAAGACCGTGATCATCGACGTGGCGAAACACCTGGTCCTCCCTTCGATCACCCTCGGATTCGCTCAAGCCGGGTTGCTTGGCAGGATGACCCGCGCCAGCATGCTTGAGGTTCTCGACCAGGATTACGTCACCACCGCACGCGCGAAAGGGTTGCGAGAACGAGTGGTGGTCCTCTACCATGCCTTGCGTAACGCGCTGATTCCGATTGTCACCGTCTTTGGCCTCCAGTTCGCCATCCTCATGGGAGGCGCGGTCCTCACCGAGACCGTCTTCTCCTGGCCGGGAATCGCAAGCTTCCTCGTTCGCTCGATCGAAGCGCGGGACTGGCCGGCGATCCAGGGGAGCGTCGTCTTCATCGCGATCTTCATCTCTGTGATCAATCTGCTCGTCGATATCACGTATTCGTTCATCGATCCACGGGTGAGGTACTAATGACGCGTACAATGGTGAAGGGACTCGATTGGATCGTCCGCAAGTTCTCACATGGCCGGCACGCCTTGCGAAGGCAGACCATCCTCAAGGTGGGACTCGTCACTGTCCTCCTCTTCCTGATTGTCACAGCGCTCGCTCAGAACTCGTGGTTCACCCCTTATGATCCGATCTACTACCGGGATGCACCCCGACTCGAGGGGCCCTCTGCGCAGCATTGGATGGGGACCGATCAACTCCACCGGGATGTATTCAGCCGGGTAATCGCCGGCGGGAAGGCATCGCTGATCGTCGCCTTCGGCGCGGTCGCGTTGAGCATGAGCATCGGATCGGTCCTGGGGTGGATCTCCGGGTTCTCCGGTGGTTTCCTCGACCGTTTCCTCTCTCTGACAATGGACGCAATCTACTCGTTCCCATCGATGATCCTTGCCATCGTGCTTGTAGCGATGTTCGGCGCCGGGATCGGCCCGATGATCTGGGCGGTCGGGGTCGTCTACATCCCGACCTACTTCCGCGTCACCCGCGCCGAGGTGTTGCAGGTGCGCGAGACGACCTACGTCGAGGCTGTGCGTGCAGTAGGGGCGAGCAACGTGCGCATCATCCTTCGCCACGTTGCCCCCAACACGGTGAACGCGATCATGGCTGTATCCTCGTTCAACCTGGCCGACGCCATCCTCACGGTCGCCGCCCTCTCCTTCCTTGGCTTTGGCCTCCCCCCTCCAGCTCCGGATTGGGGATTCGATATTCAAAACGGGCAGAAGTTCCTGCAATCGGGCTCTTGGTGGTTGATTACATTCCCTGGATTGATGATCATCGCCCTCTCCCTCGGGTTCGGCCTGGTCGGCGAGGGGATCAGCGACCTGGTCAACCCAAAACGAAAGCGAAAACGGATTTGATTTTACCGAAAAACGGTGGTAAAGTGGTGCAGAAAAGGCTCATATCTCATAAGAAGGAGGTGGTATCCCCCAGCACGTTAAACGCAGCGAGAACGGTAGAGGTTCATCGATAACCAAGGAGGTAGAAGATGAAAAGAGCATTGAGTGTTTTACTGGCAATCGGACTACTGGCTTCGATGGCGCTGGTTGCAACCGCGCAAGAACCCCTGATCATGGGGACGACTGACCGCGTAACGCAGCTCGCATTCGCAAATAGCTATGACCATTACTCTTGGCACGTGCTGAGGGCGACCACTGATGCACTGATGAAGCTGGATCCGGACACGCTGGAACTGAAAGGAGCAATCGCCGAGTCCTGGGACATCTCTGCAGACGGTATGGAGTACACCTTCCACATCCGGCCAGGGATCACGTTCTGGGACGGCGAGAAGTGCGACGCGCATGCAGTGAAGTGGTGTCTTGACCGCAACCTCCGACTGGATGGTCCAGAAGGTGGTGTTGGGCTGATCAAGGTCATCGACCACATCGTCGTGATCGACGATCTCACCGTGAAGATCTACCTAACGATGCCGGACGCGATCTTCCTGCTGCGCATGGAAGAAAGCCTAGCCCCAGCGCTAATCTACTCGCCGAAGAGCACCCCGGCGGACGAGTTCGCCAATGGAGTCTACGCTGGAACCGGGCCGTACAAACTGCTCGAGCACGTCCCTGATCAGTGGGTCAAGTACGAGGCCTATGATGGCTACTACGGCACAGCTCCGAAGTCGAAGCTCGTCATTGAGAAACTCTATTCCGATGCGGCGGCTCTGCGTGCGGCGATCGAAGCCGGCGATGTCGACTTCGTGTTTAGGACCCTCAGCCCGCAGGACATCACGGACCTTAAGGATAACCCGGACGTCGTGCTGCAATTCTTCCCGCCGAGCCCTGGTGTTCGCTATCTCCTGTTTAACGTGACCCAGCCGCCGGTCGACGACCCTCTGGTGCGACAGGCGATCTCCTACGCGGTCGACCGCGCAGCGATCATCGATCAGGTCTTTGAGGGAACTGTAGACCCAATCTACACCATGGTTCCTATGGTCGATCCTCCGTTCTTCGGCGCGATCAATGTCTTCCCCGAGCGAGACTTGGCGAAGGCAGTCGAACTACTCGCCAAGGCCGGATACGACGCGGCCAACCCGCTTGAGGTCAACCTGTGGTACTCGCCGAAGCACTACGGGACGACCGAGGCCGATGTGGCAACAGTTGTTGCAGGTAGTTTGGAGGAGACCGGCGTGATCAAGATCACGATCCAGGTTCTGGAATGGGGAGCCTACACCGAGCGCATGTCCGCCGGTGGGTTCGACATGTTCTTCCTCGGTTGGCACCCTGACTACCTGGAGTCCTCCAACTTCCTCGCCCCGTGGACGACCGAGTCGCCAGAAGGATTGGGGACGTTCTTCAACGAGCATCCTAACTACGAGGCGTACAAGCACATCATGGAGGTCGCGACGACCACCGCCGATACGGCGAAACGGACGAAACTGTACAAGGCGATCCAGATGCTGAGCGTACAGGACGTACCGTGGATTCCGCTGTGGGCAATGACCGATGAGATGGTTCTGGCCTGGAGGACAAACGTCCACGGATGCTCACTTAACATCACCATGGATGTTCACATCGACCTGATCTGGAAAGACTAGTTCGTACACAAAACCTACACACACACGGGGGTCGAGAAATCGACCCCCTTTTTTCATTGGTCTTCAGCAGTAACCTGTAACTGAAAACGCTCCTTTCCCCTAGTTGCATAAGGCAGAGAACCCGATATAATACGGGCGCTGATGGTAACCTATTTCAAATAACGGGAGTTGAAAGAAGATGGAGATCACGCTAACAGCGATCAAGGCGGACATCGGGAGCATCGGAGGGCACCTTGCTCCGAGCAAGGCAATCCTGAATCGAGTTAAGGAGACGATCGGTGCCGACGAGAGCAACCTGATCCTCGATCACTTTATCGGTCACACTGGCGACGATATCGCGATTCTACTCGTTCACGATCGCGGTGAGGGGAGCGAAGCCGTCCACCGCCTCGCCTGGGATGCTTTCCAAGCGGGCACTGCAGTCGCCAAGGAACAGGGACTTTACGGTGCCGGACAAGACCTCCTCAAGGACGCGTTTTCCGGAAACGTCCGCGGCTTGGGGCCGGCCGTCGCCGAGATGAGCTTCACCGAAAGGGAGAACGAGCCGTTCCTCCTCTTCACCGCCGATAAGACCGAGCCGGGAGCGTACAACCTCCCCCTCTACCTGGCCTTCGCCGATCCGATGTACAATCCAGGCCTGCTCCTCTCACCGGTAGTGGGAAAGGGATTCGCATTCACCGTGATGGACGTCTCCCATACGGAAGGAGATCGGGTGATCGAGCTTTCGACCCCGGAGGAGGCCTACGATCTCGCTGCGCTCCTGCGCGACAACGGTCGCTTTGTCGTGGAATCGATCCACTCGCGTGCCGACGGAGAGCAGGCCGCCTCTTGCTGCACGACACGTCTGCGTAATATCGCGGGGAAGTACGTTGGAAAGGATGACCCAATCATGCTCATCCGCACCCAGAAGACCTTCCCTGCTACCGGAGAGGTGCTCGCCCCGTTTGAGATCGGACACCTCGTTGCCGGCTTCATGCGCGGCAGCCACACCGGGCCATTAATGCCGGTTAAGAAAGGAACCGGAGTCTCCTTCTTCGACGGCCCTCCGATCGTCTCTTGTCTTGCTTTTTCGCTCCATAATGGGAAACTTACAGAGCCGGTTGACGCGTTCGATCACCCCTACTGGGATTGGGTCCGTGACAACATTGCCCGGAAAGCGCACGACATCCGCGCGCAGGGTTTCTCCGGTCCAGCGATGCTCCCCTATGCCGATCTCGAGTACGGGGGGATTACGGAGAGGATGGGAAAGCTTGCCGAGCGGTTTCACCGCCGTTAGCTAAGGAGAGATCGTTTTGAGCGATAGGTTGATCGAAGAACGAATAGGCGCGGTCCTATTCAGCGAGCAGGCGATCCGCGCACGGACCCACGAGTTGGGGATGAGGATCGCACAGGACTACGGCCCGGGCGGGTTGGCGCGCGATACACAGGGACGCCCGCCCCTCTTGGTCTGCGTTTTACATGGGGCGCTCGTCTTCATGGCCGACTTGGTTCGACAGATCCCAACCGAGATCGAGTATGACTTCATCTGCGTCTCCTCCTACGGGAACGGTACCTCTCCCGGTGAGGTTAGCCTGATCAAGGATCTGGAACGACCGATCAAAGGGCGAGATGTACTGATCGTGGAGGACATCATCGATACCGGCAACACTATCTCCTACTTGCAGCGCGGGTTTGCGGCGCGCGATCCGGCATCGATCCGCATCTGTACCCTGATCGACAAGGTCTCCCGCCGGGAGGTTCAGGTGGAGGTACACTACGCCGGATTTCCCCTCAAAGAGGACGCATTCATCGTCGGTTACGGGATGGACTACGGTGAACTCTACCGCAACCTCCCCTATATCGGGCTTCTGAAGCCCGAGTACATAAGATGACCGATCCGTTCTATACCCTGGGGATAGAGACCTCCTGCGATGAGACCGCGGTCGCCATCCTGCGCGGGGAGACGGACCTTGTTGTGAACCTCGTCTACTCACAGGCTGAGATCCACGCCCGTTACGGTGGGGTCGTCCCCGAGGTCGCCTCGCGCGATCACCTGCGCAAGCTCCCTTACCTCGTGCGCGACGCGCTCGCCCAGGCCGATCTCTCGTTGGACGACATCTCCCTCGTCGCGGCCACCTACGGGCCCGGGTTGGTCGGCCCCCTCCTCGTCGGTCTCTCCTACGGGAAAGGGATCGCCTTCGGCCGGGAGATCCCATTCATCGGGGTGAATCACCTAGAGGGGCACATCTTCGCCCAGCGGCTGAGCACCCCCGATGTAGCCCCGCCGTTTATGGCCCTGATCGTCTCCGGCGGACATACCAGTCTTGTCGAAGTAAAGGGATACGGCAACTACCAACTGGTCGGAGCGACGGTCGACGATGCAGCCGGCGAGGCGCTCGACAAGGTCGGTAAGATGCTCGGGATCGGGTATCCTGCCGGGGCGGAGATCGACCGCCTCGCGCGACAAGGAAGCCCCACCGCGATCCCGTTTCCTCGACCGATGTCCTCCTCCCCCGGGTTCGATTTCAGCTTCGCCGGGTTGAAGACCGCCGTCCTCTACCACCTAAAGAAAAATACACGGGAGAAGCAGGAAGACGTCGCCGCCTCGTTCCTGGCGAGCGTCGTCGACGTGTTGACCAAAAAATCGCTCGAAGCGACGCGCCGCTATCACCTCAAGCGATTGGTCGTGGTTGGCGGAGTGGCCGCGAACTCCCACCTACGAGAGCGCCTCACGAGCGACGGGGTGGAACGCGGGATCGACGTCCTTTTCCCGGAGCGTTCCTACTGCACCGACAACGCCGCCATGATCGCCGCCGCTGGTGCGTATCATCACCTTATCCAGGGAGAGTCGCATCCACTCTCCCTTGCGCCGGAGCCGTCGCTCTCACTGTAGCGTTGCAGCTTGTCTGCAACGTTCTTCTTTGCTGCCTCCGCGGACTCTCTTGTGAGACAATGGTAGACCCCCTTTTGCGCCGGGAATCTCAGGGCAGCAGGCGATGTACCACTGTCTCGCTCGATAATCGCCGTAATTCGTTTCGCATGCCAAAGATCTCTTATCTCTCCCCTTAATCCCTAGCCGCGTCATCCTGCACTTACAATTCACAGCAATGTGCCTTGTCTGTCCATGGCCTGCCCTCCTTCCAGCGCGGCGTGATCTCTCCTTAGCAGGTGCAGCACTGCTGCTAGACACCCCCCTCTGCGGCGGGTAGACTATCGTTACTACAAGAGGAGGAGTAATGGAGAAAGATAGAGTTAAGTTTCTGCGCGACTGTGTCGAGGCGATCAGTCCGTCCGGTTTTGAGGAAGAGATGTCCCGCATCTGGCGGAAGGAAGCGGACAAGTTCGCCGATCGCACCTGGGCCGACGTACATGGCAATTCTTACGCCGTGGTCAACGAGGGCGGGAGTCCACGCATAATGCTCGCCGGGCACATGGACGAGATCGGACTGATGATCACCTACATCGACGACAAGGGTTACCTGTCGTTTGCGCCCATCGGCGGCTGGGATCTGCAGGTCCTTCCCGGGCAACGCGTGAGGATCCGTGGGGTGAAGGGAATTGTTCTCGGTGTCATCGGGCGCAAGCCGATCCATCTTCTCGAAGCGGAGGAGCGGAAGAAGGTGGTCAAGTTCGAGGGCCTGTGGATAGATATCGGCGCCAAGGACAAGAAAGACGCCGAAAAACACGTTTCCATCGGGGACCCAGCGGTTCTCGACTATGGCTTTGCCCCGCTGCTGAACGACATCGTTGTCGCGCGTGCGTTTGACGACCGCGTGGGGGCGTTTGTCATACTCGAAGCGGCGCGTTTGGCAGCAAAGATGAACCCCAAGGCGGCAATCTACGCGGTGGGCACGGTGCAGGAAGAGGTCGGCCTACGCGGTGCGCGCACGAGCGCATTCGGGATCGATCCGCAAGTGGGGATCGCCGTCGATGTGGGATTCGCCACCGATACTCCGGGGATGGGAGACGAGAAGAAGAAGGTCGGCGACATTGCAATGGGTAAGGGCCCGATCATCGCCCGCGGACCGAACATCAACCCCAAGCTGTTCGAGCTTATCGTCAACACAGCGAAGAAGGAGAAGATCCCTTATCAGGTCGAGGGAGCCCCCCGCGGAACGGGTACGGATGCCAACGCAATTCAGCTCACCCGTGCCGGCGTTGCCACCGGGCTAATCTCCATCCCTAATCGATATATGCACTCTCCGTGCGAGCTTGTTCACCTCGGTGATTTGGAGAACATTGCCAAGCTGATCGCTCATACAGTGGTGAAGATCAACGACAAGACAGACTTCATTCCGTCGTGATAATCGAACGATCGAATGATTGAGTGAGCGGGAGATTGAGTGATTGAATCGATAAATCACTCAATCTCTCAATTTTTCAACTCCTAAATAACTTCTTGTATCCTTGATTGCACCGGAGCGCTGACGTATAGTCTTTCTATATCGGGGGAGCTCAATGAATTGGGCTGAGAGGAGGCTAACCTCAGGAGGTTTAACCTCGACCCTTGGAACCTGATCTGGGTAATGCCAGCGCAGGGACGGTAGCGATATCCCGCGCAACCCAGGCTGGTTACGGGTTGGAGATCATGCGGGAGCAAGAGGTTCTCAAAATCATCCGTGCACAAGTCGCCGAGGCCGGAGACGACGCTGCCTCGTTGTTGTTTCGCAATACCCATCTGATTCTCACCACCGATATGCTCCACCGCACGAGCGACTTCCCGCGGGGAGCGACCTCGCGGGCGATCGGGTGGCGCAGTGTCGCGGTCTCCCTCTCCGATCTCGCTGCGATGGGCGCGCAACCGCTTGGCATTCTCCTCGCGGTGGCAGATCCCAAACTTGACGAAGAGCTCATTCGCGGAATACTCGCTGGTGCGCGGGCCTGTTGCGACTCTGCGGGGACCCGCCTCGTCGGAGGGGATATCGATCGGCTGGACGAACTGACCCTGGTGAGCACCGGGATCGGTGAAGCAAAGAGACCAATCCACCGCGCCGGTGCACAGAGAGGCGACCTCGTTTGCGTCACTGGGGCGCTCGGACGAACGCAGGCCGCGCTGTCCCTGTTCGCCGCAGGAGAGCTCGCACGGGCGAACGACCTCTTCTGCTTCCTCCCACGGGTCGACTGGGGGATTAAGCTCGCCGCGCACGCCACAAGTATGATCGATATCTCGGACGGACTCGCACACTCGCTTCACCTCCTCTCCCGCGAGAGCAAGGTCGGATGCTCGATCGAGGAGGATCTCCTTCCTGTAATCCCCGACCTCGCACAGGCGATTCCATCAGCATCACGGTCCGAGGCGAGCCACACCGAGGTTAGCCTCTTCGGTGGGGAGGACTACGAGCTATTGTTCACCCTCCCTGAAAGCGCGATCCCAGCGATCGACCCTGCGGTGCACTACACAGTGATCGGCCGTGTCACCGACGGCGCGGTCCTCATCGATGGTTGCGAGCTCCCCGATCGAGGCTACGAACACTAATAGGAGATGGTGACTATGAAGAAGGGAAGGCTGGTACTGATGATGATCGCCATGTTGGCGATCGGGATCATTGGGATGGCAAAGGAGACGCTCGTCGTCTACACCTACAGCAGTTTCGTGTCATGGGGCCCGGCAGGGGAGCTCAAAGAGGCGTTCGAGGCGCGCTACGACTGCAACCTGGAGTTCGTCACCGCCGGAGGCGGCAAGGCGACCCTCTCCCGCCTCCTCGCGGAGAGAGAAGCCGGTGGTACCGATGCCGACCTGTTTATGGCCGAGATGAATGACGTCCCACGGATCGCCACCTACAACCTCTTCCTCCCGGTTACGGTAGAGGATGTTCCGAACCTCGCGCACATCCCGCAGGAGCTCCTGCTCGACCAAACCGCGGGGCTTGTCCCGTACGAGCATGGGTACATCACCCTCACCTACGACTCGCAGATCCTGAGTGAGGAGGAGCTTCCAGCTACATTGGAAGCGTTGACTGATCCTCGTTACAAGGGGATGCTCGTCTGCGAGGATCCGCGCACCTCCTCTACCGGGTTCTCGTTCCTCTTGTGGACGATCGCCCACTTCGGCGAGGAGGGATACCTCGACTTCTGGCGCTCGATCGATCCGACCCTCCTTACGATTACCCAAGGGTGGAGTGAGGCGTGGACACTGCTCACGCACGGAGAGGCTCCCATTGCAGTTAGCTTCTCCACCGACACTGCCTACGGGGCGATGTACGAGGATTCGTTGCGCTATCGCGCGTTCGCCCCAGGGGGGGAGGGATACCGCACGGTCTACGGGGTGGGGATCGTCAGGGAGACAAACCATCCGGAGCTCGCCAAGGGATTCATAGACCTCCTCCTCTCCAAGGAGATCCAGGAGCTCCTGCCAAGAACCGAGATCATGTTCCCGGCGAACGAGGCGGCCGAACTCCCAGAGGAGTATCAGGAGCACGCCATCATTCCGTCCGACCCGCTGATGCTCCCGTTGGAGATCGTCGGTACACGTATGGATAGCTGGCTGTACGACTGGGCACGGGTGATCACGACGCGGTGAGAAAGGGCTGGTTCGTTCTCCTTGCCATACCAGCAGGGTTTCTCGCCCTCGTCTTCTACTACCCGCTCGGGCTCATCCTAAGAACCGGGCTGAGCGAGGGAGGGCGGCTGACCCTGGCCCCACTGCAGGAGATCCTCGCCGATCCCTATTACCTACGTCTCATCGTTTTTACGATCGAACAGGCCGCCTTGAGCACGCTTGCCAGCCTGGCGATCGGTCTTCCGGGTGCGTACCTCCTCACGCGATACACGTTCCCGGGTAAGGAGACGATCCGCTCGCTCACCGTCGTCCCGTTCGTCCTCCCCGCGATCACGGTGGCACTGGGGTTCATCCTCTTCTTCGGGAACAGCGGCCACCTGAACCAGTTCTTGATGAGTATCTTTCACCTGGCACGCCCGCCCGTCCGCCTCCTCTACTCCCTGCGGGGGATCGTCCTGGCGCACGCGTTCTACAACGCCCCGATCGTTACGCGAATGGTGAACGCCGTCTGGGAGGGGCTCGATCCCGCGATCGACGAGGCGTCGATCTCCCTTGGGGCCGGGCGACTGCGGCGGTTCTTGGGAATCACCCTCCCACGCCTTGCCCCGGCCTTGCTCTCCAGCGCGGCTTTGGTCTTCATCTTCACCTTCCTCTCCTTCCCAATCGTCCTCTCCCTCGGCGGGGCCCGTTACGCCACGATAGAGGTGGAGATATATACCCTCACCCGCACCCTCCTCGACTACCGGCTCGGCTCGGCATTGATCCTGGTGGAGACCTTTCTTTCACTCGGGTTCACCTACCTCTACCTGCGCACGGAGGGACGCTTCGCCTCCACGACGCGGGGAGAGAGGGAGATCCCCACGCAGCCGCTCTTGCGCGGGCCGCTCACGTTCGGCAAGTGGTTGCTCCTTGTATACTCGCTCCTCGCGGCGATCTTCTTCCTCGGCCCGATCGTCTCCATTCTGGCCGATTCCTTGCGCGCCGGCGGGGGTTGGACGTTCTCGAACTATCGAGAGCTCCTCTCCCTCTCCTACAGCCCATTCCTCGGATCCTCCCCGTTGCACACGGTATTGAACAGCTTCCTGATCGCGGGGATCTCCACACTGATTGCCCTTCCTGTAGGGACCGCCGTCGCTTGGTTCGCCGTGCGCAGTCGGCTCCCCGGGAGGAGGATCATCGAGGCTATTCTGATGGCACCACTCGCCGTCTCTTCCGTGGCGATCGGGTTCGCCGTCCTGCGAGGGCTCTCTGGATCCCCGCTTCACCTTGGAGGGACTCTCCTCGCGATCGCCCTCGCACACGGTATTTTGACGTACCCATTCGTTGTCAGGTCACTCCGTCCGGTCCTGGAAGGGCTCGATGTGGGGCTCATCGAGGCGGCTCGCTCACTAGGAGCCTCGCGGGTGCGAGCGTTCTTCGAGGTGGAATTTCCGTTGATCAGACGAGGCCTGCTTGTCGCTGCGGTCTTTGCAATTGCCCTCAGCATGGGGGAGATGAGCGCCACGATCATGCTAATGCGCCCCGGCCTCTCGACGATTCCCGTGGCGGTCTACGGTCTCCTCTCGGCGCGCCAGTTCGGGGCTGCGAGCGCGATGGCGGTCGTCCTCATCGCGGTGACCTCCTTCTCCTTCCTTGCTATCGACCTCTTGGGAGGAAGAGAGGGAAAAGGAGGACTCAGGTGGTGAAACTCTCCGTCGTCGAGATCGAGAAGACGTTCGGCGCCATCAATGCGGTCGATAAGGTGAGCTTCGAACTCGAGAGGCGTGAATTCTTGAGCCTCCTCGGGCCATCGGGCTGCGGGAAGACGACGATCCTTCGCCTGATCGCCGGGTTCGAGCGGCCCGATGCCGGGCAGATCCTCCTCGATGGACGGAAGCTCCTCCCCGTTCCCCCGGAAAAGCGGCAGATCGGGTTTGTCTTTCAGAACTACGCCCTCTTCCCGCACATGACCGTGGCAAGGAACATCGCTTACGGGGTACGCTTCGATCGGAGGATCGACACGAAGCGCCGCGTCGAAGAACTCCTCGACCTCGTGGACCTACGGGGATTCGAGCGACGACGACCAGCCGAACTCTCTTCTGGACAGAGCCAGCGGGTCGCCCTGGCACGCGCCCTCGCTCCCAAACCGGCGATCCTCCTCCTAGATGAGCCGCTCTCCGCGCTCGACGCCAAGTTGCGTGAATCCCTGCGGAGCGAAATCCGTCGCATTCAGCAGGAGGTTCGTCTTTCCGCGATCTACGTCACCCACGATCAAGAGGAGGCGCTCGCCCTCTCCGATCGAATTGGGGTGATAAACGAGGGGAGAATCGAGCAGATCGGGACCCCGAAGGCGATCTACCGCCACCCTGAGACAACGTTCGTCGCCTCGTTCATCGGCCATACGAACCGGCTGGAAGGGATTGTGATCGGCTATGTAGATGGGCGCATGCAGGTGAAAGTTGGCAGAGATGTTCTTCTCGTTGCCGACAGCGGCGCAGCATCCGGAAGACGTACCACCCGCAGTGGTCGTACCACCTGCGGTGGTCGCGTTACCCTATTCATCAAGGAAGAGGACCTTTACCTCGATGGAAGCGGGGAAAACACCCTCATCGCGCGGGTTGAGAGGATCGAATACCGCGGGGACGCAACCGTAATTGCGCTGGTAAGCCCGCTCGGAACCCTGCATGCGCGTATCGCGGGCACGAAAGAGGATCTTCCAGGAATTGGAGGCCGAGTGACCGTCGGTTTCGAAGAGAAAGACGTGATCCTCATCGCCGATTCTTGACCGGCTACGAAGCAGCTCGTTCGATCAGTCGGCGGCTGGTGACCCTTACCCGTTCGAGAAGGGCCTCCTCGTCGATCCCTTCCCCCTTAAGAGACCGTGCGACCTGTGGATCGTCTCTCAGCACGGAAACGAGCGATGAATCCGCTTCAAGCGCGCACTGCGCCGCTGCCTTGATCGCCTCATGGGCCGTGCTCCGCGCCATTCCGCGCTCGATGAGCTCGATGAGGAGAATCTGCGAGTAGATCGCCCCCTTTGTCAGTGAAAGGTTCTTTGCAATCCGCTCCTCGTGGACGACGAGCCCCTCGATGATCCCTCGCACCTTAACAAGCATATAGTGGATGAGGAGGAAGCTATCGGGGAGGATGACCCGTTCTACGCACGAGTGCGACATATCCCTCTCGTGCCACAAGGCGATGTTCTCCAAACCTGCTTGCAGGTTCCCCCGCAAGATCCTTGCGAGCCCACAGATCCGCTCAGAGGTGATCGGGTTGCGCTTGTGCGGCATCGAGGAGGACCCCTCAGGGTGGGGCTCCTCCACCTCGCCGATCTCGGTGCGAGAGAGGTGGCGGAACTCGAGGGCTATTTTCTCCAGGCTCGCCCCGGTGATTGCGATTGCGGCGAGGACCTCGG
Source organism: uncultured bacterium (assembly GCA_965370555.1). GTDB lineage: Bacteria > Bipolaricaulota > Bipolaricaulia > UBA7950 > UBA9294 > JAJOKK01. The sequence goes on from CBDUVB010000013.1 coordinate 16,483, forward strand.
CATGGCGATCGCGCTGCAGAACTTGGTTTGCGATCCTCGCCGGACGAAGCCCAAGTTTCTCGCAAGTTATCTCCTCCACCGCAGGGGTGACACACGAGTACGTCCCTACTGGGCCTGAGAGCTTCCCTACACATATTGACTCTCGTGCCTGCCCCAGGCGGTGGAGGTCGCGTCCGAGCTCTTCATGCCACAAGAGGAACTTCAAGCCGAGAGTCGTCGGTTCGGCGTGCATCCCATGCGTGCGCCCGACGATCACCAGATCCTGGTACTGATGGGCTTTCTCGAAGAGAAGCGTCCGTAGCCTCTCGGCCTCGTGCACGATCAGGTCGAGCCCATCACGCATCTGAAGCGATAGAGCCGTGTCCTTGACATCCGAGGAGGTAAGGCCCTGATGGATGAATCTCCCTGCTTCCCCGGCCTGCTCCTCTAGCGTGCGGATGAAGGCGAGGAGGTCGTGCCGGATCTCTTCCTCAATCTCGCGAATGCGGGGAAGATCGACGTGGATAGTCTTCTTGACAACAGCGAATGTCCCTTCGGGGACCTCGCCGAGCTTCTCCATCGCATGGAGAGCCGCGAGCTCAACCTGTAGCCAACGATCATACTGAGCCTGCAGGCTCCACAACTCCTTCATCGGGGAAAGGCTATACCGTTTGATCATCGGGTTCATGTCCTCCGCTCCTATTATGCCACTATGTGGGGCGGTTACCAATGTTTCAACCCAGCGATGTGCAGACCGTGGATCCTGACGATCAACAGGAGACTTCCGTCCTTTGAAACACGCCTATCTATGCGCGAAGATTCAAAGCTGACTCCAGGACAAAAGAGGCAAGCGATGAGCGAGGGAGAGAACATGGGCTGTGTGGGAGAGATTATCGAGACTGGCGCGGCTATTCTGCGTTCCGGTCCGATCTGCGATGAGTGTCTCGGTCGCGCGTTCGCTAAGCTCGGGCACGGATTCTCCAACGGAGAGCGCGGTCGATCGCTGCGTACCATCCTCTCTATGATCGGCGTCTCCGGAAGAACCGGGACGTGCTGGGTCTGTGACGGGCTCTTTTCGCAGATAGAGGACTTCTCAGCGCGTGCGGTTGCCGCGGTGGTGGGTGTCGAGTACGAGAGCTACCTCTTTGGGGTGAAGCTTACCGCACGGCTGCGGCAGATGGAGCTCTTCCTCGGGGAGAAGTTTCCAACCGGTCTCGCAGAACCGCTCAAACATGCGTTCAATCGGGAGATGGGGAAAGCATTCGAGGCGAGGGTCGGCCACGGAACTCTCGATCTCACGCATCCTCACCTGTCATTCATAATCAATTTGGAACGCGATAAGATAGAGCTTCACGTCCTCTCCCTCTACATCTACGGGCGCTATCGCAAACTCGTACGCGGGATTCCGCAGACCCGTTGGCCGTGCCGGCTCTGCCAGGGGAAGGGTTGTGAGGCTTGTGGGTTCACAGGGAAGCAGTACCCCGAATCGGTGGAGGAACTCGTCGCCGTCCCATTTCTCACCGCTGCGGGGACAGAGAAAGCGCACCTGCACGGCGCAGGGCGCGAGGATATCGACGCTCGTATGCTCGGGACGGGACGGCCGTTCGTCCTCGAAGTCCTCTCACCCCGATGCCGTACTCTCGACCTTTCGTCCTTACAGGAGGCGGTCAATATCGGTTCTGCAGGAAAGGTAGAGGTGAGCGGTCTTCATTTCGTATCACGGGAGACGGTGGCCCTGGTAAAGGAGACGCACGCGGAGAAGACCTACCGCGCGCGCGTCTCCTTTGAGAGTGAGGTCACGCAAGACGATCTTGCCCGAACCTTAGCATCTATCGTGGGGATGATCCACCAACGCACACCGGTGCGTGTCGCTCACCGTCGTGCCGACTTGGTGCGCGAGCGTCGCCTTCTCGAGGCCGACGGCACTCTCCTCTCGCCGCACGAGGCTGATCTCATCCTGCGTGGGGAAGGGGGGCTCTACATCAAGGAGCTTGTCTCCGGAGACGGAGGGCGGACCGTTCCCAGTCTCAGCGAGCGGCTCGCGATTGCATCGCGTGTTGCTGAACTCGATGTGATCGATGTTACATCCAAATCCTTCCCGGATTCTTGAAGATTGAGCTTGCACATCCCCGCGTTATTCCCGTAAAGTCTGCTCGATGAAAGAGACGATGAGAGATACTTTGGAGGAGAAACAGCCGACCAATGAGGCGCGGTCGCACAGGAGCACGGATATCCTCGCGATATACTTCCGTGAGATTGTGCGTTTCCCCATCCTCGAGCGCGAGGAAGAGCGGGAGCTGGCACTCGCCATGGCCGCGGGGGTTGACGGAGCGCGGGAGAGGCTGATCACCTCCAACCTCCGCTTGGTGGCCAAGATCGCGCAGGAGTATTCCGAAGCCGGACTCTCCCTCATCGATCTTATCCAGGAGGGGAATATCGGCCTGATCGAGGCGGTCGACCGCTTCGATGTCGAACGCGGACACAAGCTGAGTACATACGCGGCATGGTGGATTCGCCGTGCGATCTTGAGAGCGATCACCGATTACTCCCGGATGATTCGCATCCCAGACTATCTCTTTCGCGCCGTGCGGCGGCTCGAACAGATGCGTGCCCTCGCCCGCGACGGCCGTGCTGACGATGAGGAGATCACCCGTGCTCTCGGCATTTCGAGCGAACGTCTGCGCCGGATTGAAAAGGAAGTGAACGAGATCGTCTCGTTGGACCGAACCATCGGCCGAGAGGGCGATGAGACCCTGGACGAACTGCTCGAGGATGAGACCGTCCTCTCGCCGGAGAGAGAGGCCCTCCGGCTCCTCTTCCACGAAGAATTGGAACGGGTTCTAGATGTGATCCCGGCACGCCAGGCGGTTGCTATCCGCCTGCATTACGGGATCGAGGACGGCTGTTCGTATAACCTCGCCGATGTGGGGAGAATCATGGAGATCAGCCGCGAGCGGGCACGTCAACTTGTGCACCAGGGTCTGACCAACATCACCGAGGGCTGGGGACACCGCGCGCTCGACTTCTACCGCGGCCTATTGAAAGAGTGAGATATCTGTGGATTGAGAGATCGGAAGATTGAATGATTGGGAGGTTCAATCACTCACTCATTCAACCCTAAAGATGAAAAGACTCTATGAGGAACGCAGGAATCCAGGAAGATTCACAAGCACAAAATGCAAGGCACTAGACTCTTTCCTGAATTCATGGCTTCCTTAGAGGCTGTTCCGTAGATTTTATTGCTGTTCATTTTCAAGTTCAAATCTTAGTTTCAAACATTTTACCGCAGAGGAATCAGGATTAGATGATCGGGAGATTGGCAGGTTCAACTTGAGATTCCCTGTGGTCTTGCCACAGGGTTTCCTTATACCCCTCTCCTTGATAGGAGAGGGTCGGGGTGAGGTGAAATAATGAAATCCCGGTTTTGACCTTCAGGTCAAAATGAAATTGGCGGAATACCCCGTAGTCTTGCTACGGGGATAGTCAATTTCAAGGGATTTCTTTATTCACTCAATCGCCCGATTTCTCAGTCCCTTTGCGACGGTCGCGTAACTGACCGCACCCAGCTTGGATCTTGACCCCCCTTCCCAGGCGCACTGTCACCGGGATCCCTGCCTCTTCGAGCAGACTGGCGAACGCGTCTGTCCGTTCGCGGGAGCTTGGGCGGAGGGGGGACGCGGGGATCGGGTTTAAGGGGATCAGGTTGACGTGACAGAGGAGCCCTGCGAGGAGGGAGACGATCTTGCGCGCCCCCTCGGGCGCGTCGTTTACCCCATCGATCAGTGCGACCTCAAAGGTCACCCTCCGATGGGTCGCCTCGATGTAGTCGCGGCAGGCGCGTATGAGAGGTGTGAGTGGATAACGGCGATTGATCGGGACGAGGCGATCGCGCAACGCGTCGTCCCCCGCGTGAAGGGAGATCGCCAGATTCACCTGCAGGTCCTCGCGCGTGAAGCGTTCTATCTCCGGGATGATCCCCACGGTGGAGACGGTAAGGTGGCGTGCCCCGAGGGAGAATCCGTTTAGGTCGTTCAGGATACGGATCGATTTCATCGTTGCCTCGTAGTTGAGAAACGGCTCCCCCATCCCCATATAGACGATGTTCGTCAGCCTCTCCCCTCTTTTGTGCAGTTTGCGCGCGAAGTGAAGCGCCTGAGCGACGATCTCCCCAGTGGTGAGGTCGCGCGTGAACCCACTCTTCCCAGTGGCACAGAAAGGGCAGCCGATCGCGCAGCCTACTTGCGTGGAGAGGCAGACCGTCCGGCGGTGCTCGTAGAGCATGAGGACCGTCTCGATCGTCTCGCCATCCGCCAGACGGAACAGTGCCTTGTGGGTACGCTTGTCGCGGCTTGTGATCAAATCGATTGTGTGAAGGGGCTCCGCAGGAAGGGCTTCCGCGAGAGATACGCGCAACCCCTTCGGTAGAGGGGTGATCGCCTCATAGGAGGGGACGAGGTCACGGTAGATCGCCTGCCAGATCTGTTTCGCGCGGTACTGCAGCTCGCCGCGTTTAGAGAGGAACGCCGTCAGTTCGTCACGATTGAGGTCGAGGATCGTCTCTCCACTCATTGTTCTCCAAGGAGGGCGATGAACTCCTCTTCGTTGAGGGTTGCTATACTCAGGTTGAGTGCCTTCTGCGCCTTGCTCCCTGAGTTCTCCCCCACGATGACGTAATCTGTTTGTGCACTGACCGAGGTGGAGACCGCACCGCCGAGTTGCTTGATCCGCTCTCCCGCTTCGCTGCGGGTCATCGAGGAGAGCGTTCCGGTGAGGACGAACCTCTTACCGGTGAACTTCTCAGAAGCCGGGGCACTCGCCACGGCGACCCTTACCCCAGAGGTGCGAAGCTCGGCGATCATCTCCTTGTTCGCAGGGTTCGAAAAGAAATCAACGATCCCCTCCGCGGTGCGCGGCCCGATCTCAGGGATGGCGCGGAGATCCTCCTCCGAAGCCTCCATCAGACCCCTGAGGGTGAGAAAGGCTTGCGCGAGGAGGTCGGCAGCGTGCTCACCCACCTCGGGGATTCCCAGGGCAAAGAGGAACTTCGCGAGCAAGAGCGATTTACTCTTCTCGATCGCCGCAAGGAGGTTCTCCGCTGACTTTTCCCCCATCCGTTCAAGACCGCTCAGCGTCTCCCGATCGAGGTGGAAAATGTCGCCTACACTCTTGATAAGGTCACGGTCGACAAGCTGTTCCACGAGCTTGGCGCCAAAGCCGTCGATGTCGAACCCCCCCTTGGAGACGAAATGGCGGATCGACTCCTTGATCCTCGCGGGGCAGGAGACGTTCAGACAGCGGTGTGCCACCTCCCCCTCCAGTCGCACGACCTCACTCCCACAGACCGGGCAGGCTGCTGGCATGACGAACGGACGTTCGTCACCGGTGCGGCGCCCGCTGAGCGGGCCCACGACCTGCGGGATCACATCCCCGGCCCGTTGAATCACCACGGTGTCGCCGATACGAACATCCTTCCGTACGATCTCGTCCTCGTTGTGCAGCGTGGCGTGCGTGATCTCGACCCCGCGCACCCGCACCGGTTCGAGGATCGCCACCGGGGTTAGAACGCCTGTGCGCCCCACCTGGACTATGATATCCTTTAATTTGGTAATCCCCTGCTCGGCCGGGTACTTCCCTGCAATCGCCCAGCGCGGGCTGCGCGCAATTGTGCCCAAAGCTTTCTGAGCGGCAAAGTCGTTCACCTTGATCACCATCCCATCGGCCTCGTAAGGGAGGGTCCCGCGCTGTTCCTGAAACTCCTCGTAGACACTTATCGCTTCATCGATTCCACGACAGAGCCGGTGGAGCGGATTGACACGGATCCCGAGCCTTAGGAACGTTTCCAGGAGCTCGATCTGGGAGCCGACCGTGATCCCCTCTATGCGACCGAAGGTGTAGCAATAGATCCGCAAGGGGCGTCTTTCGGTCACGCGCGGGTCGAGCTGGCGTAGCGACCCCGCGGCGAGGTTTCGCGGATTGGCAAACGGAGGGAGTCCCTCAGTCTCACGTTCGCGATTGAGTCGCGCTAGGTCCTCCTTCTCGATGTAGACCTCCCCCCGCACCTCGAGAAGTGTCGGGGTGATACCATTAAGTGGGCGCAGGCGAAGCGGGATGCTGCGAATCGTGCGCAGGTTCCCTGTCACATCCTCACCGTTTACCCCGTCCCCGCGTGTCGAACCCTGCACGAACGTACCGTCGCGATAGACGAGTTCGACCGAAAGGCCGTCGAGCTTTGGCTCGACCACGTAGCTGACCATGTCAACATCGAGGAGCTTGCGCACGCGGCTATCGAAATCCCGCAGATCATCGATAGAAAACGCGTTTGCAAGGCTCTGCATGGGAACGGCGTGGACCGCTTCTTTGAACCCCTCCGCTGGTGGCGCACCGACCCGTTGCGTGGGAGAATCCGCGGTGATGATCTCCGGATGCTCCTCCTCCAACTCCTGCAGGCGGCGGAAGAGGCTGTCGTACTCTGAGTCAGTGATCTCCGGTTGGTCGAGGACGTAGTAGAGGTAGTTGTGGTGACGGAGGGTTTCTCGTAGTAGTTCGATCTCGTGTTCTATCGCGTTCATCTCGCGTAAAGGGTCGCGATGCAGAGCAAGAATGTCAAGCGTGAACAGGTAGCGAGAAATCCGTCTCTCTCGTGCAGCGTGAGTGTTGACGTGGAAGACTGGGGCGACTAAAATGAGGCGACCTGAGCCAGAGTGGCGGAATTGGCAGACGCGCGGGACTCAAAATCCCGTGGCCCTCGCGGTCATGTGGGTTCGACCCCCACCTCTGGCATAAGTTGCACAGATCCCCAGCCCCAAGTATTTTACCGTAAAGGGCGCTGAAGAATTGAGAGATTAGGAGGTTCAATCACTAAATCACTCAATCCTGATCCGTTCCCCACGGACGAGACGCGGCATCGTCCCTGGACTTACGGCTGCGTCGCAAGTAGGTCGGGATATCAAAGTCGTTCACACCGATGCGGCTCTCATGTTCCAGTTTAGAGAGCATCGTCTCATCCCCAATCGGTGTTCCTTCCTCGTCTTCACCAGGGCGGTGGGTGGCGAATCCGGTCGCTATTACGGTCAGTCGTACTTTCTCCTGGCCGTTGCGGATTGCCGTACCAAAAATGATGTCCGCCTTGTCCGAGACGGCTTCGCGGATGAGAGAGGCAGCCTCGGTAACTTCTTCCAGGGTGAGGTCGGACCCGCCGGTGATGTTCAGGATAACCTTGCGTGCTCCTTTGATCGATCCGTCGAGAAGAGGAGAGGAGATGGCATTTCGCGCCGCTTCTTTTGTCTTCCCTTCCCCTTCTCCCTCGCCGATTCCCATCATCGCTGTCCCGGCGTTGCGAATCACACTCTCGATATCGGCGAAGTCAAGGTTGATCATCCCGGGGATGGTAATCAGGTCGGAAATTCCCTCGACCCCTTGCCGTAGAACTTCATCGGCCATCTCAAACGCCTGGGTGATCGGTGTCTCCGACGGAGCAACCTTGAGAAGCTTGTCGTTGGAGATTGTGATCAAGGCATCGACCGCCTTGGAGAGGTGAGCTATTCCCTCCTCAGCCCTCTTTCCCCGCGTGAGCCCTTCAAAGGAGAACGGCCGGGTGACGATCCCCGTTGTGAGGATCCCTGCCTCCTTGGCGAGTGCCGCGATAACCGGAGCAGCGCCGGTTCCGGTTCCACCCCCCATCCCGCAGGTGATGAACGCCATATCGATCCCTTCCAGGAGGTCCATAATCTCCTCGCGGCTCTCTTCGGCAGCGGCTTGTCCGATCTTTGGCTCCCCGCCTGCCCCAAGTCCCTTAGTCAGCTTTCGTCCGATCTGGAGGGTTCGGTGTGCCTTCACGACCTCCAGGACCTGCGCGTCGGTGTTGACGACGACTAATTCTACGCCGGCGACGCGAGTGTCGAACATCCGATCGACTGCGTTTCCACCGCCGCCGCCGACGCCGAGCACCATCAACCGTGCTGGAGGATTGCTGTTCCTCTCATCTACCATCTTTTCTACCCCCGGAAGAAACGGTTGAACCAGGAGAAGAGTTTGCTGATCAATGAACCTTTCCTCCGATCGTAGCGCTTCTTCTTGAAGTCCTTCGTCTCCACTGCATAACGCAATAACCCGATCGAGGTCGCGTAGATCGGTGATTCGACGATGTCTCGCAGTCCGTGAATCCCTTGTGGGATCCTTCCCCGCCGCACCGAAACACCATAGCGCTGCTGGGCAAACTCGGCGATCCCATCCAAGAGGGAAGTTCCCCCGGTGAGGACCAAGCCGGCTGGGACGAGGTCTCGATACCCGGCGTCCTCGACCTCTTGCATCGCCAGGTCGAGGAGCTCCTCAACTCGCGGCTCGATGATCTTGGCAAGTCTCTTCTTGGAGACAAACCTTTTCTTGTCCCCTCCGATCGTTGCCACCTCAATCTGATCGTCCTCGCCAACACTGTCGACCATGGCGGTACCCGATTGTTTCTTGATCAGCTCGGCCTCTTCGATCGGTGTTTGCAATCCCACAGTGATATCATTTGTGATGTGCTCACCGGCAATTGGGATCACTTTGGAGAACCATATATCTCCGCCGCGGAAGACGCTGATATCGGTCGTTCCACCGCCAACATCCAGCAGGATCACTCCCAGTTCCTTCTCTGCGGAGGAGAGGACGGCGAGGGAGGAGGCGATCGGTTCGAGCACGATCTGCTCGATCCCAACCCCAAGGTCTTGCACACAGCGGACCAGGTTGTGCACTGCGGTGACCGCTCCAGTCACGATGTGGACATCAACCTCGAGTCGAGTCCCCGTCATCCCCACGGGGTCCGTAATCCCATCCTGTCCGTCCACGATATACTGCCGCGGAATGACATGGATCATTTCGCTCGCTGGGGGGATTTGGATCGCCTGCGCTGTCTCCACTACGCGTCGGATATCATCTTCGGCAATAATCCGGTCCGGACGGTTGATGGAGACAGTCCCGCTGTTGTTGATCGAGGTGATGTGCTTCCCAGCAATCCCGACGTAGACCGAGCCGATCTTGACGTCGGCCATGTTCTCTGCTTCTTCGATTGCTTTTCGGATGGACGTGATCGTGCGTCCAATGTCGACGACAACTCCCTTCTCCAGGCCGTGGGACTCCGCCTTTCCAAGACCGATAACCTCGATTGCCCCATCGATTACGTTTCCGACCAATGCGACAACCTTGGTAGTCCCTACATCCAGGCCAACCACCACTTTCTCTTTTCTCATCAGTTCACCACCTTAACGGGGCACAAGAATCGCCTCACCCCCGAATCTGAGATCTATCGATCGATACTTCGCAAGATCGATCGTATCAAGGAGAGCCGCCGCCGCATCGATCCGCTTCTCGATTCCGTCAAGGGCTCCAAGCATGATCGTCACATCCCCCTCACCCTGGAGCGTGACCCGAGTCGGATCGGAAAAATCGATGCGTCGAAGGATTCCGTCTTCAAAATCCTTCTTGTAGATATATTCGAGTGTCGCAGTCACACGATTGTCCACAAAGTAGCTCCCGAGGTCCGCGCCTGTGAGATCGGCCCCGAACACTGCCAGGGCTTGCGGATTCATCTCGGTCGTCCGTTGAACGATAATCCCGCCTTCCCCGATCACCAGAAGACGTCGCTCATGAGGAACGGCGGTCACCGCGATTGGCGCACGCTCCTGGACAGTGATTACAAGTGTGTGGGGATAGAGGCGCTTTATGGAGATATCTTTTAGCCAGGGGAGAGAGGAAAGGGCTGTCCTTGCTCGATCTATCGGCGCGGTCAGAAGGTTCTCCCCTATTGAGAAACCGGCGACATATTCAATCTCTTCGGTCGAGATATAATGATTCCCGTTCACCTCAATATCCCGTAGATCAAGGAGATATAAGCAAGGTGCATACAGGGCGATGACAGCAGCAGCGATAAGAACCCCCCCTATAATAACGACCCAACGAAAAACGTCTCTTTTCGGTTCCCCCTCGTTCACCCGTCAATAACCTCGAGCTCCAATTCAAGCGAGATATGGAAACTTTTATACACCTTTTGGTACACAATGTCAATTAATTTGCGGATCTCAGCCTCCTTTGCCCCTCCAAGGTTAAGGATGAAATTAGCATGTTTTTCAGACACCTTGGCCATTCCAACCCGAAACCCCTTTAACCCACATTCCTCGATCAGTTGGCCAGAGGAGAGATTTGGTGGGTTCTTGAACACGCACCCCGAACTCCGTTCCGAGATCGGTTGGGTTGCACGACGATGAGCGAGAATAGCGTCGTAGTCGTAAGGCTCCTCATCCAGGCGTAGGCTTGCCCAGAGGACGGGGAGGCGTTCCGCGCGGATCTTGCTCTCCCGGTAGCCGAAATGACATTCCTCGGCATTAAGAATCCGTACGTCGTTGTGCGTGTCGAGAACGGCTACTCGATCAACTATATCGCCAATCGAGTGGGCTGGAATCCCCGCGTTCATTGCGATTGCCCCCCCCAGGGAGCCGGGAATCCCCGCGAGGAATCCGAGAGATTGCTCCCCCGTTCGCGCGACGGTTGCGAGCAGAGAAGGGAGTGGTTCGCCGCAGAGAACCTCGACGCGATCCCCATGGACGGTGCTTCCTACGAGCCGTTCGGTCGCGATGATGACGCCCGAATAGCCTGAATCGGCGAACAGGACGTTCGATCCTGCACCGAGGAACCGGTAGGGAATCTCCTCTTCCTTGCAGACCCGGATGGACGCGATCAGCGCGTCCGTGCTCTCTGGGAGGAGGAAGCAGTGACACGGTCCTCCGATCTCGATTGTGGTGTGCGTGCAAAGGAGCTCATCAAGGCGGATCTCAATCGGAAATGGGGCGAAGCGGGATTCCCAATCCGAGCGACTTAAGCGAGGCAGAAGCTCCCCTCCGTAAGGAAGCACGATAACTCTTCTGTGACTGTCCAGATGTCCCCGGCTCCGAAACTGATGATAAAGTCTCCCGGTTCGATATACCTCTTGAGAAAGGAGACCACCTTCTCCTTATCATGTATGAGATAGGGTTGCGCCCCGGTGGAACGGGTGATCGCTCGGACGATCCCTTGCGACGAGACGCCGGGGATCGGATCCTCGTAGGCGGGATAGATCGGGGTCACGACAACTGTATCTGCAAGGTGGAATGCCTTGCCAAACTCATCGCCGATTGCTTGGGTGCGGCTATAGCGGTGGGGCTGAAAGATCGCGACGACCCGTCGCTTCTCCCAGCCAGAACGAATCGCCTGCAGGGTCGCCTCGATCTCCTCCGGGAGGTGGGCGTAATCATCGACTACGGTAACCCCGTTTTCTTCCAGAAGCTGGAACCGCCGTTGCGGGAGGAGGAACGAGTCCAGGGCCGATGCGGCCTCTGCAAGCGAAACTCCTGCAAGGAAAGCGGCCCCGATCGCGCAGAGAGCATTTCTCACGTTGTGATCCCCAGGAGCCGGGAGGAAAACCGGTCCGATCTCTTCCCCCTGATAGACGAGTTTGAAGGTGGTGTGGAAGTGGTGGTGGCGGATATCCCTCGCCTGCAGATCGGCAAGCGGAGAGAGCCCAACGGTCAGAGCGTCAGGGAACGATTCTGCCAGCACCCGCACATTTTCGTCGTCGATCGCCAGTACGGCCCTCTCCGATTGACGGATATACTTGGTGAAGCTCTGAACGATCCCATCAAGGCTTCTGTAGGTGTCCAGGTGGTCGCGACCGATGTTGTTGAGAACGCCGATCGTAGGGTGAAGCGCAAGGAAGAGGCCGTCGCTTTCATCGACCTCGGTGACGAAGAGACCGCCATTGCCGAGGTGCGCGTTCCCGCCTAGTCCGGCGCAGTGGGCCCCGACCAAGTAACTCGGATCCTTCCCCGCCTGGCGCAGGATCGTGGCGACCATCGCTGTGGTCGTTGTCTTTCCGTGCGTCCCTGCAATTCCGATACTCGTGTAGCCGTGAAGGAGAGTTGCCAGCGCGTGCAGACGACGTACGACAGGGAGCTTGTTCCTCATCGCAGCCTGGAGTTCCACGTTCTCCGTCCCGATCGCCGAGGAGACGATCACCTCATCGATTCCTTCCTCATCGAGAAAGCGCTCATCGTGTCCGAGGTGGATCGTCGCCCCTTTCCGACGGAGGCGTAAGGTCTCCGCGTTTTCACGCAAGTCCGACCCAAAGATCTTACTCCCGCCGGCGAGCATCACCGTGGCGAGGCTGCTCATCCCTGATCCGCCGATTCCGATAAAGTGGTACCTCTTCCCCGCGTTAATCACGTCCGTGCCCCCTCAACAAGCGTCATGATCTCTCCCAGGATCAACGTGGTTGCCTGGCGTTTTCCCATGCGCATGGAATTGTGCGCCATCCTGGTGAGGGCCTCGCGGTCCCCTATCATCTGGCAGATCAGTTCCGCCAATCCATGCTTTAGAATATCCGCTTCATTCACCAATGCACATGCTTTTTCCTCTCTAAGGACGCGCGCGTTCTCCCACTGGTGTCCGCCAGCTGCCCCACCCCACGGGACGAGGAGGGCCGGCTTCCCACATGATGTGATCTCCGCGAGCGTTGTGGCACCGGCACGGGAGACGACAAGATCAGCCACGGCGAACGCCTCGCCCATCCTCTCGATATACTGGCGAACAACGATATTGTGCACCCCGGCGCGGTTGAATTCCTCCCTGATCGCGCGTTCTTCCCCGCTCTTCCCGGTGACGAGGAGAACTTGCAGCCTCTCGCTCTTGGCGATCGATCCCTTTGCTCGAATGATCGCGGTCGTGAGCGCCGCCGATCCATGCGAGCCGCCGAAGACGAGAACGGTCTGCTTGTCCGGATCGAGGTCGAATCGTTGGTAGGCCTCCGCAGTTCGTTTGGCGAGGAGGAATTCCTTGCGAATCGGGTTTCCAGTGACCGCGATGCGTCGGGCACGGGGAAAACTTGCTTTCGACTGGGAGTAGGAGACGAGTACCTTGTCGACGAATGGGGCGAGGATCCGGTTTGTCAGGCCTGCGATCGCGTTCTGTTCGTGGATGACCGTTCGTATCGGAATAACCCTCCCCAGCAGAGAACCGAGGAGGACGCCCGGGAAAGAGGCGTATCCTCCCATCCCGATTATGATCTGCGGACGGAAGCGCACGATCGCGATAAACGTCTCCAGGAAGGCCAAGGAGAGGAGGGCGATCGCGTATAGATTCTGCCAAAGGTTTCCGCGTTCGAGCCCGCGAGCGTGGATCGGGAAGAAACGAATCCAGGAATAGGAGGGGAGGATACGCCCCTCGATCCCGTGGCGTGTCCCGATGTAGGCGAGCCTCGCCCCCGGTTCCCGCTGCGAGAACTCTTCCATCACGGCTAAAGCGGGGTAGAAATGCCCCCCTGTTCCTCCACCAGCAATCAGAACACGCATCATGATACTCCTTGTTTCGAGATATTGAGCAGAACGCCAACCATGGAAAGCGTAATGAGAAGCGAAGATCCACCGTTACTAATAAATGGGAGGGTTAGTCCAGTTACCGGGAGGAGCCCGACTGCCACCCCCATGTTGAGGAGTACTTGGAAGGAGATGCTAAATCCGATTCCCAACGCCAAAAGACGCCCGAATGGATCCGGAGCCTGGCTCGCCACGGCGAACGCACGCCAGGCGAAGAGGGCGAAGAGACCGATCAGGATGGACGCTCCGATCAACCCCAGTTCCTCGGCGGTGATCGCGAAGATAAAATCGTTGTGGGACTGTGGAAGGTAGAAGAGCTTGGCACGTGACGCCCCCAACCCGCGTCCGAAGATCCCTCCCGACCCGATTGCCACGAGAGATTGAATGATCTGATACCCCGAGGAGGTGCTGTAGGCCTGGGGATGGAAGAAGGAGAGCAGACGGGCGAGACGGTAAGGCGCGATGAGGATCGCCAGGTAGACAAATGGAAGGCTCGACAGGGTGATAAGGGCCAGGTGGACGATCCTCGCCCCTCCCAGGAAGAGCATCACTGCAGTCAGGGCGCTAAAGACGAGGATCATGCCTAGGTCCGGTTGGTTCATCACTACTGCTGCCAGGATGAGCAGGACGACGACGAACGGAAGAACACCCTCGGAGAACGATCGAATGCGTTCCATCTTCCGTTCTATGGTCGCTGCCAGGTAGACGATTAGCGCGAACTTCAGCAGTTCGGTAGGTTGTACGGTAAATCCCGCCAGGTGTAGCCACCTCCCATTGCTAATCTGTAAGGGGAGCACGGTCAACGCGGTCAGGAGAAACGCTCCGATGAGGAGGATATCATCGATCTGGCGTAGTCGGTGGTAGTCAATGTGGGAGAGGAGGACGAGAAAACCCACCCCTATTCCGGCCGAGATCAGCTGCTTGAGGAAAAGATAGCTACCGCTCCCGAAGTGACGGAGAGAGAACGGAGAGCTGGCACTGTAGACCATCACCAGGCCATAAAGGAGTAGAAGTGCGGTAGTGACTACGGTCCCCCGATCGACTCGTCTCTCCACGTAACGCCTCCGTCGCCCTCTTTAAAAGCCCACGCGCTCGCTGCCTCCTATCAATACGGCAGTTGTCCTGTGCACGAAAGGAAGGGTGTCGCAGCGAGGGATATAATTCGCTCCCCGAAGACCGTACAGGTGTCACTGAATAAGAGGTGATGAATATCTTGTTGTGCTGGTCGTGCTCAGAGTCGGTGGCTTTGAATGAGGCGGGTGAAATCCTTGCCGCGCTCGATGTAGTTCGAATACTGGTCGTAGCTCGAGCAGGCCGGCGAGAAGAGGAGAACGTCCTCGCTGCGCGTGCTATGGAACGCGATGTCGACGGCTTGGGAAAGGTTACTCGCGAGTGCGATCGAGGCGTACCCTGCTTTCTTCAGTATCTCATGCAGAGAAGAGGCAGCTTCCCCATAGAGGATTACCTTCCGCACCGGTCGCTCCAAAATGGCGGCCGCGAGTAGTTCGTACCCGGCCCCCTTGTACCTACCCCCGAGGAGGAGGATGACAGGCCTATCCACGCTCTGCAGAGCGACTAGGGTGGAGGCAGCATTCGTCGACTTGGAGTCGTTGATCGCTCTGATCCCGTTCACTTCTCCCTCTTCTTGCAGGCGATACGGAAGAGCGAACGCCTCTTTGAGATCATCGAACCGGATCGAACCGGTATCGAGATTGGGAAGGAGGGCGCGACAGGCCGCGACAGCTGCCTTCAGATTCTCCCGGTTGTGCGGCGAGAGATTGGCGAGAAAGGGAGAGGGCGGAAGCTCTACCCGATCGAAGAGGACCTTTTGCGCTCTGATCTCCGGGAAGGTTGCGATAAGGTCGCTGGGAAGGATTGCGGTATCCTCGCGCGTCTGACGTCGGAAGAGGCGTCCCTTTGCCACGGTATAGGCAGCGATCGTCTTATGGCGGTCGAGGTGATCCGGGGTTATGTTCAGGAGAACCGCGACCCGTGGGTGAAAGGACTCGCTCTGTTCGAGTTGGAAGCTTGAGACCTCGAGGACAACCACATCGGTATCCAGAACCTGATCGACGATGGAGATGAACGGAATTCCGATGTTCCCCGCAACCAGAACCTTCTTACAGGATATCCGCAGGAGCGCTTCTGTGAGGCGCACGGTCGTGCTCTTCCCGTTCGTTCCGCTGATTGCGATACATTGAGTGGACCTACAGACCTCCGCAGCAAGATCGAGTTCGGAGAGGATCGGGATCCCGCTCTTTCCTGCCTCGATGAGGAGAGGCAGGTTCGGCTTCACCCCTGGACTCAAGACGATGAGATTGGAATCTGTAAGGATTGCCTCGGTGTGTCCACATTCTTCGTATTGAACATCTTGCGTTTCAAGCTCGGCACGGTCTTCCTTTGAGAGCGGCCCGGAGTCGCTCACAAACGGGCGGACACCGTGATTGAGGAGGAACTGCGTCGTCGCCCTGCCGGTACGGGCATAGCCAAGGACTGCAGCGCCTTCGACCTCTTGCCCAGCGATCTTCAACGTAGCGCGTTCTCGATTCGCTCCTCGAGCACGAGTTGCGAGGAGAACCCCTTGATCTGCAATGCTGCCGATGCTACGCCATAGAGGGCCTGACGGGGGAGCGTTCCCACGATCTCGCTTCCCGCGACCAACACCCCGCGGCGCTCTGCCTCGCGTTTCACAAGATCGAAGACCCGCAAAATAGGGGTCTTCTTGAAGTTCGTCAGGTTCATCGATACCTGTACGATCCCCTTCTCGGCGAGCGGAAATCCGAGTGCCTTGACGTAGCGCAGACCCCCGCTCGAAGAACGGACCGCAGAGGCGATCTCTTTTGCCACTGCAAGATCGGAGGTGGCGAGGTTGATGTTATAGGCGATAAGGAACTCTCGCGCGCCGACCGCGACGACGCCAGCACTCGGATGGATCTCTTTGGGGCCAAAATCAGGTTCCCACTCAGGAAGGGCAATCTTTGCGGCGAACCCTTCGAACTCACCCTTGCGGATCGTGGCCAGGTTCCTACGGGCGGTATTCGTCGCCGATCTTTCGTACAGGTAGACCGGAAGATCGATCTCTTCAGCAATTCTCTTGCCGACCGTTCGGGAGAGCCTGACGCAGTCGTCCATCGCTGCCCCTCGGACCGGGATGAACGGGATGACGTCGACCGCTCCCATGCGGGGGTGCTCCCCGTGGTGCTCGCGCAGGTCGATCCGTTCGACCGCTCTTCTCACCAGGGAGAGGACCCCTTCGGTAAGGCCGTCCGGCTCACCGACGATGGTGATCACCGAGCGGTTGTGATCGGGATCGAGACTCAAGTCAATCACCTGTCGCCCCGGTCCGGCGACGGCAGCAGCGACATCCTCGACCACCTCTCGACGGCGTCCCTCACTGATATTAGGAACGCACTCGATGATGCTATCCCACATCTTCCTCTCCTGCGGCGACGAGTGAGATGATCGCCTTTGCTACCGGCTCACCGGCGACCGTCCCCTCCACCTCGGCGCGAAGTAATCCTCTCCTCTTACGCAGTGTGCGTGCCGTGAGGAGAAGCTGATCCCCAGGGACGACCCTTCGGCGGATGCGGGCCTGATCGATTCCTACCAGGTAGCCCATCCCCTTGCCATCTAGACCCATAAGAAAGGCGGCTGTCTGGGCCATCGCCTCCAGGATCAACGTTCCCGGCATCACCGCGGATAGGGGTTCGGGAAAGTGACCCTGGAAGACCGGCTCGTTGATCGTCACGTTCTTCAGCGCGACGACACGCCCCTCTCCCTCTTCCACTATCCGATCGATCAAGAGATAGGGATACCTCAGGGGTAACGACCGCCGGATCGCCTCGATATCCCGCACCATCTTCGTTTACAGGTACGTACTGAGTTCGTGCTTGACCATGTCAGTGATATCGATCATCTTGGCCGTGTTGCGGTAGATGATGACGTTCTTGACGCGCAGGACGAGGTCGTACCCCTCAGCGAGGGCCACCTTGTTCGCGGCCTCCACGATCTTCGCTGTCGCGGCCTGTGTGAGGAGCTGGTCGAGCTGGGTGAACGCGTTCTTCACCTGGGTATAACGATTCTCGAACTCCTGCGTATCGATCACTCCCGTGCGTACCGTCGTCACCAGGTTCTTCATCTCGTCGATGACCGGCTGGGCTTCATCCCTGAGTCGCTGCAGGTCGCTACGCATATTACTGAATCCCGAGGAGTCGATCATCTTGTCGATCGTGCCGACGTCGATGTTGAGTTGTGCCTGCAGAAGTTCGACTTGCAGGCGATCATTGGTATTTTGGTATTCATCCTTGGAGATCGTTCCTGCCATGAAATCCTGTTGTAACTTGGCGATCTCCATCTGTTTATCGATCGCCTTCTGCCGCAGGTCACTCACTGCATCGGTGAAGACGCTGAAGGCATCCTCAGCGTTCAGGTAAGCGATCTTGAGCGGGGCGCTCGATGAATTCTCCAGATTCGTGATCCGATCACCCAGGGCGTTCAGTGCGGCCTCATCTCCTCCGCTTGAGGGAAGGACAAACGGAAGGACCAGTGCGAGGGCCGCGAGAAGCAGAGCGACAACAGCGACAACCATCGTGTTCTTAGACATGCTATTCCTCCTTTTTTGCTTTACAAGAAAAACCGAATTGAATTATACAGGGTGTCCCCCCTCGGGTCACCCTTAGAACATCGGGCTGAATCCAAAATTGAAGTGAGGGACCCATCCAAGATCGGAGCCGAGAACCCACGCCATATCCAACCGCACGTACATTCCGGCTGCCTCGATCCCCAATTCCACTCCAAAGGATGCCTTCGCGCCCTCGGAATTTACCTGGTCGAAGTTCACCCCACTGTCGAAGAACAGAACCCCGGTAAGCCCCTCCACTACCGCAAGGCGATATTCAATGTTGGCGTAACAGAGCCGTCGAACAGGAGAAGCATCGGTGCCACGTATCGTCATGGGGCCACCCAGATCATAAGCTTGCGAGAACGGAAGGTGGTATCCCCAGCCTAGGGCAAGACGAATGGCGATGACTTGATCGCGCTCGGTAAGAAACGGGAGACCAATTCGCACTGGCGAGAAGTGAACCCATTGCACGTCAAGCTTGGTAAAATCAGGGCCAACCGCAAACCCGCCTGCTTGTTCCAAGGAGAGAGCGCGGCGACTCCCTGCCGTTGGGAAACGCGGATTATTCACATCATCGAAGCGTAGGCCAATGGTGACGGAATCGATCGGTTGCCAGAGAGAATCGTCGCTCGTAGTTACTGATTCGTGCTTGTAGGAGAGGGTGAGGTCGGTGTAGTCGGCCCACGGATAGCTCACCGATCCTCTTCCTCCGATAGTGAGGAACGTCTGTGATTGATCCTCATCGATCGACCTCTCATCGCTTCGGCGATAGAGATTGATCCCCACGCGGTTGAAATCCTGGAAGTAGGCGACCGTACTGTAACCGAGGTTCCAGACAGCGCTCTTATCCTCGATCAGCCCGCGACTGTAGGAGAAAGAAAGATCTTGGCCTGTTCCAAAAAGATTCTTCTGGCTGTAGTCAAGCTTCCCTACCAATCCCCCGCTCTCCGGAGAGAACGCGATCGATCCATTGATCCCTCCCAGTTTCTTGTTCTCGACGATGGCTATGGAGAGGGAGACTTGGTCATCGACCCACTCGGGGACGATATCGAGCGACGTGAAATAACCGAGCGACATAAGTCCCTGGTAAGCAACAGCGAGTCTTCCCTGATTCAGGATCTCTCCCTCGTGGATGCCCAGGGTCTTCATGATCACGTAGTTCTTTGTGTGATCGTTTCCCGCGACGCTGATATCGCCGATTTCTCCTTCCTCTATCGTCAAGGGGAGAACTCCCTCCTCGATCGGGCCGACGGAGAGACGGACCATGACGTACCCGGTGCGGTAGTAGAGGTCGTAGAGGCCTTGGATGATCCGGAGGAGGGCGTAGTTGTCGATCGACCCTGGTGGGATCTCACCGAGCGAGCTCTCAGCGAGCTCGTGCGGGAAGAGGGTCACCCCTGCAAGGGTGATGCCGTTGATCTCGATCGGGTTCTCGATCAGCCGCCTCTCGGTGAAGGTCCACAGCAGGCGGACTTCATCCGCGGTCGCCCCCTGTTGAGGAACGATATTCACATCGGAGAAGAAGATCGATTCCTTGAAGCGAGCGAGAACCCTCTGGACCGACGCTTTCTTCAGGCATACACCAATAGGAAGGTCTATCATCTCCTGCGCAACCTCTTCGGGAACGGTTTCGAGGCCGCTGACCATGTTCGCGGTAATCCTCCCCTCGATGATCTCTATTGAGAGCGTCTCGCCTGGGATGACCTTCCCCACCATGATCAGGGTGTAGCCCTTCTTCTCGTACTCATCGATCACCGCTTGCAGCCCATCCTCGATTGACTTGTTGCTGAGGACCTTATTCGTCTTCACCCCATTGTCACGGAGGATGCGACGGATCTTGTCGGAGGGCATGATCGGTGTGCGGAAGAGGGTGACTCCAAAGACTTCGAATGGCTCTGTGTTCACGTTCCCTGTGATCTCGATCTTCTTCAGCACCGAGTTTTCCACCACGCGGAAGAGGATCGAGCCCGCGTCATCGATCGTTGGGATCACCTCGCTGAACCAGCCGAGGTCGAAGATCGCTTGAGATGCCTCCTTCAGGTCGTCCGCATTGATCGTATCGCCCACGTGGAATGGGACGACATCGAGGATCTCCTTCGCCTGAATCTCCACGTTTCCCTCGACCTCGATCCCCGACACGGTGAGCGGAAGGTCGGCCGCCACTGCCGCGGTCGCTAGCCCTATCATCATTATCCATGCCAGAATACATAACCTTCTTGCTATCATATTTCCTCCTCGTCAGTGAAGAGTCTCGTCGCTTGGCCGGTACTGGATCGCCTCTGCCAGGTGTTGCGCTTTTATGGAGCGCGCCGCGTCCAGATCAGCGATCGTTCGCGCCACCTTCAACACACGAGTATAAGCACGCGCGCTCAGCGCAAATCGGTCGATCGCCATCCTCAGGAGCTCCTCTGCCTCCTTATCGAGCGAACAGTACCGCGTGATCTCCTGCGAATCCAGTTGGGCGTTGGAGAAACGGCCTGGTTCATCTCGTAATCGCTCCCATTGTACCCTTCTTGCCACTCCCACTCTAGTCTGGATGGCGGCCGACCTCTCCCCGCAGGGGCGGGTGAGGAGTTCCTCCGGGGTCAACCGGGGAACCTCGACGACGAGGTCGATTCGATCGAGGAACGGGCCTGAGAGTCGCTTGCGATAGCGTTTGATCTCATAGGGACTGCACGTGCACGCCTGTAAGTGGTCGCCAAGGTGTCCGCACGGGCAAGGATTCATCGCTCCGACCAGAGTGAAGCTCGCCGGGTAGCGCACCGAGACCCCGGCGCGGGAGATGAGGATCGATCGATCCTCGAGTGGCTGGCGCAGGGTCTCCAGGACACGGCGGTCGAATTCGGGGAGCTCATCCAGGAAAAGAACGCCGTGATGCGAGAGAGTGATCTCCCCCGGCCCAGGGAGGCCATGTCCTCCTCCGACCATCCCTGCGTAGGAGATGGTGTGGTGCGGGGCGCGGAGCGGTGGCTGTGTTATCAACGGGGTATCCTGAGCAAGGAGCCCTGCGATGCTATAGATCCGTGTCACATCGAGGGCTTCATCGAAAGAGAGGGGAGGAAGAATCCCAGGGAGGGAGTGCGCCAGCATGCTCTTTCCCGCTCCTGGAGGACCGATTAACAAGAGGTTATGCCCTCCGGCAGCCGCTACTTCGAGGGCCCGCTTCGCCTGTTCCTGTCCCTTGACGTCGTGGATATCGACCGTAGGTGCGCGTGCGATCCGTTGCATCACTCCCTCGCGATCGATCGTGAACGGGGGAAGGACTTTCTCCCCACTGAGGAAGGCGGCCGCTTCGGCGAGGGTCTCTACAGGGTAGACAGTGACCCCGTCGACAAGGGCCGCTTCAACAGCATTTGCTGCCGGGACGATCACCCCGTCGAGGTGCGCAACGCTGGCGGAGAGAGCGATCGGTAGAACTCCGTGCACCCCGCGCACCTCCCCGTCAAGCGAGAGCTCGCCCACGACCAGATAGCGCGCGGACGATGGCTTGATCTGATTCGAGGCGATGAGGATCGAAAGCGCCGTCGGAAGGTCGAACCCTACCCCCTCCTTTCGCAGGTCCGCTGGTGCGAGGTTTGCAGTGATCCGTCTTGCAGGGAAGGTGTAGCCCGAGTTCTTGATCGCACTACGGATCCGCTCCCTGCTCTCTGTTATCTCCTTTTCGGGGAGACCGACCACCTGAAAAGCAGGGAGACCGCCGGCGACATCACACTGGACCTCGATCAACTGTGCCTCGATTCCGATCACCACAGCGCTCAGTAAGCGTGCAAACATGGTTCTTCCTCGCAGAACGCACCCTTGTACAATGTGACCTTTTCTCCCTGTAGGGCGACGAAGTCGAAGCGAACCGGGAGATCGCTTTCGACCACGCTCAGGTAAGCCTTGGCGGCCGCGATGACCCGTTTGCGTTTGTGCACATCGAGCGCCGCTTCCGGTCCGCCGAACCCGACCTTTGAGCGGGCCTTTACCTCGACGAAGACCAGGCTCCCCTCATCACGAGCAATGATATCGATCTCGCCGAACCGCGAACGCCAATTGCGCGCGATGATCTCGTATCCCTGTTGGCGCAGGTATTGGCAAGCCCGATTCTCTCCCTCTCTTCCCAATTGCTGACCTTTATCATTCATCATGTTCTCAATATAATAACGGTATACAGAGGATGAGAGCAAGAAGCTACTGGCGAAACATACGTTGCGACCCCATCGCAAAATAGCTATAATTCAGGAAAGATGGATAGACAGAGAGGTTTTGATTGGGGATAATTCTTAGGAATATCGTCACAGGCGCGGAGAAAGAGGCCAAGGTCATTCAGCTTCGCATCGAAAGGGAAACGTTCAGCGCTATCAGCGAGGAAGAGTTACCTCTCCGTGCCGACGACACGGTCATCGACGGGGGGAGGAAGCTCGTCCTTCCGGGGTTTGTCAACGCTCATACACACCTCCCAATGGTCCTCTTCCGTGGCCTTGCCGATGACCTTTTGCTGCGCGTCTGGCTGGAAGAGCATATCTGGCCGATTGAGAAGGATCTCCACCCAGAGGAGGTCTACTGGGGGGCGTTGTTCGGTTTAGCTGAGATGATCCACGGAGGGACAACGACTTGCGCGGACATGTACTTTCATACCGACGCTATAGGGCGTGCGGTGGAAGAGGTTGGCGTGCGGGCGCTCCTCTCGTGCGGGATCATCGCTGAGAGGCTCGACGCACATGGGAAGAGGGAGTTGAAGAAGGCGGAAGAGGCGATCACTCACTGGGAAGGAGCCGCGAACGGGCGGATCAGGACCGCGGTCAGCCCGCACGCCATCTATACTTGTGGCGAACCAGTCTGGCACGCGGCGATCGACCTCGCGGGAAAGTACGCGGTTCCCATTCACACACACCTGGCGGAATCGGCAGAGGAGACAAAGTGGTGCCAGAAGAACCTGGGGTTGCGCCCTGTTCCCACTCTCGATCGGATCGGCGCCTTTTCGGTCCCGACAGCGTCGGTCCCGACACTGGTCGCGCACTGTGTGCGGGTCGATGAGGCAGATATAAGACTGCTCGCCGAGCGGGGGGTGACGGTCGTTCACTGTCCGAAGAGCAACGCCAAGTTGGGAAACGGGATTGCCCCACTTGCGGCGATGCGCGCGGCTGGGGTACGGGTCGCCTTGGGAACAGACGGTGCGGCGACGAACAACAGCCTGGACATGATCGAAGAAATGCGGATGGCAACGCTCTTGGAAAAGGGAATAGAAGAGGATCCAACGGCTCTCCCAGCTCGCGATGTGGTCGAGATGGCCACTCGGGTCGGGGCCGAGGCACTCGGAATGGGGGCGAAACGGCTCGCTGTCGGCGAACCAGCTGACCTCGTCCTGATCGATCTCGACAGCATTCGGACCCTTCCTACCTACGACCCCTTCTCAGCGCTTGTCTACGCGGCACACGTGGAGGATGTGACCGACGTGATCGTCGCCGGTCGGTTCCTCCTGAAGGATAAGGAACTCCTCACGATTGACGAGGAGCGCGTAAAACACGAGGTAAAGAGGATAGCGAAACGCTACAGAAACTGATCGGCCCCCTCCTGGGATGAGGGCTCACCAGCGCGATGGTTTACCCCTAGCGTAATCACCCCATCTCGGAAGCGGGGTTCAATAGGAGGAGTAAATGAGTCTGACACGAGAACAGAAGGAAGAGATCGTCAAGAATTACGGGAAGAGTGATACGGATACAGGATCCGCAGCGGTACAGATCGCAATGCTCACCGAGCGGATCAAAGAACTTACAGGACATCTGAACGAACATAGGAAGGACTTTAGTTCACAATGGGGTTTGCGCAAGATGGTCGGCCAGCGCCGACGGTTGTTGAAGTACATCAAGAGCCATGACCTCACTGCGTACAAGGAATTGATTCAACGACTAGAAATCAGAGGAGTCTAAGGAAACGATGGTTATCAGAGAAAGTATTGAGCTGAACGGAAAAGAAATCACCCTGGAGACGGGGCATTTGGCCAAGCAGGCGAACGGTGCCGTACTGGCGTCGTATGGAGATACACGTGTTCTGGTTACGATTGGTGTGCAGGCAGGCAGGGAAGACCTCGATTATTTCCCGCTCCGTGTCGATTACGAGGAGCGGTTCTATGCGAGCGGGAAGATCCCAGGCGGATTCTTCAAGAGGGAAGGACGACCGAGCGATGTCGCAATCCTCAGTGCGCGCATGATCGACCGACCGATCCGACCCCTGTTCCCAGAGGGGTACAAGGAAGAAGTGCAGATTATCGCCACAATCCTCTCGGCTGAGGCGGACTGCTCCCCGAGCATCCTCGGAATCCTCGGCGCCTCCGCCGCGCTGATGATCTCCGAGGCCCCGTTCGCCGGACCGATTGCCGGAGTGAAGGTGGGGATGAAGGATGGACAGCTCGTTGTCAGCCCCGACGCCGTCGCTCAGGAAGAGGGGGGGGTGGAGATCACCGTCGCAGGGACGAAGAAGACGGTGACCATGGTCGAAGGGAAGATGAACGAACTCTCCGAGGAAGAGGTCATCGAGGCGATCGGCCTTGCTCACCGCACGATTCAAGAGCTCGTCGAGCTACAAGAGCGATTCATCGCACGGGTGAACCCGGTGAAGAAGGAGTTCGTCCCCGCGGTCGATGAAACCAAAGCCGTGCTGCAAGAGCGTGTCCGCGCGTTCGTCTGGCCGGAGCTTTCTGGAATGCGTACCTGTTCGAGCAAGCAAGAGCGGGATGTGTTCATGAAAGAGATCAAGGAACGGGCCGTGGTTTCGGTTGCCTCCGAGATTCTCTCCGAGGAGGAAGCAGCGAAGCAAGAGAAGGTCGTCGCCGAAATCGTGAATGGCCTCTTGGAGGCGTACATGCGCGAAGGAATCCTGGAGCAAGGGGTGCGGCTCGACGGACGTCGTCCCGACGAGCTCCGGGAGATCACCTGCGAGGTGGGGGTCCTTCCCCGCACGCACGGTTCAGCCCTGTTCACCCGCGGTGAGACCCAGAGCCTTGGGGTCACCACCCTCGGAGCGACCCGGAACGATGAACAGATCATCGATCAGATGATGAAAGAGGGGCGGAAGCGATTCATGCTCCACTACAACTTCCCTCCTTATTCAGTGGGCGAAGTGCGGCGGGTTGGCTCGCCGAGCCGGCGTTCGATCGGCCACGGTTACCTCGCCGAGGGATCGTTGCGAGCCCTCCTTCCGAGTGAGGAGGAGTTCCCCTACGTCATCCGTATCGTCTCTGAGATCCTGGAGTCGAACGGCTCTTCATCGATGGCCACCGTCTGCAGCGCATCCCTGTCGATGATGGACGCCGGCGTGCCGCTCAAGAAGCCGGTCGCCGGAATCGCCATGGGGATGATTGAGGATGAGAACTCTCAGCGTCGCGTGATCCTCACCGATATCATGGGAGCCGAGGACCACTACGGGGATATGGACTTCAAGGTCGTCGGGACACGGGACGGGGTCACTGGATTCCAACTCGATGTCAAGGTGGGAGGCGTCGGTCCAGATACCCTGCGTCAGGCACTATCCCAGGCGCGGGAAGCGCGCTTAGCCATCCTCGACAAGATGGAACAGACGATCGCTGCCCCACGCGAGAACATCTCTCCATATGCCCCGATGCTCGAGACGATCAGCATTCCGCAAGAGAAGATCGGTCTCGTGATCGGGCCCGGCGGGAAGATGATCCGCAAGATCATCGAGGAAACCGGTGCGTCGATCGATATCGAGGACGATGGGACCGTCAAACTAGCTGGAGTCGATGGCGAAGCCGTTGCTGCCGCCAAACAGTGGATCGAGGACCTCACCTCGGAGTTGGAGGTAGGAACGGTGATAAAGACCAAGGTCACCCGCATCGTCGACTTCGGAGCGTTCGTCGAACTGAAGAACGGGAGCGAGGGGCTGGTACATGTCTCGAACCTTGCCCCTGGATTCGTGGAGAGCGTGCGTGACATCGTCAAACCTGGCGATGAGATCACGATCGAGGTAATCGGGGAGGACAAGATGGGCCGCCCCGATCTGCGCCGCGTCGTCGAAGGATGGGACAAAGAGGATAGTGCCCCGCGGCGTGGGAAGAGCGGTTCTACCCGGCGAAATGGGAAGAGTCCTTCACGAAAGCCGGAACGAACGGTTGAGGTGGGAGACATCATCGAAGGGACGGTCGAGAACACCACCGAGTACGGGGCGTTTGTCGAACTGACATCCGACGTGACAGGTCTGATCCACATCTCCGCTCTCTCTGACGACTACGTCAGGCGTGTGGAGGACGTTGTGCGGGCTGGAGATAAGGTAACGGTCGAGGTGCTTAACATCGACGATCGTGGCCGCTACAAGCTCCGCCGAATCGTCCCCGAGACCGAGAAGAAGGCGCCACAGGAACAGAAGAAGGAGAACGAGCAGCACTTCGAAGAACAGGGCATTGAGGTGGAGAAGGAGAAATCCGAGTTCGAGAAGAAAGCGCCACAGGAACAGGAGGAGGAGAGACCTGAGTTCGAGAAGAAGGCGTCACAGGAACAGGAGGAGGAGAGACCCGAGTTCGAGGACCGCTGGTGACCGAATCCCTCTACCCGGGAGTCTTCTCCGCAACCCTTAACAGTGGGTTGCGGGTTCTGGTGGAGGAAGTTCCCTCCTCGCGTTCGGCGAGTGTGGGGCTCTGGGTCAACGTGGGAAGCCGCGATGATCCGGAGTCCCATCCCGGGCTCGCTCATTTTCTGGAGCACCTCCTGTTCAAAGGGACACCGTCACGAGATGCAATCACCATCTCACGCGAGATCGACGCGATCGGAGGACACCTGAACGGCGGGACAGGAAAGGAATCGACCTTCTATTATGCCGATCTCCCCTCCGACCGCCTTTCTTCCGCGATCGAGATCCTCTCCGACCTTGTTCAGCACCCTGTGTTCGCTCCCGAGGAATTGGAACGGGAGAGGGGGGTTGTCCTCGAGGAGATTCGTGGACACGACGACGATCCAGAGCAGTGTGCATACGATCTGTTCAGCGCCGGGCTGTGGCACGAATCGCATCCTCTCTCTCGCCCCGTTCTAGGGGAGAAAGCAACGATCGAAGAAGTCCGGCGGGGAACGCTTGTTGACTATCACCAGCGCTTCTATCCCCCACAAAACATGGTTTTAGCCGTGTGCGGCGCGGTCGAGGCGAGAGAGATCGTTGACCACGTAGAGGGGCTCTTCCCTGCTTCCCCTCACGTGGATGCCCTGACGAAACGTACACTCCCTCGCCTCAAGAGCGGACGAAACTATTACGAACAGAAGAACGCACAGACTCATATCTACCTCGGCCTTCCCGGTCCCGATGGCAAGGATGAGGATCGGTTCGCTCTCGAAGTGGTGAATACCGCCCTTGGCGGGGGGATGAGTTCGCGCCTCTTCCGCCTGATCCGCGAGGAGCGTGGCCTCGCCTATGCCGTCTCTAGCTCCGCCTTTCGCTACTCCGATGTCGGCCTCTGGCTCATCTACGCTGGTGTTGCCCCACACAACGCACAGGAGACGAGTGCGATCATGCTCGATCAGCTGGGCAAGATTGAGCGGGATGGAATCTCCCCGGATGAACTCGACCTCGCAAAGGCTAAGCTGCGCGGGAATCTGATCCTCGATCTGGAGACGAACTCCAACCGTATGGCTCGCCTCGGTAGCGCCGCGATCACGGGCCAGGAGATCCTCTCCCCGGATGAGCTGATCGTTCGCTTGGACGCCATCAGTATGGAGGATACCTCGCGCGCGATAGCGCGCTTTGTTCGATTGGATCGTATGAACCTGGCGATCGTCGGCCCGGGAGATACGAATGTTGTGAACCGCTGACGATTGCGCTAGAATCACCCCGCGATGCCGATACCAAGCGCCATCTATCCAGGGAGCTTCGACCCGATCACCTATGGACATATAGACATCGTCCGCCGGGCGAAGAAACTCTTCTCTCGTCTGCTGATCGCCATTGTCGCCAATCCAAACAAGAAACCTTTCTTCTCCATAGAAGAGCGCGTGAAGATCACGCAGGACGCCCTTGTCGAGGCAGAGATCTGCGGGATCGAGGTGATCAGCTACGACGGTCTGCTGATCGACTGCGCCAAGGAGGTCGGAGCCGCCGCGATCGTACGAGGATTGCGAGCCAACTCCGACTTCGACTACGAGTTTCAGATGGCGCTCACCAACCGCGACCTCGACTCCGACATTGAGACCGTCCTCTTCATGACCGCCGGTCGTTACAGCTTCCTCTCCTCTTCGATCGTCAAGGAGGTCAAGAAGTATGGGGGCGACATCACCTCATTCGTCCCCAAGAGCGTCGAACAGGCCCTCATGCGCAAGTTCACAACCCCGAGGAATTGAGAGATCGGAAGATCGGGAAGTTCAATCCCTGCGGGTTGGATTCCCCGCAGCTTGCTACGACTGTAGCTCGCTGCGAATGTCGTCATTCCGGCGTATGCCGGAATCCAGTGGTTCGTTCGTGGACACCGGCCTTCGCCGGTGTGACGTGATGCTATTAATACCCGCCCTCTTGTGGCGGGGTAGTTTATTCTCGACTCTTCGTCGTTTCGAGTGGGTAGTGTCTTCTTATTTCGGTTCACGCGGGCCGGATGCCAAAGAGAATTCACCACGAAGAGCAGTAGAGTAGAGGAGTAGGTGACAATGTTTAGACTTCGGCATACATTAGTTACA